>JAITNP010000104.1 GCA_031290455.1 Treponema sp. | reverse complement strand
GCGGTGAACCGGTCCGGTGCTGACGAGGAACTGGGGGAGCGGAACAAGCAGGCGGAAAAGGAGATTAAGCCGGTCATTGAGAAAATCAAGAAGGCCCTGGGGGATAGGGTGAAAGAGGTGAAGCTTTCCCGCCGCCTCCACGATTCCCCCTCCTGTATTGTGGCAGATGAAAACGACCCCAGCATCCAGATGGCCCAGATGCTGAGGGCCATGGGCCAAACCGAGATGCCTGACATCAAGCCTATCCTGGAAGTCAACGGGGAACACCCCATCGTGGCAGGTCTCAGGGACATTGAAGACGAAGAACGTATCGCTGATGTAGCGGGGGTGCTGCTGGATCAGGCCCTCCTCGTGGAAGGGGTGAAGATCAAGGACCCTGCAGATTTTGTGAAGCGGCTGAATCGGCTGCTGGCGAAATAAGGTGAATATCCTGTCAAGGTCAAGGCATTAAAAAAGGAGCAAAACAAGAAGTACTACCGGGGGGGGCTTAGGTCCCCCCATGTTTTTCGCCGAGGATATACAAAAAACCTTATACACTATGTTTTGTCATCTTGATGATAGTCATTACGGGTTTATAAAAGTCAGTCTCCGTGTTTTTTCTGTTCGAGAAATGGTACAGATCAATCAGGGGGACCTTTTTCCCGTTGATAATAGTTTATATGACACGCAAGACCGTAAACACGGCTGATAAAGCAATTGCACATATACCACATCCAATAAACACGCAACAATCCGACAAACAGCTGTCCGACAAGACTGTTCAGGCAGACTCGGAATTATCTATGCGGTTATAGTCACATACTGATGATAATCTAAAACTAACCAATGAAAACAAACAACTCAAACTGTAGTATCTTATACTGAAAGAAAAATACGAATTACTCGTGTATAAACCCATGTCTTTTGCCATATCCCTACTCCGTGGGTTGACATTGTTTTAGCGAGATTCATTCCGGGTTTATTGTAATTGATGTGATAATGTCTGTTTGTTCCTTTAAAATACCATACCGTTCCTTTACTTGGGCTTGATAGTGCTGCTCTTTTTTAGTGGTAACCGGAGTATACTTTAACATGCCGTCATAGACAATCTTATTTCTGAAAGGAACCAGTACCGTATTCACCAAGACAGGCAAATATTCTTCCGGCAGATGAACGGATATGGGATCCGAACAATCCAAGGACTCCAAATAATCGCTCTTGTTCATCAATGAAAACGGTATATTTTTTTCGATGCTCAACAACCACAAAAGAACCCTGGATTCGTTGTTTCCAGCCCTTGAGAATAAATCGTTGTTCAGGTACTAATTTTGCTGTTGAATCAATTATGCATCGATAATGGAAACATCTTCCCATAATTTATCCCGTATTAATACCATGTTCTTAGTGGCTTCCTTTGAAAAGGGCCTTCTACGGGGATTAAAAAAAGGAATTATATTATAGGTATCATTGATGAAGGCTAAAAGCCCAGTCAAAATTTTATAATAGAGTTGTTTTTCATATTTTGATAATACCATAAGCATACTCGCTTTATAGAATTTTGGTTTACAGCATAAGCTCTCTACAGATTACACCCCGGATCATTCCATGTCAAGCATCAAAAGTAATTCCTGAGTTGTTTCAAGGCTTGCCGGGGGTAGTCCTCAGTTTTCGATGTGTTTGATGCAGAGGCGTTCTTCCCGGAGCTGCTGGATGAGATCAGCGAAGACCTCCGGGCAGCCCAAACCGCATCGGAGGACTGCCCTATAGCCCGTAGGGACCGGCAATTATTTCCTGCTCTAAAAATCCGATGCGGTACTGGTTACGCTCCATCGCCCCCGGTGGAGATCGCCGTTTTCTGTTCAAGTTCCAAGAGGGTTTTCTTGCGGTCAACACCCCCTGCATAACCGGTAAGGCTGCCTCCCGCGCCGATAACCCGGTGGCAGGGTATGAGCAGGGAGATTGGATTATGTCCAACGGCCCCGCCTACTGCCCGGGCGGATAGGGGGGAGCGGTTGCTCCCGCCAGTCAACTGCGCTGCGAGCGCACTATAGGTGGTGGTTTGTCCGTAGGGGATTTTCAGGAGCAAATTCCATACCGACTGACGGAAGGGCGATCCCTGGGGCGCAAGGGGAACCAGGAATTCAGGATTTTTCCCCGCAAAATACGATTCCAGTCATTCACGGAGCAGCCCGAAAACCCTATGATCCATCGATCCATGCTTCGATTTTTTCAGGATAATATCTCTGGCCAATAAACCAAAGCCCGGTGAGGGCGGCGGTTCCCTCTGGGGAAGCTGCTGTTTTAGCGGCTGCCCGCATAGCGCCTAACGGGGTATCAATGATGCAGGTGTACATAATAATCTCCATGCGCTTTTTTAAGCATGACATACTAATCCGGTAAAATCTAAGACCCCTCAAGAAAACGGTCAAACCGGTTTATGATCCCTCTTGCCTAAAGGCTAGGGGCTTGTGGCTTGGTCTGCTCACGCAGATTGTTCCACAAGATTCCTGCTTCTTTCCTTTTCAGGTCTTTCCACAGTAGTTTCACTCCCTTCAGCGAGAGCCAGCGTTTCCATGTCCACAGGCGTTAATTCCTCACGTCGCGTGAGTATTTTGTTTATTCCATAGTCTTTGAGATTTATCGCTGCGTTCTCATCTCTTTCATTGACGGCATGACAACTCGGGCATTCCCAGCTCCGTTATGCTAATATCCCGCGAGAATACCCAGAAGCCGCTCCCTGCTGATAGAGCGCAGGAAGTTGGCGAGCCGGGGGCCTTGGTCTTTACCGATCAGGGCCTGGTACGCGGCGCGGAAAAGCACCTTGCCGTCCATGCCATGATCCTCGGCCACCTTGTAGATGGCTTCGGCGCACGATTTGTCGTCGGGGTATGCGTCGATGGCGGCAATGACTCGGTCTCGAATTCCCCGCACTGCCGCGGCTTCAGCCTCGCTTACAGCGGCCTTTTCCCCCGCAGGCCGGAGCCGGAAGCGGAATTCTTCCGGGGCGCATTTCTCAACCCAGTACTTGGCGCATTGGCAGCGGCGCTGTAATCCGGGAACCTGCTCCGGTGTAATATCCGTAAGGCCGGCGATGGTTTTGTCGATGTCTCCGTCGGCTACCTGGATGAGGCTGCAGAGGTGCCGAAAGGGAACCTGGTAGGGCATCACCGAAGGCACTCCCTGGACCTGGGAGAGTTCGTAGATCCGCCGTTCTTTCCGGTAAACCGCCTCATCCTTGGCAGCATTGATCTTCCAGGCAATACGCTCGGTCCGGTCGTAATCCTCGTAGATCTTGATCACGTCCAAATCAAAGGAGATGGTGAATTCCGTGTTGGGCCGGGTTCCGGCAAAGAGGAAGCGGACCAGTTCCGGGGTGTATACCCGCAGGAGGTCCTTCAAATCAACCACGATCCCCGATGAACTGGAGATTTTCCCGACAGACCCTTTGATACCGATGAAATCGTACCGGAAACTCACCGGAGCGTCCCAGCCGTACACCTCCTTGCACACGTGCCGGGCAGTATCGAAGGATCCCCCCTGACTGTGATGGTCCTTGCCCGCAGGCTCAAAATCAACCTGCTCGTATTCCCAGCGCATGGGCCAGTCTATCCGCCAGCCGAGCTTGACCCCCTTGGCAGTACGAAGGTCCACGGTTTCGGTATGGCCGCACAGATTGCAGTGGTAGGACACTGCCCACTCGTTGTCCCAGCCGCCAATGTCCGTGTCGTCCCGGTTGCACTCATCACAGAACACGCTGATGGGCCACCACTCGCCCTGGATCTTATGCTCCTCATCCCGGAATTTATCCAGAATGCTCTTGAGGGTCTCCCGGTGTTCCAGGGCCTTGCGGATTCCCGCAGCGTATTGAGCGGCGCGGTAATTCTTGGCTTGATATAAGTATTCAGGGTGAATCCCCACCAAGGGTAGCATGGTCTCCACATCCACCTCATGATGCCGGGCATAACTCGCATCCCGGCCCCAGGGATCCTCCACCATGGTGATGGGAAACCGGAGGTACTTGACCAGATCATCCTGTTTAGGCATGTTCTTGGGGACCTTACGGAACACATCGTAATCATCCCAGGAATAGATGAACCGCACCTGTTTGCCCAGGTCCCGCAAGGCCCGGACCACGAGGTCCACCGAGATTATCTCCCTGAAATTACCGATATGCACCGTTCCAGAGGGGGTAATCCCCGATGCGCAGGTGTACTGCTCCTTCTCACCCTTCTCCCGGATTATCTTTGCCGCGGTTTCATCCGCCCAATGGTCAATAACCCCCGGATAACTTTTCTTATCCATGACGTACTCCTTTATACAGCTTTCCTAAGCGCGTAACTACTGCAGGGAATGGATAAACAGCGATACCCTAAAGCCGGTAACCGCGATAAGAGCCGCCGATAAGGTCGAAATCTGCCATTGTTTCATGTTCCTTTCCATAACTTATTTTACCCTATCTTATGGTTTTTGTTCAATAGTGTTTCAGCCAGGTTCTTGCTCTCTTGAAACATGGTTTAAGTGGCACGGTTTTACGGGGAGCTGATTCAGGTCAGAACCTTGTATGGTACCAATGGGGGCACGGCGCTGCAGACTATTGATTACTATGATGATGAGGTATTCACCTATGCCTAGACAATGGTAAGCCGGGAAAAACCAGCGGCCTACTACACCAAGGTGTTCCCCGGATCGAATAACCGGGAAGAATACCTGGTCTATGGGTTAGTTTCAATTCCCCGGAAGCGGGTGGAAGAGGATATCCGCGATTTTGAGCGCATGATTCAGGCGCGGTACGAAAACCTGCTGCATGATCAGGAGCGTGTTACTGCGTCGGTTCGGGTATATGAGCAGGTTCTTGGAGAACTGGACAAGAACCTAACCTTGCCCCGCATTGTGTCACGAAAGCTCGTGAAAGAAAGACCGAGGAGAAACCTTTTAGGATGACCTTGGCCGCTGGAAACAGCGCACCTCGTCCAGAAAGAAGGAGCGATTCACTGGAAGCGAGTCCACTACCCGGTGAACGGTTACAACATCTGGAACCCGTGCCGTGATGTACGGCTGCATTGCAAGAAGTCAGCAGAAGCTATAGTACCTGGAAGGGGAATGTCCTGTGTGGAGGGAGAATAAACCAAAGGGGAAGGACTGAACAATGGAAAGTCTCAAGAAATGAGAAGAGTGTAAGACAATGCAGCGCGAGCAGAAAATGATGAACCCGGAAACGGAATTCATTGGCTGCTACGAGAACACTACCACGAATTGATTGAGCGTATCAGATGCGGATGGTATGCACCGAAGCCGGTACGGTGGGTAGAGATACCCAAACCGGACGGCGGAAAGCAGTTGCTGGGAGTACCAACGGTCGTAGACCGGGTAGTACAACAGGCAATCGTGCAGGTACTCCAACCGATATTTGAGAAAACCTTTTCCGGCAGCAGGTACGGGTTCGGACCCGGACGGAGCGCACACCAGGCGATACAGAGAGCGAAAGGGTACTACGAGGAAGGGTGCCACTATGTGGTAGACCTGGACGTGGAACAATACGTTGATACGGTAAATCACGATGTGCTGATAAGCATGGTACAGGAAACAGTGAAGGACAAACGGGTGGTTGCATTGATACGCACGTTCTTAAAGCGTGGCATTAGACGGCCTGGTAAGTCAAACCGAGCAGGGAACCCCGCAAGGGGGAAACCTGTCTCCGCTGTTGAGCAACAGCTACCTGACAAAATTTGACCGGATGCTTGAAGCACGGGGACATAAGTCGGCCTCGATCTCATCCAGGCTTACGTCAAGCTTGAGATCCTCCTAGAAGCTGAAAATAAAGCCGTGACGCACATCGGAACGAAGAAAGGAAACATCCAGGCCGTGCTTCCGCATGACGAATTCGCAGAGATCCTCATCTGTAGGATTACAACTTCCGCGATCCCGGCTTTACCAGGGGAACTCCCTTTGTGCACAGTTCACAGGAAGCCGCCTCCCAGTCTGCCACATCTACCTGACAGGCCGCATAGAGAGGCCACGAGATACTGACCCCCGCTTGTCGGCGATCCACAATACAGACCACCGCAACAACAACCACCCCCACATCCTCCAACGCCTGTGCACATTCCCCCAAAGATTTAGTGGTGGTAATGACATCTTCAGCCATAAGAATCCGCGCTCCTTTTTTAAGGGTAAACCCCCGGCGGAGCGCCATCCCCCCCCCTTCATCCCGCTCGGTAAAAAGCCCCGGCAGCCCCAACTGGCGGCCGAGTTCATAGGCCACGATAATACCCCCCAAGGCAGGTCCCACCACCGCATCAAGCGCTAAGGTTCCCGCCTTTATATCAGCCTTAATCCGTTCCGCCACGGGCAACAAAGCGGCGGCAGCCCGTTCAGGGTACTGCAAAAGCCGGGCACACTGAAAATACCGATTTGAATGGCGTCCCGAAGACAAGAGAAAATGCCCCTCTAACATGGCGGCAGATTCTCTTAAGAGGGTAATCGTTTCTTCCATTAGATAGGACCAGCAGTGGTATTACGCCGGGGTAATGCTTTTCTTACCATGTTTAATTGCGGCCTTACAGGTTTTACAAATGGTAACCTTTTTTCCCCCTGCTTCCTGTTCATACAGAATCTTTACATTGGTTCTTTTACAGACCGGGCATTCTCCCCGTCCACGGGAGAAAAGTTCCCGGATTCCCTTGCCCCTATGCGCTTTAGACATACCTTACTCCCTTTCAATTTAAGCAGTTTTAACAGCCTTGGCTTTTTCAGCGCCTTTTTTTTCTTTTTTGGAAGCCTTTTTATCTTCCTTCTTGGCGGCCTTTTTTGCCTTCTTATCCGATGCATCCTCGGTATCAAGCTTATAATCAACTAATTCAAGGATAACGATCTCCGCCGCATCCCCGAGCCGTTCACCGAGCTTGATAATCCTCGTATACCCACCAGGCCGATCCCTCATACGCTGGGCAATGTCGTTAAACAGCTTTGCCACCATACCTTCATCATACAAACGACTGGACACAATACGCCTGTTATGAACCGAATCAACCTTTGCCCGGGTTATCAACTTTTCAGCGCTCCGGCGGATCTCAAGGGCCTTCGCCTTCGTGGTCCTGATCCGTTCGTACTTGAACAAGGAGGTAACCATATTGCGATGAAGGGCTTTCCGGTGCGCTTGCATCCGTTCAAGGGGATTAAAGCCTCTTTTATGCTTCATCTTCTTCTTCTTCCTTTTGAGAGGTAATTTTTACCGCGTTCTTGAGCACACTGAGATCGGTTATCCCAAGACTCAGGTTCCATTCCCTGAGTTTTTCCTTTATTTCCTGAAGCGATTTTTTTCCAAAATTACGCGTCTTGGTAATATCATCTTCAGTCTTCCGGGTTAACTCGCCAATGGTCTTAATATTTGCGTTTTTAAGACAGTTTGATGAACGGACCGACAGTTCCAATTCCTCAACCGGGGTATTGAGAATTTGACGGATCCGCTCATCGTCTTCGTCAAGATCTTCATCTAAGCCCAGGTTGTTATCATCGAAATTGATAAAGGTCGAGAAATGCTCTTTGACTATCTTTGCAGCCTCAGCCACAGCATCCTCAGGCCGAATGGTTCCATCGGTCCACACTTCAAGCACCAGTTTATCATAGTCAGCGCGCTGGCCTACCCTGGTCGGTACCACCTCGAATTTTACCTTTTTTACCGGGGAAAAAATCGCATCCAGGGGAATGGTACCAATCACCTCCACATAGTGATCATTGATCTCCGAGGGGACATACCCACGACCCAGATCAATCTGAATCTCAAAATCAAGCCGGGCATTATCCATGAGGGTCATAATATGCTGGCCAGCGCTCAAGACCTCTACTTGTCCAACCTTGCCAAAATCATCACTCTTAACTTCGGTCTTTCCAGACCATTCATAGAGGAGTATATCCTGTTCTACTGCATTGGGAAGCCGCAACCGGATTTGCTTGAGATTATTGATAACTTCAAGGGTATCCTCAACAATATTAGGTATCGTTTCAAATTCACTGGAAACGTTATGAGCAACCCCCTCACCATCGTAGGATGTAATCTTAACCGCAGTAATCGCATATCCCTGAATCGAGGAAAGAAGCACCCTGCGTAAGGTATTACCCACGGTCGTACCAAATCCCGGTTCGAAGGGAGCGGCGATGAACTTACCATAATTCGATCGCAGTTCACCATGCTCAAAAGTAATTCCTTTCGGACGTTTGAATCCTTTAAGGAGGTTCTTACGGGCCATGAGGACTCCTTATTTAGAATAATATTCAACAATCATCTGTTCTTTGATGTCCGCAAGATCAGTTATATCGCTCCGCCGGGGAGCGGTAAGGAGGGTCCCCTTCATCCCATCCGGATCAAGCTGCAACCACGGCATGACCCCGGACTTACCGAATTCCTTTAATGCGTCCTTGATAACGACAAGACTCTTACTGGACTCCTTGATTGCTATCACATCCTCAGGCTTGACCAAATAGGAGGGCACATTGACCCGTTTCCCATTAACCGTCACATGTCCATGCAGCACAATCTGCCGCGCCTGACTCCGGCTCACCGCGAACCGCAACCGATACACCACGTTATCAAGCCGGCGCTCCAGTAATACAAACAGATTCTCACCAGTAATACCGGTCATCCGCAGGCCCCGTTCAAAGAAAAGACCGAATTGCTTTTCCTGCATGCCATATATTCGCTTAAGCTTCTGTTTCTCCCGGAGTTGGATACCATAATCCGAACGTTTCCCCGGCCGCGCCTTGGGGTCCTTCCCCGGTGCGGGCCGTTTTTTATTAATCGGACACTTATCACTTCTGCAACGTCCGCCCTTGAGCATCAGCTTTTTCTGCTCGGTCCGGCATAAACGGCAAACAGGTCCGGTATATCGTGCCATATTCTTCTTCCCCCTTAGATACGCCTAGTCTTGCGAGGCCTGCAACCGTTATGCGGAATCGGCGTAACATCGTTAATGGATTTTACCTTGATGCCCAGCGCCCCAAGCTGACGAATCGCCGATTCCCTGCCGATACCCGGCCCCTTGACATAGACATGCACCTCCCGCAGCCCAACCTGCATGGCCTTCTGAGCTGCGGTTTCGGTAACGGTTTGCGCCGCAAAGGGGGTCGATTTCTTGGCGCCCCTAAAGTTAAGCCCTCCAGAGCTGGCCCAGGAAATGGCGTTTCCCATAATATCGGTGATAGTCACAATCGTATTATTGAACGTAGCCTGGATATATACGTTCCCCTCATACACGGACTTCTTCTCTTTTCGCTTTTTTGTCTTTGTATTAGCAGCCACCCTATCCTCCGCTTATTTCTTCTTACCGGCGACGGTCTTTTTCTTACCCTTACGGGTACGAGCATTGGTCCGGGTCCTTTGCCCCCGCAAGGGGAGTCCCTTACGATGCCGAAGTCCCCGGTAACAGCCAATATCCATCAGCCGCTTGATGTTCAGGGCAATTTCGGTACGTAACCGTCCTTCAACCTTATACTCATTCTCAATAAGCTGCCTGAGTCCGTTAAGCTCCTCCTGAGAAAGGTCATTGATAAGCCGTTGGGGATCTATCTTTGCCTTCACACAAATTTCATCCGCACTGGACCTGCCAATCCCAAAAATATAGGTCAAGGCAATGTTTACATGCTTATTGGGGAGATCAACCCCCGCTATACGCGCCATAGAAACTCCTACCCTTGCCTTTGTTTATGTTTAGGATTCTGACAAACGATCCGTACGATACCGTTTCGTTTAATCACCTTACATTTATCACAAATAGGCTTTACACTGGTCCGAACTTTCATCCAACCTTCTCCCTTTATAAACCCCAGGACAAAACCATAGGGTCATTTTTTCTATTAAAACGAATTGTAACCACTTTGTCAATCGCAGAATGCTTACAGATTCCGTCCCCGGAGCCGTCCCCGTTTAGTCAACCCTTCATGGTGATGCATCTTTAACAGCCCCTCAATCTGACTCATGGTATCCAGGTCCACCCCTACCAGGATCAAGAGCGACGTTCCCCCCATCAGGTACGATATTGAGGAAGGAAAGTTAAAGAGCCGCTGGATGATGGTCGGAATTATCGCGATCAGCGCCAGATACAACGAGCCGGGAAGCACAATCCGGTTCAGTATCTTGGTGAGGTATTCCTCGATCCGTTCCGTTCTGATTCCTGGTATGGAACCGCCGTTTTCCCGAATGTTCTTGGCAATTTCTATGGGATTCAGGCTTACCTGGGTATAGAAATAGGCGAAGAAGATGATGAGCATCACATATAACACGTTATACAGCATGCCTTGGGGACTTAATACCCGGGAAACCGTTGCCAGCCACGCCACATTCCCGCCGATGGTCGAAGCTATCTGGAGGGGAAAGGTCAGGATGGAAGATGCAAAGATAACCGGTATCACCCCGGAGGGATTGATCTTGAAGGGAATATAGGTATTCTGGGCGCCGTACATGCGCCTCCCCACGACCCGCTTCGCGTAATTCACCGGAATCTTCCGCTGCCCCTGCTGTTCAAAGACCACCAGGGCAACCACCGCCACAAACATGGCAAAAACCACAATCACGAACACCAGATTAAGGTCCCCGTTCCGTACCCGCCCGAACAATTCCCATATTGCATGGGGAAGACGCGCCACAATACCGGCAAAAATCAACAGCGAAATACCGTTTCCAATACCCCGCTGAGTGATCTGCTCCCCTATCCACATGAGAAACATGGTTCCCGTGGTGACGGTCAGCATGGCAATCAGGGTAAACTGCACCAGGTTCATACTGAGCAGATTTTCCACGCTCCGGGAAATACTTTGGGCATACTGGGTTACCGCAAAGGATTGAATAAGACAGACCACCACCGTTCCGATTCGCTGGTAGGATTGAATCTTCTTCCTGCCCCCCTCCTCCTGAGAAATCTTCTTCAAGGTGGGAAACACAATGAGGAGGAGCTGCATGATGATCGACATTGAGATGTAGGGCATGATCCCCAGCATAAACACCGAAAAATTGGAAAAAGCACCCCCAGCAAAGAAGTCAAGATAATCAACAATCGCGTTACCGGAATTTTGCTGAGAAAGAAAATAGGCGTTCAGTTCCCGGACATTGATTCCCGGGATGGGAAGCACCGCGCCAATACGAAAAACAACCAACATCAATGCAGTAAAGAAAATACGTTCCCGCAGTTCCTTGACTCTGAAAATACCAACCAATGGATTAGCCATGCACCCTGTTCCTATAACGATTTAGTGAGCATCGGTGGCATTCACACCGGCTGCATCGGCGCCGGAACCTGCATCGGGAACCCCGCTGCCCGGAGCCGCGACCGTCCCGCCCGCCTTTTCAATCTTCTCTTTGGCCGACGCGGACAAGGCCCCGATCACCACGGTGAGTTTTCTGGTGAAATCCCCATTCCCCAGGATCTTGACCGGCGCCGTCCCCTTAATGAGTCTTTTCCGGGTTAAGGTCGCCACATCAACCGTTTCCCCGTCAGCATAGCGCTTCTCGATTTCCCCTAGGTTTACCACCTGGAATTCCTTTTTAAAGGGATAATTGGAAAACCCCCGTTGGGCAAGCCGACGGTACAGGGGCATCTGGCCCCCTTCAAAGCCCACGTAGGTCTTACCGCCGGACCGGGCCTTCTGTCCTTTAGTCCCCTTCCCAGCAGTGGTTCCCCTGCCGGAACCTTGACCCCGGCCAATAATACGTTTCCGTTTATTGGCTCCTGCGGGGGCATGTAAGTCAAAATCATGCATTATTTTAGCTCCTCCACCGCAACCAAATGGGAAACAACCTTAATCATTCCCAGCACCGAAGGACTCGCCTCCTGTTCGGCGGCGGACCCGATTTTTCGGAGCCCCAAAGAACGGACCGTAGCCCGCTGCTTGGGAAGCGCTCCAATGGTACTGCGGATAAGACGGATTTTGATTCGCTGCGCCATGCCCCTTACCCCCATAGTTCCTTGAGGGACTTACCCCGATTCTTGGCGATGGTCTTGGCATCCATCATCTTACTGATACAATCAAAGGTCGCTTTGACCACATTGTACTGGCTCGAAGCCCCGATGGACTTACTCAACACATCGGTAACCCCGCCGGCTTCCATGATCGCCCGAACCGCCCCCCCGGCGATGATTCCCGTACCGGAACAGGCGGGCCGCAAAAGAACCCGGGACGCCTTGAACAGCCCCTGAATCTCATGGGGGATGGTGCCATTCTTAACCGGCAGCAGCACCATATTCCGCTTTGCCTTTTCAATACTCTTACGAATGGCTTCGGAAACATCATTAGCCTTCCCGAAACCATACCCCACCTTACCCTTCCGGTCTCCAATGACCATCAGAGCGGAAAATGAAAACCGGCGTCCACCCTTGACCACCTTCGCGGTGCGGTTGAGCTTAACCAGCTTTTCGACAAATTCCTTGTCTTTTTCCGAATTTCTATCCCTATCCCGGTCTCTATCCCGTGAATGTTCCATGCCGCCCCCTAGAATTGAATCCCGGCTTTCCGGGCTCCGTCGGCCATCGCTTTTACCAGGCCATGATATAAATACCCATTCCTATCAAAAACAACGGTTTTGATATCCTGCTCCAGGAGCCGTTTCCCCATAATCTCCCCTAATTGACCCGCACCTTCCACCGTGGGCTTAATGCTTCTACATTCCTTTTCCAAGGTTGAAGCGGACGCCAAGGTATGTCCCTTGGTGTCGTCAATGATTTGTATGGACAAATGCCGATTACTCCGGGTAACGGTCATCCGGGGCCGTTCCGGGGTACCGGAAACAACCTTACGGATATGGGTCTTCCGCTTAAGCCGTTTTCTGTCTCTTTCGACCATTTTTCGCAACATACGTTACACCCTATTTAACGCCGGATTTACCGACCTTCCTTCTGATGTGTTCATCCTCATACCGGATACCCTTGCCCTTATAGGGTTCAGGGAGCCGGAGCTTCCGTATCTGGGAGGCAAATTCGCCGACCCGCTGTTTATCAATACCGCTCACCACGACCTTTCCGCCCGCTTCCACCGCTACCCCAAGGCCCTCAGGGATACCCACAAAGAAATCCGAAGAATACCCCAGACTCAGAGAGAGGAGCGCCCCCTGGACCTCAGCCCGGTATCCAACACCGGTAATAACCAAGGCTCGGGTAAAACCCGTCGATACCCCCACCACCATATTATTGAGGAGATTACGGTACAGTCCATGAAAAGCCCGGGTCTGCTTCTCTTCATTATGGCGGCCCACCACTATCTCATCTCCCCGGCTTTCAAAAGTTATAACCGGATGGTACTTTTGGGTCAAGGTACCCTTGGGGCCTTTCACGGTCATGACCGCCTCTTCAAAGGTAACCGTTACCCCCTTGGGAACCTTAACCGGAATTTTTCCGATACGTGACATACTTTCCCTCTTACCAGACGGTACAGATGACTTCGCCGCCGACTTTCTTTTCAGCGGCCTTTTTGCCAGTGGTAACCCCTATCGATGTTGAAACGATGAGGGTACCATATCCATTATACACCCGGGGCATATTTTTATAGCCCATATACACCCGGCGGCCCGGCTTTGAAACCTTTTCAATGCCATGAATAACCGGTCCGGCGCCTTCGTCATATTTAAGAAAGACCCTGATGACGTTAAGGCCATCCTGATTGACCTTCTTGAAATTCTTGATATACCCTTCGGTCTTTAAAATCTTAACGATTTCAAGTTTCAGCCGGGAAGGAGGAATATCAACCTTTTCATGCTTTGCCATTCCGGCATTCCGGATTTTGGTTAGCATATCCGCAATGGGATCAGAAATGCTCATCCTTGTTCTCCTCCCTTACCAACTTGATTTGGTGACACCGGGAATAAGCCCTTCGCTCGCAAGTTTACGAAAGCAAAGGCGGCACATCTCAAATTTCCGCAAATAACCCCTCGCCCGTCCGCAGATCCGGCAACGATTCACCTTTCTGGTTTTGTATTTCGGCGTTCTCAGCGCCTTTATGATCATTGCTTTTCTTGCCATGTTACCTCCGTTACTTCCTAAAGGGCATGCCGAACTTGGCGAGGAAGGCCTTGGCCTCCGCATCGGTCCGTGCCGTCGTTACGATGGCAATATTAAGTCCGGCTACGCGTTCAATTTTATCAAAATCAATTTCGGGAAAAATGATCTGCTCGGTGATACCGAAGGAATAATTCCCGTGCCCGTCAAAGGCATTCTGATTAACCCCGCGAAAGTCCTTAACCCGGGGCAGCGCGACATTAATCAACCTATCCAGAAATTCATACATCATGGCCCCCCGGAGGGTAACCTTCACGCCGATCTCCTGGCCTTCACGGATCTTGAAGTTGGCAATGCTCTTCCGGGCTTTGGTCTTAACCGCCTTCTGCCCGGTAATGTGGGTGAGATCATCCACTGCGGCGTCTAAAAGCTTCTTGTTTTGAAGCGCCTCTCCAACCCCCATACTGACGATGATCTTTTCAAGCCGCGGCGTCTGCATCGTCGACGTATAACCGAACTCCTTGAAGAGTTCCGGGGCAATCCGCTCCTTATAGATCTTTTTGAGCCGCGGTTGGTAGTTTTTTATCTCAGTGCTTTTCATGATAACACCTCACCGCATTTCCGACAGATCCGGGTCTTCGTATCCCCCTCAAGCTTATACCCTATCCGGGTAGGCCCGCATTTTTTACAGACAATCATCACATTGGAACTGTGGATCGCCGCCTCAAGCTCAACAATCCCCCCCCGATCCTGCTGGTTACGACGCTTTTTCGCCTTCTTAACGATATTCGCGCCTTCTACAACGACCCGGTCCTTGTCGCGGAGTATTTTTAAGATCCGTCCCCGCTTTCCCTTGTCTTTGCCCGCAATGATCTGGACGGTATCTTCTTTCTTTAATTTGAATTTATGTGGCGTAACCGTTTCCATACCGCCGCTCCTTCTTTATAGCACCTCAGGGGCCAGGGATACAATCTTCATGTAATCCTTTTCCCGTAATTCCCGGGCAACCGGCCCGAAGATGCGTTTTCCCTTGGGATTCAAACTTGCATCAATAATGACACAGGCATTATCGTCAAAGCGGATATAGGTACCGTCAAGGCGCCGGAATTCCTTATGGGTTCTCACCACCACCGCCTTTTCAACGGACCCCTTTTTTATCGCCGATGTCGGCAAGGCATCCTTAACCGCCACCACAATAATATCACCGATACTCGCGTATCTCCGCTTGGAACCACCTAGCACCTTGATACATTGCACCCGCTTGGCCCCTGAATTGTCCGCCACATTCAAGAAAGTCTCTACCTGAATCATTTCCCGTTCACTCCCTATCGTGCGCGTTCGACAATTACCGCAAGCTTCCAGCATTTTTCTTTGCTGATAGGACGGCATTCCACAACCCTAACCCGGTCTCCGGTCTTAGCCGCATTGTCTTCATCATGGGCCTTCACCTTCTTGATCCGGGTTACATACTTTTTATACAGCGGGTGCAGGGTCATCGTCTCAACCGCCACCACGATGGTCTTATCCATCTTGTCGCTTTTAACTATCCCCACAAATTCTTTTTTACCGCCCTGCGCCTTTACAACCCCATCTGCCACCATATACTCCTTATACCGACGCCTTCAAAGCCTGTTCATGCTGCCGGATTAAGGTATTAAGCCGGGCAATTTGCCGACGCATGGTACGCTTTTGAAGCGGATTATCCACATGACCAATCACGACCTGGAAACGCAGTTCCATGTATTTCTTATTAAGCTCATCCCGTTTCGCCTTGAGTTCAGGGAACGTGAGGTTTTTAAACGAATTTTTCATACCCTACTCCTTTACCCCTAGGCACCCAGCTCAAAATCAGCCCGGGCCACAAACTTTGTCCGTATCGGCAGTTTGGCACCGGCCAAGGTCATGGCTTCTTCGGCAAGGGAGCGTTCAATACCCCCCAATTCAAACATAACCGTCCCCGGCTTTACCACGGCGACCCAGTATTCCGGTCCCCCTTTCCCCTTACCCATACGGGTTTCCGCAGGCTTCTTGGAATAGGGCTTATCCGGGAAAATACGTATCCAGATTTTCCCTCCCCGCTTGACATGGCGGTTGAGGGCGATACGGGCAGCCTCGATCTGCCGGTTGGTGATCCACATCCGGTCCAGGGCAACCAAGGCATAGTCACCAAAGACCACGGTATTGCCCCGGGTAGCATTGCCCGGCATATTGCCCCGCTGCACCTTACGATGTTTAACACGCTTAGGACTCAACATACTTAACTCCTTGTGGGGACCCGCTCACGCCGCTTATTACGGACCAGAGCGCCTGCATCTTCCTTTTGCTCTTTACCGTATTTCATCCCATTATACACCCACACCTTGACCCCGATAGAACCAAAGGTAGTATGCGCCTCCGCAAACCCATAATCAATATCCGCCCGCAGGGTGTGCAGGGGAATACGCCCCTCCTTGGCCTCCTCGGTCCGGGACATTTCAGCTCCCCCCAGACGGCCCGAAAGCCTGACCTTGACACCCTGGGCATTGCCCTTTTTCATGGCATTGGTAATGGCCTGTTTCATGGTCCTCCTGAAGGAGGAGCGGGCCAAGAGCTGCCGCGCAACGTTTTGCGCGACAATCTGGGCGTTACTATCGGCGTTACGGACTTCCTTAATCTTAATCTGAATTTTTTTGGTAACGTGCTTCTGCAGTTCCGTGCCGATCTTTTCGATATTGGCGCCTTTGACGCCGATAATGACCCCTGGACGGGCAGTATGAATGGTGATGGTGATCCGCTGCGGATGCCGGATAATTTCCAGTTCCGCAATATCCGCGCCCTTTGTTTCAGGCATAGCCATAATCAGCTTGCGGAGCTTTAAATCCTCATGCAGGGTATTGGCATATTCTTTCGGATCCACATACCACCGGGAACCCCAGGTTTTATTAATACCTATCCGCAGCCCAATCGGATTGACTTTTTGTCCCACTTTACTCCCCCGCCTTGCCGGTTTCATCAATTACCACGGTAATATGACACATTCTTTTCAGAAGCATATCGGCGCGCCCCCGAGCCCGGAACCATACCCGCTTTAACCGGGGACCTTCATCAATCAACACCGCTTTCACGTAGAGCATTTCTTCTTCCAACCGTTTATCCTGAGCCAATGCATTGGAAGCAGCCGATTTTACGGTCTTTCTGATAAGCCGTGCACCCTTGTGGGGCATGTTCTCAAGCAGGGACATGGCCTCGGGATAGGGCTTACGCCGTATCAGATCCGCCACTGGCCTGATTTTAAAGGGTGAAGCAATAAGGTACTTGGTTACCGCCTTATAACCGCTCTTTGTTTCCATATACCTACCTACTATTTAGCGGCCTTCTTGTCCGAACCTGCATGTCCCCGGAAAATCCGGGTAGGAGCAAATTCGCCAAGCTTATGACCGACAAGATTTTCCGTAATGTATACGGGAATCCAGGTTTTACCGTTATAGACGGAAATGGTTCCACCCACCATCTCAGGAATAATCGTGGAACAGCGGGAATAGGTTTTAATCATCTTCCGATCCCCCGCCTTACTCATCTCCAACACCTTCTTATAAAGGCTCTTCTCGATGAAGGGCCCCTTCTTAATGGACCTTGACACCCTGCCCTCCTATTTCTTTTTACCGTGGCTCACGATAAACCGGGATGAAGGCTTATGCTTACTCCGGGTTTTATACCCCTTCGTCGGCTGTCCCCAGGGGGTAACCGGATGGATACCCTTGTTTTTTCCCTCACCACCACCGTGGGGATGATCCACCGGGTTCATGGCCATGCCCCGCACCGTCGGCCGTATACCCAACCAGCGTTTCCGCCCCGCCTTGCCAAGCTGGGTGTTCATGTGGTCCTCATTGCCTACCGTACCGATGGTGGCATAGCATTTTTTGAAGACCATGCGCATCTCCCCGGAAGGCAGCTTGAGGGTAACATAATCCCCTTCTTTCGCCACAATCAAGGCACTAGAACCGGCGGAACGGGCCAGCTGACCACCCTTGCCCAGGGTCAATTCAATATTATGCACCGTGAACCCCAGGGGTATATTTTCCAGGGGCAGGGCGTTTCCGGTTTCAATGGGAGCAGCCGGTCCGCTGACCACCACAGCATTAATCGCAAGACCCTTCGGCGCAATGATATACCGTTTATCCCCATCAACATAGTTAATCAAGGCAATATTGGAACTCCGGTTTGGATCATACTCAATGGTCACCACCTTACCGGGGACACCAAGCTTATCCCGCTTAAAATCAATGGTTCGATAGAGCCGCTTATGACCGCCCCCCTTATGCCAGACGCTGATACGCCCATGAGCATCACGACCCGCTCGTTCCGCCCGCCCCGCGGTAAGGGACTTTTCAGGTTCAACCTTTTTGGTGAGTTCACCATAATCCAAACTCACCCACTGTCGCATCCCCGCGGTTATCGGCTTATACGTTTTTATTCCCATATATACGTTCCCTTACACACCCTCAAAAAGACTTATCTTCTCATGCTTGGGCAAACGGACAATCGCCTTTTTCCAAGACGCGGTATACCCCGACTTAGAACGCTGCCGCTTCGGCTTACCCCCCACCACCATTACCGTACAGGCAATCGGATGCACCTTAAACAGGGTGCGTACCGCCTCTTTTATCTGGATTTTTGTCGCAGCAGGATCAACCTTAAACACATACTTTCCTTCTTCCCGCAGCAGATTCGCCTTCTCCGAAAGCACCGGTTCAATCAACACCTTTTCATTGATTATCATGGCCGGCCTCCTCTTCAACGCCATAAAATGCATTAAGATTTTTAGCGGCGGTTTCCAGCATAATCACCCGGCGTCCATAGAACAGATCGTGTGCCCGCAGGCGATTATACGAAAGGAAGCTCAACCACGGGATATTGGCCCCCGCCCGCTTTACCATCCGGTCATCATCCTTCAACACCACGACCGTCCGTTCATCGGCACCGAATTTTTGCAGCAACCCTGCCAATTCCTTCGTTTTTCCCGATTCGATTGAGAAATCCTCAATGATTTTCAAGGTATCGCTCTGCACCTTGAGGCTTAAAATACTTTTAAGCGCAAGCCGTTTTGCCTTTTTGGGCATGGAATAGGAAAAATCCCTCGGCTTCGGCCCAAACATCGTACCGCCCCCCGAGAGAACCGGAGACTTCTTATCCCCCCGGCGGGCACGCCCGGTACCCTTCTGCTTATACGGCTTTGCATTGGAACCATGGATTTCACCCCGGTCCTTAGTACTGGCCGTTCCCAACCGTTTATTGGCAAGTTCATTGTTAATGGCATACCAGATAACATCTTCATTTACCGGAAGACCGAATACGGCGTCATCCAGCTCAATGCTTCTCAATTCCTTACCATCAACGGAATACACTGTCCGATTCATCACTTTCTCCGCTTTCCTTACGCGCCCTTACTTCTTCACCGCAGCCCTGACTACCACGAGGCCCTTATTTACACCCGGCACGGCGCCACGAACCATGATGAGCTGCTTCTCCGCATCAACTTTAATAATTTTAAGGCTTAACACCGTAACCTGTTCCCGCCCCATCCGGCCCGGCAACTTGACATTCTTGAAGGTACGGCCCGGATAAGTAGACTGCCCGGTCGATCCCGGTTCCCGGTGAAATTTAGAACCATGGGTATAACGACCACCGCCAAAGCCCCAGCGTTTCACGACCCCCTGGAAGCCCTTACCCTTGGAAATTCCCGTTACATCCACGTAACGGCACCCCTCAAAGACTTCCACCCCCAGGGAATCTCCCACCGCCACCGTTTTTTCAAAATCCCGAAACTCCTTAATGCGCTTTTTAGGCGTTATGTTTTCTGGAAATTGACCGGCATAGGGCTTGGTTACCCTGCCTTGCTTCATGTCGTCCATACCGAGCACGGTGGCGGTATAGCCGTCCTGTTCTTCGTTTTTCTGGGCAATAACCACATTCGGATCAATACGGATAACCGTTACCGGAATAAGATTACCCTTCTCGTCGAAGACCTGTGTCATCCCCACTTTTCTGGCTAAAAGCCCCAGCATCGCTTACTCCAAAATACCGGCACGCTATCCTGAGGTTCCAGGACCGTCTGCCTTCTTTATTATTGCTTTATTTCAACATCCACACCCGCGGGCAGTTCCAGCTTCATTAAAGAATCCATTACTTCGGGAGAAGGACTGATAATATCAATCAACCGTTTGTGGGTCCGCATCTCAAACTGCTCACGGGACTTCTTATTGACATGAGGAGAACGGAGTACCGTCACCTTGTTAATCCGGGTCGGCAGCGGAATAGGTCCCGTTACCTTGGCCCCCGCCTTCTGTACCGTTTGAACGATAGACTTCGCGCTCTGATCGATTAATTCAACATCGAAACCGCGTAACCGCACGCGAATTCGTTCCTTAGTCATTATTCCTCCAGATGAGGGAATACCAGCGTATCCGGCATCCACCCCAATCGCAGCCAATTATTCGACAATCTCAACAACCTGCCCGGAAGCAACGGTTTTTCCACCCTCCCGGATAGCGAAGCGAAGCCCCTTTTCCATGGCAATAGGGTGAATCAATTCACCAAAAATTTCGGTGTTATCCCCGGGCAT
This sequence comes from Treponema sp., assembly GCA_031290455.1. Taxonomy (GTDB): domain Bacteria; phylum Spirochaetota; class Spirochaetia; order Treponematales; family Breznakiellaceae; genus JAITNP01. The sequence goes on along the minus strand of JAITNP010000104.1, from coordinate 1,146 downwards.
AATCATCTCTTTCCCCTCGGGAAGTTGTACCGTCCCGGTAATATCGGTCGTCCGGAAATAGAACTGAGGACGATACCCGCTAAAGAAGGGACTATGCCGTCCACCCTCTTCCTTGGAAAGACAGTAGATCTGCCCTTTGAACTTACTGTGAGGGGTAATAGAACCAGGCTTGGCAAGTACCTGACCCCGTTCGACCTCTTTCTTGTCGATACCACGAAGCAAAGTGCCGACATTGTCCCCGGCTTGGCCAGTATCCAAGAGCTTATTGAACATCTCAATACCGGTAACCACGGTTTTCTTGGTGGGCCTGATACCGACAATCTCGATATCCTCATTCAACTTGACCACACCCCGCTCAATCTTACCGGTAACCACCGTACCACGCCCGGAAATGGTGAACACGTCTTCAATAGGCATCAGGAAAGGCTTCGCCTCATCCCGAATCGGATCGGGGAAGTACGTGTCCATGGCCTGCAGCAGAACCTCAATACATTGAGCGGATTCAGGAAGCGCTGTTCCCGAATCCAGCAGTTCGGACATGGCCTGAAAAGCGGACCCCTTAATAATGGGAATCTCATCCCCGGGGAACCCATTGGCATTCAGCACGTCCTTGACTTCCTCTTCGACTAATTCGAGCAGTTCCGGATCGTCTACCAAGTCAACCTTGTTCAGAAACACAATGATATTGGGCACGCCTACCTGACGAGCCAAGATGATGTGTTCCCTGGTCTGGGGCATAACCGAATCCGGAGCGGACACAACAAGAATGGCGCCGTCCATCTGGGCTGCGCCGGTGATCATGTTCTTGATGTAGTCGGCGTGCCCGGGGCAGTCGATGTGGGCGTAGTGCCTTTTTTCCGACTGATACTCCAGGTGCCGGGTATTGATAGTGATGCCCCGGGCTTTCTCTTCAGGGGCATTATCAATATCATCGAATTTCATGACCTTGTCGCCGTACTTTTTACCACAATACATGGTGATGGCGGCGGAAAGGGTGGTTTTCCCATGGTCGACGTGACCGATGGTTCCGACATTCATGTGGATCTTTGTTCTATTGAACTTATCCTTAGCCATTACGTGTCCTCCTTACTCTTTTGGGCACACAAAATGAATTCAATATCAACGCAGTCCGGCGCCCGAAGGCGC
>JAITNP010000095.1 GCA_031290455.1 Treponema sp. | reverse complement strand
AAGGTTGACACGTACCTATCATCGGCCGGGATACTGCGCTGTACCAAGGGTGTCTGGATATGGTTGCCCTGGGAATAGGGGGCAATGATCATAAAATCACGAGATCCTGTGACACTATGAGAACAAAGGATTACTATGACATGTACATAATTGATCTTAATAGAGAACCTTTCACCTAGCGTTTCACGGGCAGAAGCCAGTCCTTCAATATATTGTTTGCGCGTTCCACTTCCATCCCCATCTTAATACCGTTCCGTCTTTGCGGGGTCAGGCGGTGGGCGTGATTGGTCTCCCCGATTATTAGGATCAATTATTGGAACACGTTCACGGCTTCTGATGAAACGAGCAATAACCGTAGCATCATATACCGCATCCATCAAATTGGAGCAGAAACAGACTTTGCTTTTCGTCATCTTTTCCAGCGGTATCGCGAGCTGGCGTCATGTACAGGTGCTCCGCAGTATCGCTTCATGCCCTCTTTGTCTTCACCCTTTCATCATACTTGGTGGATCACCACCTGATGCACATGTATAGCGATGGGTCACATAGCAATTGGTGCGGCCAATACCATATCAATCTTTTGCAGGCAGTAGGCGCGGACCGCTTCGATCAGGTCGGCATTGTGGATGCCGGGATAGTGGTGTTTTATCGCCGCCGCTAAGGGAAGCAGGGTGGTCAGTATGAGCTGTTCTTCGCCGTGCAAACTTTGCAGATACCTGGAAGCCCCGGTATTCATGGGCGGGAGGGTACGGATCTTTTCCCGGTATTCCCAGAGGAAGTCTTGCGCCTTCATTGTGGGGCTGCCGGGAGTAAAAAGCCGGATGATGTGCAAGGCTTCCCCTGGACCCGCAGGTTCCCGAATAGCGAGGGGAGCGCCCATGCCGGCAACGGGGATGACCGCAGCGCTGATGGCGCCGGTTTTTGCTTCAAGCCGTTTGCGGTACCGGTTGAGCGTTCTGGTTTCATAATACCAGGTATCCCCCCGGTCAATACGGGTAAGGGAGGGGCTTCTAAAAAGGAAGGCTGAAAGCAGCGCCTCCATGGGGGCAAGACGGGTTTGTTGTATTGCAAAAAAGGGATAGATATAGGTTCCCCGGGCATACGTGCGTCCTTGGGGATAGGCAAAATCCGCGCCATATAATTCCACCTGCTCCGCACCGAGGCTGTCCGCCAGGGATAGCGCCGCATAGGTAACATTACCCCCGGCAGTATCAATCTCCGGCACGGGTCGCCAATACCGGGAAATATAACGGGTAAGGGGATGTCCCCCTGAAAAGAACCGGGGATGGGCCGAGCGGGAGGCCACCACCGAAGGACTTGCCAGGTCCAGGTAGAGGGGTATATGGACCGGGAGCCCTGCCATAAAGTGATAGTAGCTGATATGCTGGCAATCAATGGACACCACCGCGTCGGGTTCCAATCCTGCTTGCAGGAGGCTGGGGAGACTCGTATCCACCGCAATGAGGAAGACCTGGTCCCGTTTTTCCGCAAGGAGCGGGAGCTGCATGTCCAGGGAAGGCCCCGCAGCGCTTATGGCCGCGTGCCCGATGGGTGGAATGGGACCATCCTGGGTTTCTGCCCGCAGGAGGTTCCTGATAATGTTTGAAAACCACCGCCTACCAAAATAGACCTGTACCGAATAATCCCCTGAAACCGTATCAATGGCGGACTGGATGGCCTTAGTGGCTTCACCAAAGGGAACCGGGTCCAATTCGGTCCTGGTACGCAGGGGGAACACCCGGATTCCGCCGGACAAAACCGGCTGATACCAGTTCAGAATGCAGTGCTCAATACCTGCTTCAGGGGAATCCACCAGGAGATGAAACCGGGGATCACTGAAAATATGGATGTATTCCTGGAAGGATAGTAATTCCGCTATGCCGTTAATGTCGTAGTCTATAACCACAACCTGGCAAGTCTCCTCCCGTTCCAGGGCCGCCGCTATGGGATATCCCCCCCCCAGGCCCAAGAAAATGAGAAACCCCTCGTCCTTGAGGGTGGTCATTAAACGGCGGCCTTCCCGTCTGGGGTCTACCTGAGAATGCAGAGGATGAGCCGCGCCTTGGGGATCAATCCATGCGGGGATAGGGTCTCCAGAACGGGATTCAAGGAAGGTATACCGGTTCAGGGTTGTTTTTGCAGCGGAAAGCCCTACACAGAGGGCCGGATCGGTTTTTGAGAGGGCCAAGAGGTTTTGTTCAAAGAAAAATTGCTTATCCATGACGGCTCCGGTAATAGGGTTCGAGGAGCGCCAGGATTTTGTCCTGCATTTCGGTGCTTCCCGGATGTTCCGCCCTATGGGGAAATAAGAGGGGAGCTAGTTCCCGGTTGATCCGTGCCGCTGTTTGCGGAGCGGCCAGGGCTGCTATCAGCATATCCACCCCGGCTTTGATGGGATTATCCGGGGCGTGGAATGATTCCCGTATCATTCCGCGCCGGGTGATGGCCTCCGTTTCGACTGAAGGATCAAGGCCGAACACTTGAGGGTTCCGGGCTGAATCCTGGAAAACAGGGTTATTGGTTCCCAGAGAATATACGGTTCTGGGATATGCCTTTCGCTGCCGGCTGAACCAGGTGGCATAGATGGTATGGCTCCCGCCAGCCTCGATAGCCCGGGAACGGACAAAACCTTGGGTGTAAACCGGGTTAAGCCGGGTGGCCTTTTCTTCAAGAAACCGCTCAAAACTATATGGCCGGGCATGGGTACGGATGTCCCGGTTGGCAAGGTCCATGCCGGTGATATAAATGGGTCCCTGGGTCAACACAAAGGCCAGGTCCAGGGCCTGCGCGGTTACGGTACCCCGCTGGGTTAAATTGATAGAGGGGATATGGAGGCCCTGTAACACCAGGTTCTGCCAGAGGCTTCCATCGCTGATGACGAGCATGGGTAGGTGGGCGCATTGAGAGGGGAGAGCGGCAATAAGGCTTGCCGCCAGGCCCCAGGAAGGGTTGCCATGCCTGAGACTGGCATACAGGTGGAAGAGGGCCCAGCCGCCGCCGTCGCTGGTAATGACGAATTCGGGAACAATGCCCCTGGTCATCAGGGCCGGTACCGAAGAGGAGGCTGCCAGGACCGGGAGGGGGCCTTTTTTTCGCAGCTCCCGGATTTGGGGAATCGTTTCTTCCAGGCTTGGACCAGCGCCGGTAACGATAAGGGGCTGGGAACCTAAGCAGCCGGCGGGGGCAGTATAGACCCTTCTGAGGATACCCAGGTTTTTAAAGAAATTGCTGAACCACCGGCTGCCAAAGGCACAGATAGTTCTCGTGTTTGCGTCTATCCGCTTAATAAAGTCAACCGTTTCCACCAAAAGCCCCCGGTACCCTTCGCCGTAAACAGCCAGGGCGGGCCTCCATTCGATGACTTGTATGGCCGCCGCCTCAATGTCAGGGATTTCCTGTTCCAGGAATTGCTGCAGGGGTACACCGGTTTCCGGGCTCCAGGCAACCGGAGGTTTTCCGGTTGTGAGTGGCATGACCGGGGCTTGCACCGCTTCCTGCCGCACATGGAGGGCAATGATACGTGCTTGGGGACACTTTCTTTGCAGAATAGGAATGATATAACCGAGGCCCGGTTCTATCAGAATAAAAAAACGAATATCCTGCCGCAGCACCAGGGAATTAAGGTACCGTTCCGCTTCTGCCTGGGGATTATAACGGGAATGTAACCTCCGCGCCCCGAGACCGATTTCCCCCACGCTCCCCACTTACAGCCCCTGGTACCATACTAACAATACGGCTGTGCCAAGGCGAAGGCGCCTTCTGGATTATCCGATTCAAAAACAAACACCTTGATGACGCCGAAAATCTTTGAAAGATGCTGATTTATTAATTCCTGGTCCAGAAACCGGGGAAAAAGAACCATGCTGCGATGGGACCGCAAGGGGATTGTGATGCCAAAGGACGAAACCGCAGTAACGATCCGGTTATTAAAGTCCTGTCTCTGATCAACCCCATCTCCGGACAACTCTACAATGATACCATGAAACGAAGGAATAGTTTTATGGTATTGAACAATACAGTTCTTGACATAGTCCTGGGTATCAGTAACATTGTCAACGGCTTTGCTTAAAAGCCCCATGTTACACGAGTCCTAATTCGGTAAAAAGAGCTTTATAGGTATCAAAATATTCGGAACCGGCAAATTCCGTAATCTTTTCTTCAGGAAGAGATTCCAAAAGCTTATCCATATAGGAAAGGACCGTCTTCAAGTCCTGCTTTACATGGGGCGGAACAAGAGGTGGCGCCACCGGGGTATCATCGACCTTGGCATCAAGCACATCGATCTTGTTTGTATCAACAGCATCGCCGGCTTTCTCACCAGTATCCCCATCCTCCGAGGTAAAAGTAAAACCAAAGAGATTGGTTAATCCGGCTTGTGCGAGCACCTCGTTCATAACGTCATCCGAGAGTACCTTGGTATTCTTCGCCGACGCCTCGGTAGCGTCCGGGGCCGGGCTGGCTTCCGTCTCAATTCCCGTCAGCATGGGGAAATCCGTTTCCTCTTCCTCCTCGGCATCTATTTCATCACCAGAACCAATAGCATCAATATTAATGTCGTCGATAGCAATATCTTCAATAGCCGGTTCTTCGAGGGGCGCTTCCTCGATATCCGAGAGATCCGGTTCATCTATGACCGCATCGGATAAATCAATTGAGGTCTCATCAAAATGCTGTTTAGCAAAAGGATCCGCCTTAAGATAATTGGTAGCAATGTCATCCGGCGCTTCGGTATAGGGTTTAACCCCTTCTGCCCTGAGTTGCTGTAATTCCTCGGAATCATCAAAATTAATAAATTCCCCATCTGCCGGAACAAATGACACCTCACCGGCGGTTTCCGCTGTGCTACCGTCCTGTTCCAGCCGGGAAAGATCAAGATCTGGCACGGCATCATCATCGACGGATTCAAAAACGGATACACCCTCAACGGCATTTTCTTCGATAATATCGGAAGTGTTCAGGATATTATCAAGCTCATCTCCGGTCAGGGCTATTGCATCGCTATTTTCATCAACCCCTTCTGCATCAGCATCCATAGTGGGTTCTTCACCAGTTTCTTCAATAAAATCCGTGGTATTGATGATGTTATCAAGCTCGTCTCCGGTCAGGGCTATTTTTTCATCCTCTTCTTCATCGAAGAATCCATGATTTTCTGCTTTACCCTGTGCATCCACTGCTGGGGCAGGGACTTCGCGGCGGAGCGACTTAAATTCCTCTTTAATGCCGGATAGTTCGGTCCGTATCAAAGATAATTCTTCGACCACCCTCATTACCAATTGGGATAAAACATCCGGGGAAGGAAGCTGGGGAGGAGCAGGTTCACGGTCCACTTGTTTGGACTCAAGCTCCGGCTCATCAATAGCCTCGTGGTCCATGGCCACCGCATCCGGTTCTTCCGGCGCCGATACCACCTCAGCCGGCGATTCACCGGATACTGCCTCAACGGGCACTTCCTCCGGGGCCTCATCAATTGATACTGCATCAAGCGGCACTGCATGATCCGATGATTCATCAACTAGTGATGCATCATCTGCCGCTTCATTAATTGGCGCTTCATCAACCGATATCTTATCAAGCGGCAGTTCATTATCTGGTACCGCATCAATTGAAAAGATATCATCCCGGGACTCATTAATCAACAATTCATCCAAATCAAAAGGTTCCTCCTGATCATCCGAAAGGTTCGAAACACCTAATGATGCAAAAGAATCCTCTGGTTCCGCGGTATCTTCAGGTTCCACCAAAGCATCAAAACTAGAGACCCCTTCGTCATGGTCATCGGCCTCCACCTGGGGATTTCCATCGGTAGCTATATCCGATAACGAATCACCTAAAACATGGTCTTTAAGGGAAAAATCATCATGAGAACCGGTTCCCATTTCCAGGTCCAAGTCCGGTAATTCTTCCGTATCCAGCATAGCGGGCACAGAAAATTCCCCGGTTTCATCATCTACGGAAGAAAGAATCTGGGGCTCACTTTTTACCCATACTCCATACGCATCCAGTTCATTGGATGACCCACTTGTAACATGATCATTCTCTAATGAAGATGTTTTCTCAGTTGTCATGAACCACTCCCCTTAACACCTATGTTTTTAATTATCGACCATTCTCAGAGATTCCTATAATAAATAGTAGTCCAGGCTTTTTCCGGTTGTCAATGGGAATCTTTTCAATTTTCAATTCGGAATATACCACGGACTAAACTACCGGAGCTGATCTTTCCCCTTCTCCTGCGCTTATTTCGGGATATTGCGAGACCGCGCCGGAAACATAGGCCCTGTGGGACAGGAAAATCCCTGGGGCGTTCCTTGACCGGCGGGTTCTGGTTCAAAAGCGTGAGACTCTATCGCATCTCGTTACCAGAACCCTCGCGTGAGCGCCCCACGGATTTTCCTGTCCCACAGGGCCGCTGATTATCTGGCCACGCTCAAACGCATATTCCGAATTGAGGCGGATTAAAATTAGCTTGACAAAAGAATAATTATCTGATCATACTACTATTTGTCATATTAAAATCATGACAGCAGGGACTTCCCATACTACCGAGCAAGGCAGGGGGAATCGGGAATAGAGGAGGTACGAGTGGGAAAAACGTTAGCGGAAAAAATTTTTGATACCCATCTGGTGGATCGGCCCTTTGGCGATACGTGGGTACTTAAACTGGATCGGGTGTTCTGCCATGAAATCACCACCCCCATTGCCATCAACGATCTTATTGCAAAAGGCATGGATCAGGTCTTTGATACTTCCCGGATCAAGGTGGTCATTGACCATGTGAGTCCTGCCAAAGACTCCAAGACCGCAGAACAGGGTAAGATCCTCCGGGACTGGGCGCGGCGGCATTGTATCAAAGACTTTTTTGACATAGGCCGAAACGGGGTTTGCCATGCCATATTCCCGGAAAAGGGATTGGTGCGGCCCGGATTTACCATCATCATGGGGGATAGCCACACCTGCACCCACGGGGCTTTCGGGGCCTTTGCCGCCGGAGTAGGTACCACGGACCTGGAGGTGGGGATCCTCAAGGGGGTGGCGGCCTTCAGAAAGCCCGAAACCTTACGGATTAACCTGACCGGCGCCCTCATGCCCGGGGTTTTCGCCAAGGATGTGATCCTCGCCGTCATCGCGAAGATCGGGGTCTCAGGCGCCACCGACAAGGTGATGGAGTTACGGGGGCCGGTAATCGAAGGGATGAGCATGGAAAGCCGGATGACCATCTGTAACATGGCGGTTGAGGCAGGGGCTACCTGCGGGCTTTGTATGCCCGATAGGATCACCGTCGATTACCTCTGGCCCTTCATCGGCCCCAAGGAGGAAGGTCGGTACCCAACAAAAGAAGCGGCCTTACAGGATTACGAGCAATGGCGGAGTGATGACGACGCGGTATATGCCGGGGTAGTGGACCTGGACTGTTCCGGTCTGGAACCCTCCGCCACCATAGGATACAAGCCGAATCAGGTTAAGACCATCAGGGAACTCAAGGGAACCCCGGTGGATCAGGTCTACATCGGCTCCTGCACTAATGGCCGTATCGAGGATCTCCGGGAGGCTGCGGAAGTTATCAGGGGTCGGAAGATCGCCGATACGGTCCGGGGGGTGGTTTCCCCGGCGACCACCGCGGTGTATGCCCAGGCCTTACAAGAAGGGCTTATCCAGGTATTCCTTGACGCCGGTTTCTGTGTCACGAACCCCACCTGTGGGGCATGTCTAGGGATGTCCAACGGGGTCCTCGCCGCGGGGGAGGTCTGTGCCTCCACCACGAACCGGAACTTTTACGGCCGCATGGGCACGGGCGGTATGGTCCACCTGATGAGCCCCGCCTCTGCCGCAGCCACCGCAGTCGCCGGTTCTATCGCAAATCCCACGGACTTATAGGAGCGCAACAAGATGAAGACCTTTGGCGGAACCCTGCTGTTTCTGGATCGGCGTGATATCAATACCGATGAGATAATTCCCGCGAAGTACTTGACCGAGAATTCCAAGGAGGCCTTAAAGCCCTACCTGCTGGAAGATTTAAAGCTCCCCGGTTTTGATCCCTCCAAGGACACCGCCGGGATTGGGGCGGTCATATCCAGGGCAAACTTTGGCTGCGGCAGTTCCCGGGAACATGCTCCCTGGGTTTTTGAGGCAAATGGTATCAACATCATCATCGCCGAAAGCTTTGCCCGGATTTTCCGGCAGAACATGTATAACTGCGGCATGATCGCTGCGGAACTCCCTGCAGCGACCTTGGAAGTATTGTTCCAAGAATTCGGGGGAACCAAAACCACCCTATCGGTAGACACGGACAAGGGTATCCTCATCTTTAAAGCAAGAGCAAAAGAAAAAACCGTGCCCTTTAAGCTTCAGGATTTTGAGAAAGCCCTGGTGGAAGCTGGGGGCTGGGTGGAATACGCGGCCCAGCACTACTAGTGATGCTGTCATTGCGGCAGTGCTGCTGCTCTGGATCCTCTTTGGTGGGGTATTTTTCGGTGGGGTCCATGATTTTTCCGCTCTCTATGCCTCGGTAAAGACAAGACGCTGTTTACGTCTGTCCATATCCAAATCATGATAGTCCCATTGTCTATCGTTTTCTCACAATGCACATCGCTTCCCGTAAGAAACTGCTTGACATAAGCCTCCAAATCCTCTGTTTCTACTTCCTCCACAATAATGTCCTTCATAATATTGCACAAAAATTTTTACGGCGCAAGAAAAAAATCAGAAATGAGCGTTGTTTAGAACCTTCAGTTTCTGTCAAACCGCAGGTTGATTAATTTTAACCTGCGTTTTTTAAACCGCCTTTCCCTAAGCCTGTTCCAGAACAAATCAAGTTTTGGAACAGGCTCTGATACCGCACGTTATTTTCTATTTTTTATATACTCACAAATCGTTGTGGCTGTATTTTCCGCTCCGATAGAACTATCGATACACAAATCATAGTGCCATGCATTGCCCCATTCCGAACCTGAAATATTTTTATAATAGGCAGCACGCGCCGCATCGGAACGCGCAATGCTGTTTTTACCTTCCTGTTCGGTGTCACCGTACGCTTCCATCACATTTTTTATCCTGTACGCCTTCTGCGCGTGAATGAAAATACGGACAACATCCTCATAATCACGTAATACATAATCGGCGGCGCGCCCCACAATCACGCAAGAACCGTTATCCGCAATCTTCCGAATAATTTTCTCTTGTGCGATAATGGCCTCTCGAACCACTTCGGTACTCAAATACAACTCGTGCATAATGGCTGGAGAATTGGCATTGAGGCCAGATATGAATTCCTTCGCAAGACCGCTTTCCTGCGCGGCGAGGGCAGTCATTTCCTTATAGTAGTAGGGGATTTCCATTTTTTCAGCGACAAGCTGCCCGATGTATTTCCCGGCAGAGCCGTGTTCGCGGGCGATTGTAACGATTACGCCTTTGCGGGAAGGCTTGATCGTTTGAACATCGGATAGGTGTTCTTGTCTTGCTGAATCAAGCTGCTTCCATACGCGAAGCAGGACAACTACGGTAATAATTATTGCAAGAATATCTGCTGCGGGGGCTGCCCAGAAAATACCGGTTACCCCGATATATGCCGGGAGAATCACCGAAAAGAGAATCAGAAAAACGACATCCCTGATAATCGACAGCGGGATAGCTGCGGCGGCCTTCCCGATTGACTGAAGAAAAATCGCACAGGCTTTTTGGATACAGGTTAGGATGATCAGGGACAGATAAATGCGTAAACACTTAACCGCAAAGTTCGTGTAGAGATCCCCGTCGGATCCGAACAGCCGGATAAACGCATACGGTATTCCCTCGAACAAAACCGTGGCAACGGCGCTTGTGATAAACGTCCATAGCATGACGTATTTGAAAGCCTGCTTCACGCGGTCGTATCGTTCCGCCCCGTAGTTGAAGCCGATGATCGGCTGCGCCCCGGCCGCGATACCGATGGCGATATTCAGTATAATCTGGAACAGCTTCATAATAACAACAAAAGCGGCCAGAGGAATATCCGAGCCATACTCGGACATCGCGCCATAGAATACCAGCAATTTGTTGTTTACGACTGTTATGATGACAATGGAAATCTGTGTGAGAAAGCTGGAACCGCCCAGGGGAATAACCGGCTTAAGTGCTTTCCAGTCCGGCCTGAAATCCGATAAGCGGATACGGAAGGTTTTGCTCCGGCGAAGATACAGCGCGCACAAAACAAAGCTGACAAGCTGGCCGAAAATCGTCGCGTATGCGGCACCCTTAATCCCCCAGCCCCATACGAAAATGGTAATCGGATCAAAAATAATGTTTAAGACGGCGCCTACGGCCATAGACATCATGGCATAACGGGGGCTGCCGTCCGCCCGGATAATGGCCGCCAGAGTGTTTTGCGCCAGCGCAATCGGTATCATGATAAAGATGATATATCCGTAATCACGGGTTAAGCCGATGGTGGCTTCTGTCGCTCCGAGCGCGTAAAGAATGCGGTCCCCACAGAGGTAAGAGACCAGTATAATCAAAACGCCGGACAAAAAGGAAAACAGGATGCTGTTGGCGATGGCCCTGCCCGCATTTTTCGTATCCCCGCGCCCTTGCGACAGGCTTAAGAAAGCCGCAGCCCCATCACCGAACAAAAGGGAAGCGCCCCATCCAACGACGGTAATGGGAAAAATAATCCCGGTTGCCGCATTGCCCAGATACCCAATGCCGTTTCCAACGAAAATCTGGTCAACGATGTTGTATAGGCATGAGATGATCAGAGAGACGACACACGGAATCGCAAATTGGGGCAGGAGTTTGCCTATGGGTTCCGTGATAAGATAGCTGTTACTTTGCTGTGCCTTTTCCACAGTTTTTACCTCGCTATTTCAGAATATATGGAGTCTTTATCTGAGAAAAGCTACCTAAAAACTACGTCATGACACTTTCAGCCGAATGACTTTTGTATTTTGCCCAAGATTATTTTTTTTGTCAAGGGTCAGCCATTCAAATTCAGTTATTCTCAGTTGAGGAATTTTTGACCCGGAAAAGTCCTAAAATCTTGAGGTTCGAGTAATTTGAGCCCATAAACCGTCTACTTTTTTATACATTTTTTCCTGTAACTGAGCATTGCTGATTCAAATTGTCAAGAGTAAAAGCGACAGGGCGTGGGCCACAGTACAGGCATCCAAACAGGCATGCATTGGAAGACCCTTTCACCTGTTTGGATTCTATGCCTTCTGTTACTTCGCGGACAGACTCTAATTAAGCCAAAGCGTTCTTAGTTGCTGTTTCGTGCAAGGGTAAATCGGATGCGGTACTCCTTGATCTCACGAGGTCTCAACGTGATGTTTTGATACGAGAAAGCCATTGCGCTATCCACGCTGTGACTATAGTCGTCACTCACGCTATCGTCATAAATATGACTCGAGAGCCGTAACGGCCTATCCAGAGGGTACTCACCGGCGTTATATTTTGACCTGTTTTACAGACAAGCATAAGATTCATGCTTGCAATAGTTTGGTTTTGGGTGTCTGATCGATCACCCCATCACTGTTAATAGCAAGCGGCGCACGGTCGTTGGTATGTATCATAATATCAGCCGCGGCGCCGAATTTTTGGCCGGTAACGGTTTTACCGCTGGTATTTGTCAGCTTGTGGGTTAACTGAAGGTACGACACCCCATTTATATACACAAAGGATGGCGCTAACTCTAATTTAACCCCATTGGTCATACCGCTCTGTACGCCGTTCAAATCGTAACGAAATCCTGTTTGCCTGTATGTCGTGTTTGTCATAATACGCCTTGAAACCGATGCGCTCGCTGAACAGAAACCTGATTTTCTTTTTGGCGAGGCATTGAGGAGCCATGATTTAGAAGGTGAAGTTCTGAAAGGAGAAGCAGCCGCAATTATCGGTGGTCCGCTCATAGTGAACGGCGAGTAAGGTATCAAGGTCGTCTTTTTCATTGAGGGGAACAAATGCGCTGTCGGAAGATTCCGGCTGGACGGCAAACTTCGAATTGAAGTCGGCGATGAAAGCCGGCAGGGCGGCATTGGCTTGCTCCATGCCGGAGATACCGTTGAGGCGGAACCAGACGGGCAGGCGATCCTGGAGGGTGCCCCAGAGTCGTTCAATACGGCCTTTGGCCTGGGGCGCGTATAGGGGTATCGACGATGGAGCCGAATTGGGTCTTAGTGAGGGGCGTGTCTCCCCAGCAGCTCCTCTGCGGTCCAATTGGCCTGTTTTTTGGTGTTTACGAAGAAAATTCCGGCCTTGTCGGCGTATAATTCCTGGGGGAGGCCGTATTGGGTGAGGGTCTGCCGTAAAAGTTCAAGATACCCCATAAGGCATTCGTTTTTGCACGGATACAGGGCGATGATCTGTCCCGTGGCGTCATCAATAAAGCCGTGGAGGGCATACCGTTCACCAGCGCCAAACTAGTCGAAGGGCGTCGCGTCAGCCTGAAGCAGCTCTCCTATCCGCCCTCGGCGCTTGCGGCGGGAAAACTTCTTTCCGCCGTTCCGGTGTTTCCGCCTGGATACGATACCGGCTCCCTTGAGGATCGACGACAGGGTGCTATAGCTGATCCTGACGTCCTCCCGTTCCTCCAACAGTTCCCGAAAACAGGTAAAATTGGCTTCACCGTAGAGAGAACTTTTTTTAAGCGTGATGATCCGCTGCCTCAATACTTCGTCGGTATAGTTGGCCGGATGTTTCCCCGCGTTTCCGTGGATGACCGATCCTTCTCCCTCCTCCCGTACCTGCCGTTTTAGCTGTTTTACTCGCCTTTTACTGAGACCCAATCTCCGGGCCGCCTCGCTCACCGTGTATGCCCCGTCAATCGCACCTTGTATCAGGGCCACTTTCCCCAGCTCTGCTTTGTTCATCATGTATTTCATACCTCCTGATCTACCCGAAGGGGTGAAATTATCACTTGTGAATTACAAAACCGCAAAAAGTACTTGACGCCGCTCGGTTTCCACTATAGAGTTATCTTATGCAAAAAAGTTGGGCAGACGCCCCGCAGAGCCAAGATATTTTGCCGCACCGCTTAATCGTGTCAAGTACCCTGTAGCATTTTTCTCTGCGGCGTATTTTTCCTTTTTTATCCTCCTCTCCCGTACAACAAACTCCTCCCCACGCGCACCACATTCGGCCCAGGAAGGAGTTTTTGTACATATTCCTAGAATTCGTAGTGCGAAGCGCGAGAAACTGCAAGAGTCGCGCAAAACTAACCGAGTTTTGCAAGCGACTCAAAAGACAACGCACGGTCAAAGTCCATGAACCTTTTCAACTCTTGGGATTGGTGGAAAAAGACCTCCGCGAAAAACTCGGCCTCTGCATTGCGCCAGAAATCAATGCCGATACGACCATCTTCGGTTTCCGCAATAAAAACTGGAAGCCCTGGACCATGCCCACGGGTCTGGAAGTATTGGTATCCGATGAGTTTATTACGACGGTATATCCAAAAACAGGCTACACCTACATTTATCCGCAAGGCAGAGCAGATGCGCCTCCGTCAGGCCGCCTCCCTCCGAATGGTTTTTATTTTGACAATTGCTTCCGCACTTTGAGCGAGTTTGATGAAGACCACCCCGGCGGCCGCGCTGATTTTGCCGAAGATTACAAAGCCTGCCACGCTGGAGCTGTCCCTTGCCGAAACTAACGGGAGCGCCGCCGGCGGAACTGCGGCCGGCCGTAGTGTTTCTGTGAATGCCAGCATGGATTTCCGTTCCAGTGCTCCCGATCTCTATGCTGTTAACCTGACCGGCGCCAATTTCCCCTTTATGCTGGGTACCAGCTTTGACCATGTGGGCATAGGCGGTTTCCGGGGCAGAATATCGTTTACCGTGGAAAGCGATGGTAAGCGCGATTTCAGCTTTAGTGCGGGCGGCAGTGTTACCGTGAACGACGCCGCAATTCTGGAGCCGGGGAATATCGTGGTGCGGGTTGTTGACGAGGCTCTCCGCGAAGTCTAGGCGATGCAGATTGGCTTCAAGTTTAACCATCTTAGCGAAGGCGGCAATGACTTTGATATTGATACGAATCTGGACCAGTTGATTGTGGCGGCCCTTAAAAAAAAACGCTACAGCCTACATTGACAAGGCGCTGGTCGAACTGGAACGCGCTTTGCACGAATACATGCAGTACGTTGACGAGGCCAAAGCCGCCGCCGAAGCCGAGGTACGCCAACAGGCTGCCGATGCCATGCGAAACGCTTTCGGGGGACTGCGAAGGTAACCAGCAGGCGTTTTAGGCGCAAGACTCGGCAAATATGCCGTCAAGTAGCAGCGCCTTTCGCAAACGCGCTGCTGCGATATTCGCCGGGAGTCATGCCGCATAGTTTTTTAAAAATCTTCGCAAAGTAGTTTTGGCTGTTAAATCCTACGGAATAGCAAGTTTCTTTTGAGCTGTAATTACACAGCAATAATTTTTTCGCCGCTTCCACTCGTTCCAGCGAGATTATTTCCGTGCAGGTTTTGGACGTATATTTTCTAAACATTTTGCTTAAATAATATGGTGATACATGTATTTCCCTTGCAATTGAACTTAATGATATTTCCTTTTGATAATTGTCCCGGATGTATTGTATCGCACGTTCCACAAAAGTGTTTTTGCTCTGATCGCGGAACTCATTTACCGCATGGGAAAATTTTTCAACTTGGGCAAGCAGCGATGTTTCAAGGTATCGCGGTTCTTGCGCGTTCAGCAGGGAAGTATCAGTGTCAAATTGCAAACCCGGAACAGGCAGGAAGCGCAGCAATTCCTCTCTTAATAGAATAATAAATTTGTATGCATCTTCCCTGGCGCGTATAAAATCGTGTCCCGACACTATACCCAAAAGAATATTTTCCGCAATTTCTTTTCGCTGTTCTTCCCTGTTTTCCAGAATGGCTCTTGCCAAAATGGAAGTCTGCGTGGAAAGAGGGGCGGTATTTTCATTTGTATTGTGAATTCCTTTAAGCGGCAGCAAGTCTTCGTTGTATTTTTTTAGGGGGATACTGTCTTCTGTGGCACGTTTTAACGCGACGCTCGCCTGCCGGTATGCTTCGTTCCATGCGGCAATTTCCCGCACAGGACCGCTTGCACCAATATGAAAGCCGTATCCAGCATTCTCAAGGATAGAAAGAATATAATCGCATATCGCAGCAATGTCAGTGTCAGTATTTGTACTTTCGCTTTTGTCGCCAAACAAGATACATAAAACAAGATTGTTATTAAAAAAACCGCTCACCAGCTTATTACCCACTTTTTCAAGCGCATTTTTTATCAGAGTATCAATAGAGTTAAAGGCGCCAAGTTCCGAAACAACAATGCAAAACCCGCTTTTGCAATCAATTGACAGAAAAGAAAGCATTTGACGTAAACTTTCGCCGGGGCCATTTAAAATTATCGTATAAATAAAATCATTTTCAACAAGCGGGCGGATATTTTCCATTCGGTTCTGCAATGCCGTGGCTGTAATACTCACCCTGTTACGGCTTTCCTTTTTTGCAATACTGTTCGACACCGCTTGTTTTAACATATCTGGTCTGATGGGTTTAAGAAGATAATCTTCCACTCCCAGTTTGATGGCTTTCTGCGCGAATTCAAAATTATCATACGATGAAACGATGATAAAACTTGTTTCCGCGCCTGCTTTCTGCATTTCTTGTATTAGATCAAGACCGCTAATTCCCGGCAGGCCCACATCCACCAGCGCAATATCTATCTTTTGATTTTTTGCCGCACTTATCGCGTCAAAGCCGTTGACGGCTTCCACAATTGTTGACAATTCTGGAAAATTATTGCGAAGCATCAAGACCAATGCCTGCCTTTCTATGTGTTCATCTTCAATTACCATGATGCAGTTCACTTGTCCCTCCCGCCGAATTTTGCCGCTTTGCCGCAGGGTATTGATATTGTAATCAGTGTTCCCACATCTTCCGTGCTTTCAATATGAAAATTTGCGGTACTGCCGTAAAGCATTTCTATTCTTTTCTTTGCGTTTATCAGGCCGATATGCACTCTTTCGAAGCTTCGCGATGGATATGAATCGCTATTGAGAAGTTCCTCCAATTTTTCCCCACTCATGCCGTTTCCATTATCTTCTACGGACAGAAAAAGTATAAGGTTCCTCTTTGTTATGGACACGGTGACAATCGCGCCTTGCACCATTTTGCCCACACCATGCAGCACAGCGTTTTCTATTAACGGCTGTATCAACATTCCCGGCAGCATAATATTGGGAACATCATCATCAAGGTTGAATTCAAAAGTGATGCGGTCGCCAAAACGTAATTTTTGAATATGCAGATAATTACGCACACACTCAATTTCTTCAAACAATGTTGACATTCGATTGGACTTATCCATGCTGTAACGCAGAAGGTTTGTGGTAATATTGACCAATTCCGCCGCCTGCTCGGCGTGTTCCATCGCGGCAATTTGCGAAATCATGCTTAATGTGTTAAAAAGAAAATGTGGATTCATCTGATCTTGCAATATTTTTAGTTCTGAATTTATCAGCAGTTCATTCATGCGCAAATTTTCATTTTCGGCTTCCAGAAGCTGCTGGCGCAGACGCGCGTTTGTTTCGATGCTCAGGATATTGGAGCGTATGGACGATGCCATATCATCAAACGCTTCTCCAAGAACGGCAAATTCCGGGCCGGAATCTTTTACCTTGCGTAAGTCGTATTCACCCTTTTTTATTTTTTGGATATTGCTTACAATGCTGTTGATTGGACGCATTACCCAGCGTGACACGCTGACGGAGAATATAATGGCGATAAGGATGATCCCGCCAACGATTAACGCGGGGAAAAATGCCATACGGTTCCAAGTTTCGCGCAGCATCAGTTGGCGCAATTCAGTGTAATTTACCAGATAACTGTAATACTCACGCTGTGTACCATCCGTTAAATCGAAGATGTAGAAAAGGCGCGGATAGTCGCCTGTATACGACGGCCTGTTGCCGCTTTG
>JAITNP010000050.1 GCA_031290455.1 Treponema sp. | reverse complement strand
ACGAGCTGCCAGGCATGTTCCGGGGTATCTGCCTAAAAAGACGTCTTTTGAGGGACCCATGCAACGACAACTTGACAAAATCGGTATGAAAATCAATAATCGTCCGCACAAGGCTTTAGGTTAAAGGACGCCTCACGAGGTCTTTGCCGAATGTAAATTCGCACTTCAGATTTGAACGGGCGAGGAAATAGATGCCGGATATAATTTTATTTCGTGTGTCAATATTTTAATTTGAAAGCACGTAAAAAAAATGATGTTCATAAAAATATCTTTTTTCTTTACTTGGACTTGTTTGTGTATTATTCTTATAGTAATTATGAAAAAAACATTACTGCATCCTTGGCATGAAACCACCGGGGCCCGATTCGCCCCCTTCGCGGGTTTCGACATGCCTATCCAGTACCCATCCGGGGCGGTAGAAGAGCACCGCTTGTGCCGCCGCTCGGTAGGCCTTTTTGATATCGATCACATGGGGCAGGTGATTATTTCCGGTAAAGGGGCGGGCGCTGGTCTGTCCCGCCTCGTTTCAAACCGTATCCTGGACATGAAACCCCGGGAAGCCCGCTATGCCCTGCTGCTCAATGACGCCGGAGGGGTCATGGACGACCTTTTCATATACCGGATGGACGCGGACCGCGATAAACCCGACCCGTGGTTTGTGGTGGTAAACGCTGGAAACCGGGAAAGCGATCTTGCCTACTTCCATACACACCTTGCTTCCCCCATTTCGGTGAAAGATATTTCCGAGGAAACCTATATGATTGCCCTCCAGGGGCCTCGGTCGGTGGAACTGCTGGACCGGGTTACCGGCGGGATAGTTTCAGGAACGCCCCGGGCAACCATGACTGAGGGGACCATTGCGGGCATACCGGTATGCATCGGACGGACTGGCTATACCGGCGAAGATGGGGTGGAGCTTTTTTATGACGCGGCCAAGGCCCTCACCCTCTGGGAATTCCTCATTGCTCAGGCACAGGAAGCGGGGATTGAGGCGGGGCCTATTGGTTTAGCGGCCCGGGATTCCCTGCGGTTTGAGGCGGGCATGCCCCTTCACGGCCATGAAATATCCCCTGAGATTACCCCTTTAGAAGCCCTCCTGGGGTGGGCCTGCGATTTTGAAAAGGACTTTGTGGGCAAGGAAGCGCTGCTGGTCCAGAAGGCGGCAGGACTCAAACGGAAGCTCGTTACGGTCAACGTAACCGGAGGCGTTCCGCGGGAGGGGTATCCCCTGCAAAACGAGGCGGCACAAGAAATAGGCCATTGTGCAGCGGGAATGTTCTGCCCTACCACCGGAACCTATTCGGCCAATGCCTTGGTACCCCCGGAATATGCCGTTGCCGGGACACGCCTCAAGGTCATGATACGGGGAAACCCAAAAGATACCGTGGTAGTTAAACGGCCCTTATATACACCGATTTATAGGAGAATAAAATGAAACTTGATGCCAATGTCCGGTATGCCCCTTCCCATGAATGGGCACGCAAAGATGGGACTGAATTCGTGGTCGGTATTTCGGATCATGCCCAGGAGAGTCTGGGGGATATTGTGTTCGTGGACCTCCCCAAGGTGGGATCGGTCTTCAAACAAACCGCTTCCTTCGGAACCGTAGAATCCGTCAAGGCCGCCAGTGATGTCAATCTTCCGGTAGGCGGTAAAATCACGGCCATCAATGAGCAGCTTGCGGATCAGCCGGATCTCATCAACAAGGATTGCTATGGTGAAGGCTGGTTCGTCCGGGTCCTGCCCGATAACCCCGGTGAGTGGGATACCCTGCTTGTACCCGCGGACTATGAAAAGACCGTCGAGGCGGAGGAGTAATCGTGCCCTATATTCCGGTTACCGATTCCCAGCGGGACGCCATGTTCCGCGTTGTGGGTATCACCTCTATTGAAGAACTGTTCAAGGAAATCCCGGAGGATCTGCGCTTCCCGGACCTTGATTTAGAAGCGGGCCTGAGCGAGCTTGAAGTGATGCGGGAATTGTCCGCCCTGGCCGACGCTAATACCCATGCTGATCGCGTCCGCTGGTTCCTCGGGGGCGGCGCCTACGATCACGTTATACCTGCCGCCGTGGGCGCCCTTGCATCAATCCCTGAGTTTGTTACCGCTTACACCCCCTACCAGAGCGAGGTAAGCCAAGGTACCCTGCAAAGCATCTTTGAGTACCAGAGCATGATAGCGGAACTCACCGGCATGGAGGTGGTGAACGCCGGCCACTACGACGGCGCCACTGCCTTGGCCGAAGGGGTCCTCATGGCCCTTAAAAACAGCGAAGGCCGGAACCGGGTGATCCTCCCCGCAGGCATCCACCCCGAATACCGGGCAGTCCTGGACACCTACCTGGCGGCCTATAACCCGGTCATCGAAACCTATACCGGTACCCCTGCCACGGCTGCCAAAGCGGTGTCCGGCACGGACCTGGCCTGCCTCGTTGCAGGGTATCCCGACTTCTTCGGCCTTGTCCCGGACCTCACCGGGGCCGCCGAAGGGGTTCATGAAAAAGGGGGTCTCTTTATCGTCCATGCGGACCCCATCATGCTGGGACTGTTCAAAAGCCCCGGCGAATGGGGCGCGGATATTGTTACTGCCGAGGGCCAGAGCCTGGGAAATGACCTGAACTACGGCGGCCCCTTCCTGGGGATCATGGCGGTTACCAACGCGCTCATGCGGCGCATCCCCGGACGCATCGTGGGAGAGGCCCGGGATCATGAGGAAAGGCGGGGCTACGTCCTGACCCTGGCCGCACGGGAACAGCACATACGCCGGGAAAAAGCGGTGTCCAACATCTGTTCCAACCAGGGCCTCGCCATGCTCCGCGCCTGCATATACCTCACCCTCATGGGGAAACAGGGGCTTCGCAAAACCGCGGAACTCTGCTGGCATAAAAGCCACTATGCCGCCGGACGGATCGCCGCCCTGCCGGGCTTTTCCGTGGCCAACGGGACCTTTTTCAAGGAATTCCTCGTAACCCTGCCGAAAAACGCCGAATCCATCGCGGAAAAGCTCTATCACAAGAACCTGGTTCCCGGGCTTCCCCTGTCCCGGTATTTCCCGGACCGGAAAAACGAATTGCTGGTCTGTGTTACAGAAACGAATTCCCGGAAGGATATTGATGAACTGGTAGCAGCCCTTGGGGAGGTGTGCAAATGAACGAAATAACAGCCGGCGTTGGGGTATCACCCCAGGATACGCCTCTAGTCTATGTATTGAGTGTCCCCGGACGGGTTGGGGTTATCCTGCCCGAGGTGGATGTTCCCGAAACGCCCTTACCCACAAACCTGCTCAGGGAAACCTTAGGGCTTCCCGAACTGGATGAGCTAACGGCGGTCCGTCACTTTACCCTGCTGTCCCGGAAAAACTATTCGATAGACGGTCAGTTCTATCCCCTGGGTTCCTGTACCATGAAGTACAACCCCAAGGTGAACGAAGCCGTGGCGAACCTCCAAGGGTTCAGACGCGCCCATCCCCTGCTCCCGGAAGCTCAGAACCAGGGGGCCTTGGCGCTCATGTACCAGCTCCAGGAAAGCCTCAAGGAGATCACCGGCTTTACCGGGTTTACCTTACAGCCCGCTGCCGGCGCCCAGGGGGAACTCACGGGGATGCTCATGATCCGGGCCTATCACCAGGACCGGGGCGATACGAAGCGGACCCGGGTCCTGGTCCCCGATTCCGCCCACGGTACTAACCCCGCGACCTGTACCATGTCGGGGTTCATCACCGAGACCATCGCCTCTGAGCCTTCTGGCGCGGTGAACCTCGCGGCCCTGAAAGCCGCCTGTGCAGGAGAAAAGGCCGAAACCCTGGCCGGCCTCATGATTACGAACCCGGGAACTCTGGGGCTTTTTGAGACCCAAATCCAGGAGATCATCCGCATCATCCATGATGCCGGGGGCCTGGTCTATGGCGACGGCGCCAACTTCAACGCCCTCATGGGTATCGTCAAGCCCGGTGACCTGGGCTTCGACGTGATGCACCTGAACCTCCACAAGAGTTTCTCCACCCCACATGGCGGCGGCGGCCCCGGTTCCGGTGCGGTCGGCGTGGGACCGCGCCTCGTGGACTACCTTCCCGGCCCCATTGTCGCCATATCACCTGGTACTGCCGGCGGCGCTGCAAGCAGCCCCTATGTTTTCATCACCCCCCCGAAATCCATCGGCAAGGTGAAGAGCTTTCACGGTAATTTTGGCGTTCTGGTCCGGGCCTATACCTATATCAGGCTCCTGGGAAAAAAGGGAATCCGCCGGGTCGCCGAACATGCGGTGCTGAACGCCAATTATCTGAAAGTTCTGGTGAAGGACGATTATCCCACCCCCTTTGGATCGGACCGGCACTGTATGCACGAATTTGTGGCTTCTCCTGATTTAGGAAAAGGGATCACCACCATAGATATTGCCAAACGGCTTATCGATTACGGCTTCCACCCGCCCACGGTGTATTTCCCCCTGATCGTGAAGGAGGCCCTGATGATTGAGCCCACGGAAACCGAAAGCAAGGAGACCCTGGACGCCTTCGCCGAGACCCTGAAACGCATCGCGGAGGAGGCAAAAACCGATCCCGGCATCCTCAAGACCGCACCCCATGATACGCCGGTGGGACGCCTTGATGAGACCGCGGCGGCACGGAAACCGGTGCTGCGTCACAAAATGTATATGGAGGATTGACGTACCATTCATTGATATGCATTGCGATACCCTGATGGTATCATACCAGCAAAACAGGCAAGACCTGTACGAAATGCCGAATGCCATGGTGGACATAAAACGTATGCGGGAAGCCGGGGCCCTGGCGCAGTTCTTTGCCATCTTCATGCCGTCGCCAGAAGCGGAAAACCCCCTGGACCGTTCCAGACCGATTGATGATGATGCATACATTGCATATTGTCTTGGGGTTTTCAGGAACACCATGGGGCGACATGGGGATTGTATCCGTCAGGCCTTATCGGGAAGCGCCATACTCAAAAACGGGGAGGAGGGTACCATGAGCGCCTTCCTCACCTTTGAGGATGGCCGGCCCATAGACGGAAAGCTTGAGAACCTGGAACACTATTACCATGAGGGGATACGCCTGATTTCCCTCACCTGGAACGGGGAAAACTGTTTCGGCTTCCCCAATGCTTCGGATCCGGAAGCGATGCAAAAGGGGCTTAAGCCCTTCGGCAAGGACGCGGTACGCCGGATGAACGAGCTGGGCATGGTGATCGATGTGTCCCACCTCTCGGACGGCGGCTTTCGGGATGTGGCGGCGATCAGCGCCAAGCCCTTCGTGGCCTCCCACTCCAACTGCCGCGCCCTCAGCCCCCACCGGCGGAACCTCAGCGACGACATGATCCGCACCCTCGCCAACCAGGGGGGGGTGGCGGGGCTCAACTTCGCCCCGGAGTTCGTCAACCGGGACATCACCTCCAAAACCAGCACCGCCGCCCTTATCAGCGCCCAGGCCCGGCACATGATCGCCGTGGGGGGCATCGACTGTGTGGCCCTGGGCAGCGACTTCGACGGCATCCAGGGGGACCTGGAAGTTTCGGGGGTGGAGAAAATGTACCTCCTGTTTGACCAGTTCCGCCGGGACGGCCTGAGCCAAGGGGAGATCGACAAGATCGCCTGGAAAAACGCCCTGCGGGTGCTAAAGGATATCATGGGCTGAAGTACGGTTTTGATGCCATCGTCAACCGGCGGCGCTACCAAACGGAACTCCGGGAAGCCTGGATAGGCTATTCCGCTTGGCCTTCTAGGCCGCTTGGCCGAGGCCGCCCCGCCCAAAGTGCCTACATCAGGGGGGCGAACACCCGCAGCACCTCTTGCAAAATCCGCTGGAAGGCGTTGCGGGAGCAATCCTCCAGGGTGATCCGGTGGGAGATGGGAACCGTCCGCAGAAAATCTTCCTTCACCGCCTGGACCGCGCGGTTTTTATACACCCAGACCCCGCACTCAAAATGCAGGTAGAGACTGCGGAAATCCAGGTTGGTGGTTCCCACGGTGGCCACCTTGTCATCGGAAACAAAGGTCTTGGAATGATTGAACCCGCTGGAATACTCGTAGACCTTCACCCCTGCCATCACCAACTGGCGGTAATAGGATTGGGAGGTAATCTGTACCACCCACTTGTCCCAGCGGTGGGGGGTAATGATCCGCACATCGACCCCGCTCTTGGCCGCCAGGGTCAGGGCGGAAAGTAAATTATCATCCACCACCAGGTAGGGAGTATTGATGTACACGTACTCCTTGGCGTTGTTGATAATCTGGATATACACATGCTCCCCCACGTTCTCATCGTCAATGGGGCTGTCCGCATAGGGCTGCACATACCCGTCCGAGGGAACGGTACAGGGGTCCTTCCAGGGGTAAAACCGTTCCGGATCGTCCAGTTGTTTTTGCCCCAGGTTCCACATATGCAGGAAGATCAGGGTCAGGGACCAGGCCGCATCCCCCTCGATCATGATCGCCGCATCCTTCCAGTGGCCGTATTTTTCATAGGCGTTGATGTACTCGTCCGCCAGGTTGATGCCCCCGGTAAAGGCGATCTTGCCGTCGATGGAAATGATCTTCCGGTGATCCCGGTTGTTTTGCTGGGACGATACAATCGGCTTAAAGGGATTAAAGACGATGCACTTAATGCCCCGCTTTTCCAAAATCTGTTTGTAATCCGAAGGCACGGACATGAAACAGCCCAGGTCATCGTAGATCAGCCGGACATCCAGCCCCTGCCGGGCCTTGCGTTCCATGATGTCGAGGATGGGGTCCAGCATCTTCCCCTGGCGGAGGATGAAAAATTCAACAAAGATATAACGCTCCGCCTTTTCCAGCTCCTCCAGGGCCCGGACGAAAAAGGCCTCCCCGGAATCGTAGTATTCCGTTTGAGTATGCCCATAGACCGGGAAGCCCGCGTGATTCTGGAGATACCGCACCTGGGGCAGGCAATCCTCGCGGGTTTCGACTAACTCGGGCAGGGTGTCCCCGGGCCGCAAAAAGGAGGCCGCGAAATAGCGGTTGCCCGCCTCGACCATCCGGCGCAGTTTCCGGGGATTGGATTGAAAGTAAAAAAAGATATACATGATCCCCCCGAATATGGGGAAGAGCATGATCAGAAAAATCCAGGTAAGTTTATAGGCCGCCTTTTCCTTCTTGTTCAGAATCCGTAGGCATACCAGCACGCTCAGAACGGTCAGCGCCCAGGCCAGATATTGAAAGGTCAGGCTTGACCCGGCAATCAGCACCAGGATAAACCCTATCTGGGCCAGCACCAGGGCGCTGACAAAAACCCTCCGCCTGAATACCACCCGTACCCAGGGCTTTCCGCTCACTTTGTTGTTCATACCTATTCCTACACCGGCCAGGGGCCGGCCCCCGGGCGGATTAACCGCACCTCGTCCCCGGTTACATCCAGGATGGTAGAGAAGATCCGCTTCTGTTCCTCCCCGCTGTCCAGGATAAGATCGAGCTTTTCAATGTCCTCCAGTTCCCAGCCCCCCTCAAAAAGCTCCTCCTCCGGGATGGGGGGCAGTTCCTCTCCGCTTTCCTCGTCCCCCCCGGGAATCCAGCCGCCCCCGGCGGGGGTCATGCTGTGCTTGGCGGTTACCGAATAGAGGGGAGCCTGGAGGGTCTTTATCAGCGCCAGGGGAAGGGGATGATCCGGAATCCGCACCCCCAACTCCCCCCGGCGCAGGGCCAGGGCCTTCTCGGTTCCCCGGAGGGTCTTCAGGATAAACACATAGGGCCCCGGGGAAAGCCGCTTGATCAGCCGGAACCGGGTGTTGTCCAGGGAACAAAATTCCCCAAACTGGGAAATATCCGAGCAGAGCAGGGTAAAATGCCGTTCGTCCCGTTCCCCGGAGATGCGCCGGAGCTTTTCGATCCCCCCCTTGGCGTGGAGGGAACAGGCGACGCTCCAACTCGTGTCCGTGGGCAGCGCCAGAAGCCCCCCGCCGGCAAGCAGCGCGGAAGCCCGGGTCAGGATGCGGTCGTCAATATTGCCGGGAACCACATAGGCTATCATGCCCTATAGTATACTCCCCCGGGCCCGGGATAACAAGAAAGCGGGTTGGAGGGTCCGCATTTCCGCTCTTTCCAACCGTAGAAAAAAGGGATATACTTACTATTAGAGGTTAAACCAATGCCAACCGTGAAAGCCTATTATGATGGGGCAACGCTATTTCCGATTGAGGCCCTGAATATCCCCAAAGGGAGGGTCGTCAATCTGACCTTTAGCGAAGAAGATGCCCCAAGCCCCGCAATCGCCCAAAAACTGGCCCGGCTTGCTTCTATAAACCGCAATCTTGAACAGCTTAATGAAACTGAGCCCCTCTCCCCCGAGTTTGACGATATTCTATCCCAGCGGGTGAATTTTGCGAGGGAACTGGATCTGTGAGTATTTTCATCCTTGACTCAAACATTGTCTCTTTTTACATACGGCGGGATCAGCGGATTATTCAGAAGGTACAGGATGAATTGGCCTCCGGCAATGAAGTGCTCATAGGCCCTATTGCCTATTATGAAGTGAAGCGCGGCCTCATGGCTATTAACGCCCAAAAACGGTTAAGAGAATTTTATGCCCTTTGCGATGTATTAGGGATTGGTCAACTGGATAATACCATTTTGGACATAGCTTCGGAAATCTACCTTGAATTACGAGCCAAGAAGCGAACCGTAGAAGATGCGGACATTCTTACGGCGGCCTTCTGTAAGAGCCATGATTTTACCCTGGTAACCCACAATGCCAAGCATTTTGAAGCTATTTCCGGCTTATCGTATTGTGATTGGGTATAGTATATCACCTGGAAACGCAGAGGGTGTCAGTCACCGATGCGTCATCAAAGATTTTTTACACCGCCAGGGGCGGCCTTGAACCGGAAGTGTCCTCAAATTCACAATGTTTTACGGTAGAACATTGTGAAATGGTGTCTGACACCATAGGCGTGAAACGACCATTTCAGCTCGGCTTAAGTGAACGCATATGGCATCAGACACCAATTTTCCCCCGCGCTATTTCTGTTTCGTCCAGGTAATCCAATTGAGTACATAGGTTCCCGCGCCATCCGTGGAATAAGCCGAGTAGAGACTTGCCGAATAGGGGAATGATCCATCGTAGTCGTAGATGAAACTTGTCTCGCTTCCCCCAAAGGTTACGCTGGTCAGGCTTGGGGGGGCGTTGTAAAAAGCGCGGTTCCCGATGGAGCTTACGCTGTCCGGGATGGTTACGCTGGTCAGGCCGGAGCACCATTCAAAAGCGCTGTCCCCAATACTGGTTACGCTGTTCGGGATAGTTACACCGGTCAGATAGAGACAGCCGGAAAAAGCGTTGCGTCCGATGCCGGTCAAGGTGGCGGGCAGCCAAATGCCCTTGATGTATTCGTTGGCATGTATGATGTCGCCGAAGGTTCCTGTTAGCGTTTCCGGGGCGGCACAGCGGCGCAGGTCTAGAACTACATACTTTCCGCTGTCCGCTATCGTGGTGTTGATAGACACCCATGCGATGTATGCGGAGGATGCAGCGATTCCTATATCGATACTGACGGACGAACTTAGCGCGATGGTATACGGGTTCTGCGCGGTGTTGGGCGCAAGGCTTTCGAGTTTGCCTCCGAGCGAATCCTCGTTGTAAAACCCGCCGCCGGAAATA
>JAITNP010000020.1 GCA_031290455.1 Treponema sp. | reverse complement strand
ATCATTAACGCCAACCCCCGGCTGCGGGGGCTTTTAATCACCAAACAACAGGAACTCTACGGCGGGGTGTGCGCCATAGTCCCGCCGCTGGTGCGGATTCTGCCTCACTCGGAGGATGGGGGGTGGAAGCTCAAGTCCTTTGAATGGGCGCCCTGTTCGGGCCACGGCGCGGATGCTACCGATATCCAGCGTTTTCTGCAACACCGGAAGCAATAATGGCGGGTCTCTGGAATGCGCCGGAAGCTGCTGGAAAGCACCCCGCATTGAGCGCAAAAAGCGCTATCCCCTGAGTATTCGCAAAGGCTATTTCCATTCATTCAATCCAATTTTAATGCGCTCGCCCTGGTATCATTTTAGCTGTACGTGTCTGGCCCACAAAAAAAATAACGGAATCCCTTGACAAATAGTACAAAGTGTCATACGTTTTGTGTATACGCTTGGACGGCACTGAGTGGGACGAGGAAAAGAACACGGCTAACAAGCTGAATCATAGAGGAGTTATTATGGCTATTATCTCATCGGCGGAAAAAAAACCGGAGGCTTATGATCCCGATTGCCCCCCCTTCACCTCTGAAGCCCTCAAAGAATTCGCCTTCCTAACAGCGGAGCGAAACCGGGCAAAAAGGAAAAAGGCGGTCACTATCCGAATCATCCCCGATTGCCTGGAAAAATACAAAGCCCTGGGCAAGGGCTACACAGGTATTATGGCGGACGTGCTGAACTATGCCGCCAATAACCCGGAAATACTTTCCAAGGTTCACTAAGATCAGTGCGGGATTTGCATCCATAACGCGCTTTCCCCCCTGTATGCATAACGCCGTTATATGCTATGGTAAGGACATTCCGGCACTATTCTGGAGGATTTAATGGTAAAGGTCATACACAACGGGGTATACCTGATTAACGGCAACGACATGGTGGAGGATATCCCGGAGCACCGGGAAACCATACAACGCCTGTCTCAATCGGCACCCAAGCCGCCCCGGGAGGGTACCATGGCATACAGGATTCTGCGGTCCCACAATACCGCTGGGGATGACCACCGCCTGGCCCTGCGTTTCGATGCCATGGTTTCCCACGATATTACCTTCGTGAATATCGTGCAGACCGCCAAGGTAAGCGGCCTTGAAAAGTTCCCGATTCCTTATATTTTAACCAATTGCCATAACTCCCTCTGCGCCGTGGGAGGAACCATCAACGAAGACGATCACCGGTTCGGCCTCTCGGCAGCCCAGAAATACGGCGGGGTGTATGTGCCCCCCCATCTCGCGGTGATCCATTCTTATATCCGGGATACCCAGGCTGGGTGCGGTAAGATGATCCTCGGCAGTGACAGCCATACCCGTTACGGGGCCTTGGGAACCATGGGGGTAGGCGAAGGGGGCGGGGAGCTGGTCAAGCAGCTTCTGGGGCAGCCCTATGATATCCCCTACCCCAAGGTAATCGGGGTCTACCTGCGGGGAAAACCGGGGAACGGGGTAGGACCCCAGGATGTGGCCCTCGCGATTATCGGGGCGGTCTTTAAGGATGGTCTGGTCAAGAACAACGTCCTGGAATTTGTGGGGGATGGCATCGCTGCCCTGCCCGCGGATTTCCGGGCCGGCATCGACGTGATGACCACTGAAACCACCTGCTGGTCCTCCATCTGGGAAACCGATGCGGTGATCCGGGATTACCTGGTGGTACATGGACGGGGCGGGGACTATCAACGATTAAGCCCCGAAGCATTAGCCTACTATGACGGGATGATTCTGGTGGACCTTTCTGCGGTTAAGCCCATGATCGCCCTGCCCTTTCATCCCAGCAATGTCTACACCATTGATACCCTGAACAGCAATCTGGGGGATATACTCCGTAAGGTGGAGCAGGAGGCGGCGGAGATCATCGAATATCCTGGCATCCATCTCAAACTGACGGATAAGATTGATGACACAGGCCGGCTCCGTATTGACCAGGGGATAATCGCGGGTTGCGCCGGGGGGACCTTCGATAATATCATGGCCGCCTCCACCATACTCCAGGGCGGTTCCACCGGGAACATTTCCCTCTCGGTATATCCGGGGAGCCAGCCGGTGATGCTGGAACTTGCCAAGAATGGGGCCTTGAGCAGCCTTATTGCGTCGGGGGCCATAATCCGTACCGCTTTCTGCGGCCCCTGTTTCGGCGCCGGGGATGTGCCCGCCAATAACGGTCTTTCCATCCGCCATACCACCCGGAATTTCCCCAATCGGGAAGGATCCAAGCCTGCAGAAGGCCAGATTTCGTCGGTTGCCTTGATGGATGCCCGGAGCATCGCCGCTACCGTCCGGAATGGCGGCTATTTGACCTCTGCCGAGACCCTTGCTATGGAGACCGAGGCACAGTTCCCCTATCACTACGACGACGCTCCCTACCGGAACCGGGTCTATAATGGGATTGGAAAACCTGAGCCGGAAGCGGTCTTGCAATACGGACCGAACATTACCGACTGGCCTCCCATGGAAGCATTAGGGGAACATCTCCTCGTAAAAATCGTTTCTTTTATTACCGATCCGGTTACCACCACCGATGAGATCATTCCCTCCGGGGAAACCTCGTCTTTCCGTTCCAACCCCGTGGGACTTGCGGAATACACCCTGTCCCGAAAGGACCCGGACTATGTGGGCAGGGCCAAAGCGGTGCATCGGGCCGAAGCCGCCCGGCTGTCCGGTGCGGCCCTTGCCGGGGAAGCAGCTGTCCCGGAATCCCGGGGACCGATCCAAATCCTCCCGGAACTAGAGGGGGTTTTCGCCCGGATCCGGACTATCAAAGGCATGGAGAACATCGAGGTGCGGCAGATACAAATCGGTTCCGCCCTCTATGCCCGGAAACCGGGGGACGGAAGCGCCCGGGAACAGGCCGCAAGCTGCCAGCGGGTGCTGGGAGGCTGCGCCAATTTCGCCCAGGAGTATGCCACGAAACGGTACCGCAGTAACCTCATCAACTGGGGAATCCTGCCTTTCGTCCTGAACGGGACGCCGCCCTTCAAAAACAGGGATTATGTCTTTATTCCGCACATCGTTCCCAGCCTCATGGGGGAATTCCCTGCGCTTACGGCCTATAGCATCAGCGAAGAGGGGATACTGCCCTTTTCCCTAGGCGTCCCTGAACTGACCCCCCTTGAAAAAGCAATCATCCGGGATGGGTGTCTCATCAATTATAACCGCTTTAAAATGTCAAGCATCCGTTGAAAGGCGGAATCAGGTTTTTTAAGCTCCCGGGAACCCCTGGTGATTTTACACAGGGAGATTCCTAGGCGCTTGGCGATTTCCCGCTGGGGGACTTTCTGTTCCAGGGCCTTGACCAAGGCCCAGCGGGCAGCGATATCCGCGGTTTCAGCGGGGGTCAGAAGGCAGCGCAAAAAGGATTCGATGAGTTCAGGGTCTGCTGCTTGTGCCAGGGTCCGGGACAATTCAGCAAGATTTTCCGCCACCCCAGGGTCATCTCGTAATATACAGCGCCTCCTCTCAGAAGAACCGGATCAGGTATGTTGACAGCCAGGGCACATAGGTAACCAGGATAACCACTACCATTTGAATAAAGAGAAAGGGAAACACATACCGGCATATATCAACAAAGGACCGCTTGAAGCGGTAGGAGGCGAGGAAGAGGTTCATCCCCACCGGTGGGGTTAAGAACCCCACTTCCAGGTTGGTGATGAAAATAATTCCCAGATGGACCGGATCAATCCCGTAGGCTATGCCCAAAGGGGCCACCAGGGGCAGGACCACGAGGATGGCGGAAAAGATGTCCATGAGGCAGCCCACCACGAGGAGCGCCAGATTGAGGAGCAGCAGGAAGAGGTATTTTGAATGAATGGCGTTTTGCATCCACCGGACCAGGTTTTCCGGTACCTGGGTATCCACGATGTAGTACGACAATGCCTGGGACAAGGCAAGGATGGAAAGCACCCCTCCGATGATGGGAATCGCCTTGCGGAACACCTGGGGCACGTCGCGGATCCTGATATCCCGGTGGATGAGAACCTCCGCCACAAACACATAGACCACTGCCACGGCGCCTATTTCTATCAGCGAGAGGATGCCGGAAAAATAACCGGCAATGAGTACCAGGGGAAGCAGGATTTCAAGGACCGAATGCTTTAATGCAGAAAGGGCCTTTTTGGGTTCAAAGGGTTCTACGGGGATCTTGATTTTAATTGATATGATGATGCCGAAAACAATGACCGCCAGGACCAGGAGAAGCCCGGGGAAAATTCCTCCTACGAACATGTGGATGATATTCGTTCTTGTTTTAGCCCCCACCAGAATGATGGGAAGACTGGGGGGAAAGAGCAGTCCGATACTCCCCACGGAGGTTAAAAGCCCAATGGAAAACTTTTCCGGGTACTGTACATGATCCGAGAGAATGGTGTACAGGATACCCCCCAGGGCCAGGATGGTTACTCCCGAAGCGCCGGTAAAGGAGGTGAAGAAGGCGCAGATGACCACCGTGGCAATGATCATGCCCCCGGGAAGCCAGCTAAAGAGGCTCCTGAAGGTAAGAACCAGCCGTTCTCCCGCCTTGCTTTCAGACAGGAAGAACCCTGCCAGGGTAAAGAGGGGAATGGCGATGAAGCTGTTCTGGGTAAGGCCGGTGTAGACCTGATTCGCCACCACGTCGATTTCTCCCCCGGAAGCCTGGATAAGGATGAGGGCCATACCGCCCATGATGACAAAGAGGGGGGTCCCTGCCAAAGCTGCCAGGAGCAGGATGATCACCGCCGGGACTTTTACATACATAGCCAGAGTAACAAAGGCATCGGTGAGGTCGTACACCCTATCGGGAACATCGAAACCCCAGATCAGTTTTGCGATAGCCGGGAGGGAACAGACCGTTCCCAGCACGATGGCCAGGACCGGCAGGCACCGGGCCGCTCCCGTTACCGGGGTCATCCGGGCAAACCGAAAAGCGATAATGCCGTAGCCCAGGGGGATGATCAGGGCGAAGACCTGATCCGGGATAAACCCAATCATCTGCCAGGGGGAAAGCGCGATAGACACAAAGGAGGCCCCGCACCAGGCAATGATAGTAACCACAAAGGCGGATAAGAGGCTGGTAACAATCAACAAAGGCTTTTTGAGTTGATCCCGCAGAAAATACTGGGCCAGGGCTATGGACAGGTGCTCCCCATTCCTCGTGGTGATCATCCCGGATAAAAGGCCGAGGACCAGGAGACAGTGAACCATGAGGTTGGAAGAATCGGGTACCCCGGTCCTGAAACAGAGCCGGGCAACAGCTTCCGCCATCGGGAGCAGGGCAAGGGCTACTAAAAAGAAATAACAGATCCCCCCCTCAATGGTCCATAGGATTGATTGTTTTTTGTGCATCAGAATTACCGTCCACTCCTATAGTCCCGCAAGATTGTTTCAATTTTTCCGTATATTTCCTTGTCAAAGGTGGTTCCCAACAGGTTCGGGATGGCCCGTTCCACATCGGTATACCATATCTGCGCCTGTGCGGGGCTTACCTGGTTGATAACGAGTCCGTAAGCTGACATAGTTACCACCGCATCGGATTCAAGTTTTAGAATGGAGGTATCCAGCTCTTTTTCCATTTTTCTCGTGATTTCAAGCAGTTTGGGTTTATAGGTATCCGGGATGGAACGCCAGGCCCGCTGGTTTAAAATAATACTGCCCATGAAGGGGGCGATATTGATGGATGCCATGTTCTTAGCCACCCCGAAAATCTGGTATCCCCCTACGGCGACCGGGCTTTGGTACACCGCGTCTATCATGCCGCCGTTCAAGGCTATGAGCACATCGGTTAGTTCCACCGGTACCATATTGTACCCCATGGATTTGAATGCCTGCATCAATTCCGGTTGATCCGAGGCGGTCCCCAGTTTTTGCCGTTTTAAATCCACCGGGAGGAACACCGGGGCCTTGGAAAAGAATTTGACCCAGCCGGCCCGCGCCCAAGCCAGGGTGAAAAACCCCCGGTCGTTGATCCGCTGTTCCAGATCCCCCTTGAGGGCATTCAGGACCAGATCCAATTCATCATCATTCCGGATAAGAAAGGGGCAGCTCACGGTCATGATTTCTGGAGCAATGGCGCTCATACCGGTGGAACTGAAAATGGCGGCCTGAATCTGATTTTGTTTTAATTTCCTCAGCACATCCCGCTCACTCCCCGCAACCCCATTATGATAGATTACCAGTACCACCTCATCATTGGTCGCCTTGGCCCAGTCCTGGGCCATACGGTTTAACGCCGCCCCCCAGGGGGTGTTTTCCGGAACCAGGGACGCCAGCTTAATGGTAACCTTTTTTTGGGCAAAAACAGGACCAACCATACATACTAACAGGGCTATACCAAAGGCCCTACGGAAAAATTGCTTCATTGCATTACTCCTTATGCATAACGATTATTCATCAAAATCATCTTCCCACGCTTCATCACCCGAATCCAAATCAAGAAAATAACGTGAAGCCGTATCCAGCAAATATTGGGCTTTGCGCTGAGACAGAATATTGACCAGCCGGTTTGCGGGATCAGCGTTCACCTCCAGGGCCAGGGCTTTTTCCAGATATGTTTTAAAGGTATCATAATCCTGGGCAGGAATACAGACCGCCTCGGCATAGGATACGTAGGGACTGGCGGTACGGCCTTTGGATTTTTCCACCGCCCGTTTAAAGTGGGTACCCACCTTGGATTTATCTCCCCCCAGGGTTTCAGGCAATGAGGCATAGAATAATACATAAAAATCATCTATGGCGCCATTATTGAAATCCGGATCCAGTTCATAAGCCCGGTGTATGAGGGCGGTAATTTCCGGGAGCCGTACTCCCAGTTCCAGATCAAAGGGGTTGAGTGAAAACGCGGAGAGTACCCCTGCGGTGATCCAGTAGAGGGAAGGGACATCCGCTTTTTTCATCTTGGCCAGGTAGGTGTCCTGGTTCCCCGACCGGTAGGCGCTGCTGAATCCTGGGTACTTTTTGTCCAGTCCCCCATAGAGGATATCCGCCCCCCGGAGATAGAGTTTCTTGGCTCGTGCAAAGGCCTGCTCCCGTTCATCATAGCGGCTTACCGGCAGTATCTGGGCCGGGCCCTGGACAAAGGCATTGGCGTACATGATAAAGAGGGAACCGGTGGTGAGGATGAGGCCCTGGTGATCCGGCTGCTGGGATAACAGGGCCTCGTACATCTTGATGGCAAAGGGAATGGCATCCCCCACCAGCTCAGGATCCGGATCCCCGGTAAAGACCTCACTGCTTCCGGTACCGGTCAGGGCATCGGCTACCGCCTTAGTGGCAATACGGTTGATTGAACAAGAACTTATCAGCATCATGATGAACAGCAATACCATCGGCAATTTCATCAATTTCAATGTTTTTATCCCTCCTTTTCTATATATGATATTACTCTATACATGATATTACCATAATATTATCCAGCAGTGCAACTTCTTTTCTTCACTCCTCATTGGCCCTGGACGCATCGTATGAAAATCTCCATACAGACCCGGGCATCATCTTCAGCCCGGTGAGCGTCACGGGTCGAAATAGCGAGAAATGCCGCCAAATCTTGCAGGTTGTACTTAGGGAGGCCCAGAAAGACCTCCTTGGCATAGATAAGGGTATTGACCACCTGGTTCGGTAAAACCGGAAACGGGGAAGCCCACCGGTTCCCGGTTTCCGCTGCTTCATTGGTGATATCCGCCAAAAGATCCCGCTGATCCTGGTTTTTCCGGGGAACCGTAAAGCGCTCTTTCAGCTTCTCGTTGATAAAACCGCAGTCAAAGGGGGCGTTATGGGCAACCAGAACCGTATCCTTGATGAAGTGTACGAAATCAGGAAAAACCTCCTCCAGGGACGGCTTGTTCCGGAGCATCTCGTCGGTAATCTTATTCACCCGCCCGGCCTCTGCCGGCATGGGAATACCGGGGTTGATGAGGGTCGAGAACCGGCATATCGGTCCCCGCTTATCGAATTTAACCGCCCCGATCTCGACGATACGATCTTTTTTAGCGTCCAGCCCCGTGGTTTCCAGGTCAAAGGCCACCAAGACCCCGGAATCAAGGTAGACCGGGACTATCCCATCATAGGTTCCCATCAATAATCCCGATCATGCACCAATGACCTGGCGGATGTCTTTTTTGATGGCCTCCAGTTTCCGCGCCGCCTCGGCCTTGGCCGCGGAAAGACCCGCCGCTCCAACCTCGCAGCAACAACTGGCGTAGAACTTGATCTTCGGTTCGGTACCGCTGGGCCGGAGGCTTACCACGGTTCCGTCCTGCAAGTAGAACTGGAGCACATCACTCCTGGGGAGGTCCACCGGCGCTTGGTATGCGGGATTTTTTGGCTCCTTCCACACCGATTCAAGGATATCCCGGACCTTCTCAACCGCAATGCCCCCAAAGATGACCGGAGGCTTCTTCCGGTATTCGTCCATGATACCCTTCATGATGGCCGGCCCTTCCGGACCCTGGAAGTACTTGGATATGCCCATCTCCTGCCAATATCCGTTGGCCTCGTAGAGTTCATCCAGCCGATCGAGGAGGCTCTTTCCCGTGCTCCGCCAATACAGGGTCATTTCAGCGGTCATGGCCGCGGCGGAAACGCCGTCCTTATCCCGGACTTCCGGTTCCACCAGGTACCCGTAGCTTTCCTCGGCGCCGTAGACCACGGTGGGGTTCCCGGTGGCTTCGCTTTTCCGCCATATATCGGCTATCCATTTGAAGCCGGTCAGACATTCAATGCATTCGGCCCCATAGGACGCGGCCACCCGTTGCTGCATCCCGGTGGTAACGATGGAGTTGACCATGGCCGCCTTGTCGGGCATCTTACCGGTTTCTTTGAGGGAGAGGAAGATATAGTCCGCCAGGAGGGTGCCGAGCTGATTGCCGCTCAGGAGGATGAACTCCCCGGGCTTCCCCCGGCTACCCGCGGGAACGGCAATACCCAGCCGGTCCGCATCGGGATCCGTGGCCATGACCACATCGGCGTTTACCTGTTTTCCCAGGGTAACCGCCAATTCCAGGGCAGCGGCTTCCTCGGGATTGGGGAAGGACAGGGTGGGAAAATCCCCGTTCCCTTCCCGCTGTTCCGGCACGGTGATGACCTTAAGCCCCAGGCTCCCCAGGACCGCTTCCACATGCATGGCCCCCGTGCCATGGAGGGGGGTATACACGATCTTGACCTCCCCTGCTTTGGCTTTAATCAGATCAGGCCGGAACAGGCGGCTCCTCACCATGGCATGGTACGGCTCATCAATCTCCGTATCAATACTCTTGAGCAGCCCCTGGGAACGGGCGGTTTCCCGGTCTATTTCCTTGATGACCGTAACCGCGTTGACCTCGTCGATGATTCCCGTGTCATGGGGGGGGATAACCTGGGAACCGTCGTTCCAGTAGGCCTTGTACCCGTTGTATTGGGCGGGATTGTGGCTCGCGGTAACCACGATCCCCGTATCGCAGCCCAGGCGCCTGATGGCAAAGGAAAGCTCCGGAGTGGGGCGCAGACTCGAAAAAAGATAGGTCTTGATGTTGTTGGCGGCCAGTATCAGGGCCGCGGCTTCGGCAAATTCGGCGGAATAGTGGCGGCTGTCGTAAGCTATGACCGCCTGCAGGCTCCGCGCCCGCGCTTTATCCGGGAACGCCTTGATGAGGTAGGTGGCCAGTCCCTGGGTGGCGCTCTTCACCACCAGGGTGTTCATCCGGTTATACCCGCCGCCAATGACCCCTCGCAGCCCTCCGGTCCCGAATTCCAGGTTTCGGTAGAACCGGTCCTCCAGTTCCTTCCAATCCTCTGCGGCCAGAAGCTTTTCGATCTCAGTTCTGAAATATGCATCCTGCTCTTTGGTTATATAATCCTTCGCTTGAGCGATAATAACATCCTTGTCCATAGGATTCCTCCAAATTTCAATGTGCCTCTAGTATACTTCGTTCATACATCATGGACAAGGCTTACATTTCAATGCGGGATAGGTGAGTGAGCGCCTTGAGATCCCTGTTTCCTTTCCCGGGAATCATGTTAATGCCCCCGCCCTGGTTTCCAGTGCCTAGACTCTTGACAAGATAGTCCATTAATAGCACTATCCCCCTGATGAACAACAAGGTTTTTCCCTTAACCAAGGCGCAGCTTGAAGCGGTGGTAGACCGTTACCCCACTCCCTTCTATTTATATGATGAGGCGGCGATACGGCGGAATGCCAGGGCCATTCTCAAGGCATTCTCGATTTTTCCGGCCTTCAAGGAACATTTTGCGGTTAAGGCCCTGCCTAATCCCTTTATCCTGAAAATTCTGGCGGACGAGGGCTTTGGCGCGGATTGCGCGAGTTATCCGGAGTTGCTCCTGGCGGACATGGCGGGGATAGGGGGTGAGCTTATGATGTTCACTTCCAATGAGACCCCGGTGCGGGAATACCAAAAGGCCCTGGAATTGGGGGCGGTCATCAACCTGGATGATAGTACCCACATTGATTTTCTTGAAAAGAACGCCCGGATCCCGGAACTCATCTCCTGCCGGTACAACCCCGGTCCTCTCAAGGGTGGTAACGCCATCATCGGTAAACCGGAGGAGGCCAAATACGGTTTTACCCGGGAACAGCTTATCCAAGGGTTCGTCCTACTCCGGGACAAGGGAGCCAAGCGATTCGCCCTCCACACCATGGTGGCCTCTAACGAGCTTAACCCGGAATATCATATCGAGACCGCCCGGATTCTCTTTGAGTTGGCAGTGGAAATACTGGCCAAGACCGGGATACCCCTGGAATTCGTGAACCTGGGAGGCGGCGTGGGCATCCCCTACCAGCCGGATCAGCAGCCCATAGACTATGATTATTTGGCCACCGGAATCAAAAAAGCCTACGATGAGATTATCCTTCCCGCAGGACTTGATCCGCTGGGAATACATACCGAATGGGGCAGGATTATAACCGGGCCTTATGGCTGGCTCGTAACCAGGGCGATTCACACCAAAAGGATCTACCGGGAATACATTGGCCTTGACGCGTGCATGGCGGACCTCATGCGGCCCGGCCTCTACGGGGCCTATCACCACATCACCATTGCGGGAAAAGAAGCCGCTCCCCCCACCGAGACCTACGATGTAGTGGGGAGTCTCTGCGAAAACAACGATAAATTCGCGGTGCAGCGGAACCTGCCCAAGATCCAGGCGGGTGAAACCGACGGCGATTTCGTGATCATCCACGATGCGGGGGCCCACGGCAGGGCCATGGGCTTCAACTACAACGGCAAGCTCCGCTGTGGCGAACTGCTCCTGAGTCCCGACGGCTCCTTTACCATGATCCGGCGGCCCGAAACCGTGGATGACTATTTTGCCACCCTGGACTTGTCGCGCCTTCGGCGCGAGTGAGGAGATCCAATCATGATTACACGGAACCCCTGTATTGCAAACATCAATGCAGGGTATCTTTTCCCGGAGATTGCCAAGCGGCGGCGGGAATATGCGGCGGCGCATCCGGCGGCGAAGATCATAAGCCTGGGGGTGGGGAACACCACCGAGCCTATCCTCCCCCACATTAACCGGGGGCTGGTGGAAGGGGCCCGGCAGCTTGGGACCGTCGAAGGGTACTCGGGTTACAGCGATGAGGGGCTGCTCGCTTTGCGGGAGCGGATCTCCGCGGTGTTTTATCAGGGGGAATTGGGGGCGGATGAAATTTTCATCTCGGATGGGGCTAAATGTGATATTGGCCGGCTCCAGCTCCTCTTTGGCGGAGGGACCACGGTAGCGGTTCAGGACCCCTCGTATCCGGTGTATGTGGACGGGTCGGTCCTCATCGGCGCTGCCGGGCCTTGGTCGGGTACCGGCTACAGGGGAATCACCTACCTTCCCTGTACTGTAGAAAACGATTACTTCCCGGACCTTTCCCTGCTTCCCAAACACGGGCTTATCTATTTCTGTTCCCCCAACAACCCCACCGGGGCGGTGGTAACCCGGGAACAGCTCGCCGCCTTAGTTGACGCTGCCGGGAAAACCGGGTCCATCATCATTTTCGACGCGGCCTACAGTGAATACATCCGGGACCCGAAACTGCCCAAGACTATCTTCGAGATTGGGGAGGCCAGAACCTGTGCCATTGAGGTGAACTCCTTCTCCAAGCCCGCAGGATTCACCGGGGTGCGTCTAGGCTGGACCGTGGTTCCCCGGGACCTCAAGTACGCCGGGGGCGAAAGCGTCA
Organism: Treponema sp.; assembly: GCA_031290455.1. Lineage (GTDB taxonomy): Bacteria > Spirochaetota > Spirochaetia > Treponematales > Breznakiellaceae > JAITNP01. The sequence continues at coordinate 680 of JAITNP010000020.1, read as the reverse complement.
ATGCCGATTGGAGCCGGATCTGCGGCACCATCTTTAACGGGGCGTCTAACATAGCCCAGGCCGGGGGATTGGCCGCCCTGGAACCGGAGGGGCTTAAGGAGATCCGGGAATTGTCGGATTTCTACCTGGGAAACGCCAAGCTGATTCGTTCCGGGTTGCAATCCCTGAACATTTCCTGTGTGGGGGGAGACAACTCACCCTATATCTGGGCACAGTTCCCCGGCAGGGACAGTTGGGAGGTGTTTGCGGAGATCCTCGAAAAATGCCAGGTGGTTACCACCCCCGGTTCAGGGTTCGGGCCTGCGGGACAGTCTTTCATACGGTTTTCCGCCTTTGGCCACCGCGCCGGCGTGGAGGAAGCCTGCGGGCGGCTGGGGAAGCTGTCCAGGTAGGATCGGTGTGCCGGGTGTCGCGAAAAAAAAGGCCCGCCGGATTGTCGGGCCTTTTTTCTGCGTAGAGTTTCCCAGAATTCAGCGCGATTTATTTACATAACGAGACTTTTCTTCATCTCATTTTAAGCGTTGGTACAATGCATTTAAATGTGATAACCATATAAACAATGCCGATACCAAACCGGTAATGACCAGCCACTACAGAGCGTCTGTCTATAAAGTTAAAAAAGCACTTGAAAACATGGTGCAAAAGCGCTGCGCGAGCATCAAGCGGCAACAATCAAACGG
>JAITNP010000250.1 GCA_031290455.1 Treponema sp. | reverse complement strand
TACTTCACCGTTTCACCAGTCATGACCACGGCGTAAGCCTTTTTCGTCCGTTCATAAAACGCAAACCGTTCAATTCGTTCAGTTGGCGGTGTTCCAGGCCAGCGCCGGTCAATCACCTGTCGGTAGGCGGCTTCCACCGCCAGGTCCAGGGTGTCTCCTGCAGCAGCCTCCATCATAGCAACCGGATGGGGGATATATGCATCCAAATTTATGAGGGCCAGGATACCGTCCAACAGCGCAGGAATCCTGATCCCATCCGCCCGGATTACCCGGGCATTGCAGGAATCCCCCGGAAAAAAGGCATCTGCCAACACCAACTCATCTCCATGTCCCATACGGAACAGGGCATCTAAAAGCTCCGGACCAATGACCGGGGCAATTCCTATAAGCATGGTACACTCCCCTATAAACAACCGTAGTGGTTATTAGTATCATCTGTCTAAACATCCGATTTGTCAATAAAATGACTCAAACCGTTTGCCTAGCGCCGCCAGTACCCCGGCGTAAACAGCACAAACACGGTCCACAGTTCCAACCGGCCCGCGATCATCACCAGGGAAAAGAGCCACTTGATGTGATCCTGGAAAGCGCCGTAGTTATGGGAGGGACCCACGGCGCCGAAACCCAGGCCCACATTGCCTAAAATCGAGAGGGAGGCGCTGAAGGCCGAGAAAGGGTCCACCCCCGAAGCGGCGGTGATGAGGGTAGTGATTGCCGCGACCAGCATATACAGAAATACAAAGCCCGCCACGCCGTAGACCACATCCTTGCGGCCCAGTTTCTTGTTAAGCCGGATGCTGAAGACCCCCAGGGGATAGAGGGTGCGGCGTATTTCGTTGCCGGTCTGCTTGAAAAGCACTGCGTGGCGGATCACCTTGATGCCCCCGGCGGTAGAACCGGAGCAGCCGCCGATGAACATGAGACAAAAGAGAACCCCCTGGGCCAGGAGGGGCCAGGTTTCGTAATCTGCGGCGGCGCTTCCGGTGGTGGAAAGGATCGAGGCGGTCTGAAAGGAGGCGTGGCGCAGGGCTTCCCGGAAGGAACCGTACACCGGGATAAGGGTGCAGGTGATGACGGCAGCAGCGGCGATGAAGATGCCGAAATAGACCCGGCCCTCGGTATTCTGGATGATATCCCGGAATTTTCCCTTGAAAAGCCGGTAGTACATATTAAAGTTCAGGGCAGAAAGCAGCATGAAAACCGTGGAAACCCCCTCAATAAACGGGGAGTTATAAAAAGCGATACCGGCGTTTTTGGTACTTACGCCGCCAGTAGCCATGGTGGTTAAGCCGTGGCAGACCGCGTCGAACCATTCCATACCTCCCAGGCGGTAGAGCAGGATCAGGGCCAGGGTCAGGATAAAATAGGCGAACCAGAGGATCTTGGCGGCTGCGGTGATCCGGGGGGTGAGTTTGTCCTTTTCCGGCCCCGGGGTTTCCGCCTTGATAAGCTGGAAGCCCCCGACCCCAAAGAGGGGCATCAAGGCCACGGTAAGGAGGATGATCCCCATGCCGCCGAACCAGTGGGACAGGCTCCGCCAGAGGAGGAGGGAACGGGGCAGGGCTTCTATAGCATCAATGGTGGTTCCCCCGGTCGTGGCAAAGGCGCAGGTACTTTCAAAAACCGCGTCGGTAAAACTGATATGCCAGGGGGAAAGATAATAGGGGAGGCTCCCCAAAAGGCTTGAGCATACCCAGGTTAAAAATACCAGGAGGAACCCTTCCCGGGGGCTGAGGCGGAAGGGACCGGTGCGGATCAATACCGCAGGCAGCATCAGGACCGCCATGATTCCCATGGGAAGGATGAAGGGCCGGGCTGCTTCTCCCAGAACCAGGGCCATGATCAGCGCGGGGGTCATGAGGAAGGCCACTACCCCCAGGATAATCAGCAGCAGACGGAAGAACACCAATCGTTGCATGTCAGCGCCTCCTGAAAATCCGGGAGAACAGGGCAAAAACAGTCCACAATTCCAGCCGCCCGGCGATCATGATAAAACAGAGCCACCCCTTGGCCTCCGCCGGCAGTCCATAAACCACCGCACAGAAATCCCTTTGCCCCAGGCCCACGCCGATATTTCCCTGGGCCAGGAGCGCCAGGTTGATAGCAGTGAAAATATCCAGATTGGCGGCGCAGAGGAACAGGACCGAGGCAAACACCAGGGCCATATAGAGGAACACAAAACCCGCAACCCCATAGACCACATCCCTGCGACCCACCTTACCGTTAAAACGAATACTGAACACCCCCCGGGGATTGAGCAGTTTTTTCATTTCATTACCCATCTGTCTAAAAAGGATTACCTGGCGGATAAGCTTAATCCCCCCGGCGGTAGAACCGGAGCAGCCACCGATGAACATGATGAGGAAGAGGACTACCTGGGCAAGGGGAGGCCAGAGGGTATGATCCACTATGGCAAAGCCGGTACTGGACAGGAAGGATACACTCTGAAATAAGCCCTGCCGTATACTGAATTCCAGAGAAAAAGGCCCCCCCGGCGCGGCGTTGCCGGAGGTGTACAGGGTAAGGGCGCATATACCCGCCCCGACGAGGATAACCAGTCCATAAGCCCGGGCTTCGCTGTTATACAGGATGTCCCGGTATTTCCCCCGGAGGAGCTGCCAAAGGAGGTTAAAGTTGAATCCCGCCAGGATCATGAAGACGATGCAGACCCAGTCGATCCAGGGGGAATTCCAGGCGGCAATGCTGCTGTTCCGGGAACTGAAGCCCCCGGTGGCTATGGTGGAAAAAGCATGGAACACCGCGTCGAACCAGTCCATTCCGCAGATCATCAGAAGAAGGGCTTGGAGGACCGTAAGGCCCATATAGAGGAGCCAGAGAATTTTGGCAGTGGTGGTGATCCGGGGGGCGATCTTGTCGCTTTCAGGTCCGGTGGTTTCGGCCTTTACGAGCTGGAAACCGGCGCCCCCCAGCAGGGGGAGAATTGCCACCGTGAGGACCACAATACCCATACCCCCAAGCCAATGGGTCATGGCCCGCCAGAAAAGCAGAGACCGGGGCATGCTTTCCACATCGGCGATAATCGTAGCGCCGGTGGTGGAAAATCCTGAAACGCTTTCAAAAAAGGCGTCGATAAAACGGGGTAGGACACCGGAAAGGTAATAGGGGAAGGTTCCCAGCAGGCAGGTAAAAACCCAGGCCAGACATACCAGAAGAAAGCCCCCGGAAACCGAGAATTGGGCCTTTTGTTTCCGGTACCCCACAAGGGCCGGAAGGGTAATCAGAAGTGCCGGAATGATGGTCAGCCCAAAGACCCGGATCATCTCCTGTTCCTGGTACAAGGCCGCCATCGCCAGGGGGATAATCATGGTCAGGGTAACGAAAGCCAGGAGGAACGCGAGAATCCTGAGTAATCCCCCGGAATCCCGGCCGCGCCTGCTCAAACCGGAGGCCCTCAACGGGTCCTTATCTTTCATTTTGAGGGACCGAAGAACCGTTCGATTTCCGCTTCGCCGCCGTTTTTCGCGATCATGACGATCTTGTCCCCGGCCTTAAACACATAATCCCCCCGGGGAATAAAGGAGCCGCCTTCCCGGTTCACCAGCATTACCAGGCCCCCGGCGGCAAGTCTGAAGGCCGTGATGGGCGTCTCCGCCACCGGGGAAGCGCTCCCAATCTCGATCTCGATGATGCCAACGCTCCCGTCCCCGATCCGGTGGACTCCCTTGATTCCACCCCGCAGGAGATGGGAGAGGATGGAGTCCACCACCACCGACTTCATGGGGATCACCACATCTACCCCAAGCCGCCGGGCGATGGCCTCGTATCCGGAACCGCTTACCAGGGCGATGGCCCGCCGGACTCCCCGGGATTTGAGGTAGAGGGCGGCGATCATGTTGAGTTCCTGGTTGTCGGTGGCAGTGATGATCAGGTCCAGATTGCCGATCTGTTCCTCCGCAACGAAACTTTCATCGGAAATATCCTCGTTAAGGATCAGCGCATCGGGAAACCGGGCGGCCAGATCCTGACAGACCTCATGGTTCTGTTCGATGATGACCACCCGGCGGCTGCTTTTGGGCATGAAGGATTTGAACAGCGAGAAGAAGCCTCGCTTCTTCCGTTTCCCCCCGGATTCCAGGTCTTTTCCCAAAAGCCCTCCGGCAATGAGAGCACCTATCCGGCTGCCGCCGACAATGCCTATTCTCCGCAGGGGCTTTTCGGTGCGTCCCGCAAGCTTGAAAATGTGTTCCATTTCCGCTTCCTGGGCCAGAATGTGGATTCGATCCTCTTTGACCAGGGTGGTGGAGCCGGTAGGCAGGAGGCTTTCTCCCTTCCGTTCCACCAGGGTAACCAGGCTTTCCTCTTTTATGAGGGAACGATAATCTTTCAGGCTGAGTCCGTCAAAGGAACTGCCGGCGGCTATATCAATGGAGCCTAATTCATAGGGAGTACCCGCAAAGGTCAGGATGTTGCCGATGGCTCCGTGAGCCAGGGCGCTCAAAACCGACCGGGAGGCTTCCACATCGGGATGCACAAAGTGATCGATTCCCAATATATGGCGGTCTTCAAAGACCCCTTCTCCGGCCTGGTTCAGCCGGACATAATCGTCATTTCTGACCCGGGCTATTTTCAGCAGTTTAGGATACCGGGAAGCGGCGAGGCCGCAGATGATCATATTAACTTCATCCGAATCGGTAACGCAGACCAGAGCGTCGGCTTTAGCGATCCCCGCTTCTTTTAGAGAGGAGAGGTTGTTCCCCTCATCGTGGAGGACCAGGCAGTCCAGCCGGTTGGAAACATGCTGGGCCCGTTCCTCATTAGATTCTATCAGAGAAACATCATGTTTCTCCTGCACTAGATGACGGGCTAGTTGGGTTCCCACAAGACCCGCGCCAACAATAACAATACGCATGCTTCTACCTGTAGAATATAACATCGGACTGCCAATAATTCCAGAAAAATCGGATCCCTGCCGGCGGGAGCGCATAGTTGAGCTGGTATCTTTACCGATGTATTCACTGAATTTGAATTTGATAGAACGGTTATGGAAGTTTGTCAAGTCCGAGGTGTTAAACGCGGCGTAGTATGGTTCGATTGATGGATGCCTTGGTGAGACCGGCAGGAAGCATCGTGGAAGAATAAATATTTAAATTAAAATGACTTATATTCCCTTTGATAATGGCAAGGAATTTGCCGGACACAAGGCACTGGCGACGGCGTTCAAGTGCGACATCTATTTTACGCATCTTACCCTGTTCCGCCGTAAAACCACGCCCCTGAGGGCTGTGGATATAAGACGGCAACGAGAATTTTTGTAACAACATACTTGACCTCCAATAAGCCCCGGGGTATACTTTCTTTGTCGCAACCGGAAGGATGATGCGACCTACTCATGCAGCATGGGGTAGCTGACTTAAGGAAGATGACCCATGTCAAAGACAGTTTCAAAATTTGAACGGATGACCACTGAACCGGTTGAAAAACTGGTTGGTGAAATGGCGGTCCCTACTATTATCATCATGATGGTATCTGCCCTCTATAATATGGCGGACACCTATTTTGTCGGTTCCCTTGGGACCAGCGCGACCGCCGCCGTGGGGGTAACGTTTTCGTTCATGGCGATCATCCAGGCCATAGGATTTTTCTTTGGCCACGGCGCGGGAAACTATATCTCCCGGGCCTTGGGCGCGCAAAACACCGGGGACGCTGAAAAAATGGCGGCCACCGGATTTTTTACCGCCTTCATAATAGGCATCGTCATCACGGTGACCGGTACCGCCTTGCTATCGCCCCTTGCCCGGCTGCTGGGCGCCACGGATACTATTTTACCCTATTCACGGCGATATTTGCGGTTTATTCTCTTGGGCGCGCCCTTCATGGTCAGTTCTCTCATGCTGAATAACCTCTTGCGCTTTCAGGGCAACGCTTTTTTCGGCATGATCGGTATGATCGGCGGCGCGGTACTGAACATAGCCCTGGACCCTTTGTTTATCTTTGTGTTGCATCTGGGGGTTACCGGCGCGTCCTTGGCCACGATGATAAGCCAAACGGTAAGCTGCATCCTGCTGTTTGTTGTTGGTTGTACCGGCGCCAAAAATGTGCGGATCCTGCCGCAGAATTTTTCACCCAGTTTTCAGCATTATAAAGAAATGGTTAGGGGCGGCCTGCCCTCGCTTTTTCGGCAGGGGCTGCTCAGTCTTTCGACGATTCTGCTCAATCATGCCGCAGGTGGCTACGGGGACGGGGTTATCGCGGCTATTTCGATTGTGAACCGGGTATTTCTCATGGCAAGTTCCGCGCTCATCGGCTTGGGGCAGGGCTTTCAACCGGTATGCGGGTTTAATTACGGGGCAAAACGATACGACCGGGTCAAAAAAGCCTTTTGGTTTTGTCTCAAGCTCTCAACCGTTATACTGACAGGGCTTGGGGTCCTGTGTTTTATGTGTGCGCCGAATATTATTGCGCTTTTCAGGCGGGACGATCCTGAAGTCATTGCCATAGGCGCGTTTGCCTTGAGGCTGCAATGTTTTACCTTCCCCTTTTCAGGCTGGATTGTCCTTAACAACATGATGCTGCAAACCATGGGCAAGGCAATCCCCGCCAGCATTTTGGCCTTCGCCCGGCAGGGGCTGTTCCTGATTCCGATGCTCTTTACCATTGTACCGGTTCTGGGTGTCCTGGGGATACAACTCTGCGTTCCCATTGCGGACTTTTGCACGTTTCTCTTGGCGATCCCCTTTGGAATAGCGGTGTTACGCAACGATCTGGGATCCTATAGGTAATTCCTACATGAATTCAGTATACCACATCCGCACCCCTTGGGAAGCCTCTGCTCGACCAAAATCCGAAACCATGCAATAATAACCAGAGGAAGAACGAAGTATGTCAGATGCATTGCATATCAACGAAATCGGGTAGTGATCCACAAAGTATGCTGAGGCATCCTTTTTTTCGATTTTAACGACGGCGTCCTTTTCAATACTTTTGTCTTCAAGTTCCCTGTCAGTACGCATTTGCTTAAGAAAACGCTCCACATCGTGGCCATCGGTTTTGAACATCTTGCGCAAAGAACTCCGGTGCCTACCCGCGGCAGATGTAGGCATGTTATGCGCAATTTGAGCGCTAAAAATTAGCCATTACCCATGCTACCCAGGGTACGGGAATTTCCTGTTTTCTCTAATGACCATGCTTGTGTGCGATTTTATGCGCTTATCTATTCCTTACGTTAATCCCCCAGCGAGCAAGCTGCGCCAAAATGGGGACTAAATCGCCTACAGCGCTGGTCAATGAGTATTCGACGCGCAGAGGCATTTCCATAAATTGTTGTCTGCTGATGAGTCCTGTTTCCTCCAATTCTTTTAATGAACTTGCCAGCATCGTGTTTGTAATCCCGTGAATCTTCCGCTTGAGTTCGTTGTATCGTGTCGCGCCATCTTGATGTAGGGCACAGAGTATCGGTACCTTCCACTTTCCGCCGATGATCCGCATCGCATTGTACAAGGGGCACGCTTCCATGCAGGGGCATATTGCACAGGGTTTGTCGGGAGAGGGATTTTTAGTAGTCATATTTTCCATACCTAGGCAGTATAATATGTCCATTCTTTTTTGTCAACGTGATAGTTTTTTTAATTAAATATACATTTCCTCTTGACATCTTTTTTTAATAAGTAGTATATTACAATCAGATAGCAAAATAAGAGTGTTATCATATACCTTTTTTAAGGAGAAAATCATGGTTATCACAGAAGAGGTCAAGCAGGTGGTCGAGGGGACGGCGTTTTTGTCCCTTGTAACGGTCAATGCCGATGGAAGCCCCCATCCTATCGTTGCGGGC
>JAITNP010000245.1 GCA_031290455.1 Treponema sp. | reverse complement strand
ATCCCCGTATACAGAGCGCTCGCGTCTCCGCCCATAAAAGCGTCCGCGCTGTGGGAAAACCGTCCGGTGGAGACATCCAGGATCTTCACGGTGATCGCATAGCTGGCGTCCATCGCATCCACCGAACCGGTTACGATATAGCTGACGTTCTGCAATTGCAGTTTCTTGATGTTTTCCGCGCTGGATATGCTGCTCACCTGGATCCGCTGATTCGTCAGCAGTTTATCTATTTCGTCCCGGGTGATAATCTGATACTTCCCATTGGCTACCATTTGACTTTCCACCACGTTACGCACCGTTATCGCATCTGCCTTGATCTTCTCATTACTGATGTTTGTGTTGAACTCCACCACTGCCAGCCGGGGCAGCGCTGGGTTCTGCGCAAACGCCGTCATACCCAGAACCGCAAAAAAAACGGGTACCAATACCAATCGCTTCATGGTATCGCGGATACTCCGTTAACAGGCTGCACGGGGCCGGAGGACGGGGTTTCTTTGCTTGAGATATCCCCCAAAATCCAACCCTTCCACCATGCAGGAAGGGGAAGGGTCCTCAATTTCCTTGAGGAGCAGTTCGGAATTCGACATATTTGTTACCTCTCTCCAGTAAGGATAACGCAAAACCCGGCAGCGCTGCCAGTCCCCATGGGGCCGGGAACAGAAGACCCATAGAGCATTGACCCATACTCATGGTATACTCCCCCCATGACCACTCGGAATCAACTCGACGCGCGAGCCGCAAAAGGGATCCTCATCCTCGACGGAGCCATGGGTTCCATGATCCAGGGATGCAAATTAACCGAAGCGGATTTCCGGGGAAGCCGTTTCGCTTCCCATGGAACCGCCCTTATCGGCTGCAGCGATATCCTTTGCCTCACCAAGCCGGAGATCATTGCCGGTATCCACGAAGCCTACCTCCAAGCCGGGGCGGACATCATCGGGACTTGCAGCTTCAACGCCACCTCGGTGTCCCTCGGGGATTACGGCATCAAGGACCTGGCCTATGAGATAAGCCTTGCGGCGGCGAGGCTTGCCCGAGAAGCGGCGGACCGGTACGCAACCGCTGACAAGCCCCGGTTCGTGGCGGGGAGCCTGGGGCCGACCGCCAAGAGCGCCAGCATCTCCCCGGACATGGAGGATCCGGGTAAGCGGAGCATTACCTGGGATGAGCTGGAAGCGGCTTATTACGATAACGCCCGGGGGCTGCTGGATGGCGGCGCGGACATACTTCTCATCGAAACGATCTTCGATACCCTCAATGCCAAGGCTGCCATCTTCGCCATTACCCGGCTTTTGGAAGAACGGCAGCGTGATGTACCCCTCATGCTTTCCGCCACTGTTGCCGACGCGGCGGGACGGCTCCTTTCGGGGCAAACCCTGCGGGCCTTTTGCGTGTCGGTGCTCCATGCCAAGCCCTGGTCCCTAGGGCTTAACTGTTCCTTTGGGGCGGAACGGCTCAAGTCCTGCATCAGGGACCTTGCCGGCATCGCCCCCTGCCTCGTGAGCGCCCACCCTAACGCGGGGCTGCCCAACGAATTCGGCGCCTACGACGAGACCCCTGAAACCATGGCTTCCCACCTTGAAGCCTATATGCGGGAAGGGCTGGTAAATATTGTGGGGGGGTGTTGTGGTTCCACTCCTGCCCACATCGCCGCCATTGCGAAACAGGCCCAATCCTACCAGCCCCGGAGCATCCCCGTTTTAAAGCCCGCAACCTTTCTCGCGGGACTAGAACCCCTGCCGGTGGGCCAGGAACCCGGGCTTACCAAAATCGGGGAACGGACCAATGTGGCGGGATGCCGCACATTCCTCCGCCTCATCAGGGAAGAAAAGTACCGCGAAGCCCTGGAACTCACCCGGAACATGCTGGAACAGGGGGCCGCGATCATCGATATGTGCATGGATGACGCCCTCCTGGACGCCAAGGCCGCCATGATCCGGTTCATCACCCTGGCCCTTGCGGATCCCGGCATTGCCAGCGCGCCTATCATGATCGACAGTTCCCGCTGGGAAGTGATCGAAGCGGCCCTCAAATGCATTCAAGGGAAAAGCCTGGTAAACTCCATCAGCCTCAAAGAAGGGGCGGCGGAATTGCTTCGCAAAAGCCGGTTAGCCCGGCGTTACGGCGCGGCAGTGGTGGTGATGCTCTTCGATGAGCAGGGACAAGCCGCTACCTACGAACAGAAATGTGCAGTGGCCCACCGTTCCTACGCGATCCTGACCGATGACGGCTTCCCCCCGGAGGACATCGTCTTCGACCCCAACGTTCTTTCAGTGGCCACCGGCATTTCCGAACATGACCGTTATGCCCTGGAGGTTATCCGGGCCAGTGCATGGATCCGGGAGCACTGTCCCCAGGCCCAAATATCCGGAGGCATCTCAAACCTCTCCTTCAGTTTCCGGGGCAATACCCTAATCCGGGAAGCCATGCACGCCGTGTTCCTCAAACACGCCCTCGACGCGGGCCTCACCATGGCCATCGTGAACCCTGCCGCCCTCCTTTCATACCAGGAACTCGATACCTCGCTCCGGGACATCCTGGAGGATGTAATACTCTGTAGAAAAGGAAATACATCCGAAGCCCAAGAAACCGTCAAGCCCCCCACCGACCGCCTCCTCGCCCTCGCAGAAAAAATCTCGGCCGCTATCCCGGCAAATAGCCCTGAAGCGGGGCAAATCCCCCAAACAGCAAAACTCCTCACTGATTCCTGGCGTTCCACCCCTCCCGAGGACCGCATCATCCACGCCATGGTGAAGGGCATTGATGATTACATTGAGGCGGATGTGCTTGAAGCGCGGCCGCAATACAGCCGGTCCCTGGAAGTAGTGGAAGGCCCCCTGATGAAGGGCATGCAGGAAGTGGGGGACCGCTTTGGTAAGGGGCAGATGTTCCTTCCCCAGGTGATCCGCAGCGCCCGGGTGATGAAAAAGGCGGTTGCCGCCTTAGCGCCTTTTATCAATCAGGAAAAAAACGCTGCCGCTGGTACAGAAAGCTCCGCCGGCGCCAAAAGTTCCTCCGGCGCTCCCACCAAGGGAAACGGCAGCATCCTCCTTGCCACGGTGAAGGGAGATGTCCACGACATCGGGAAAAACATCGTTGCCGTGGTCCTGGGCTGTAACGGCTATGATATCCTCGACCTCGGTATCATGGTCCCTGCGGAACGGATCTTCGATGCCCTTGCAAAAGAGCCGGTTGCCATCATCGGCCTTTCCGGACTTATCACCCCTTCCCTGGATGAAATGGTCCGTATTGCCAGGGAAATGGAACGTCGGGGGATGACCATTCCCCTGATGGTCGGAGGGGCCGCCACGAGCCTCGCCCATACCAGTTTGAGAATTGCCCCGGAATATTCCGGGCCTGTGGTCTATGTTCCCGACGCAAGCCGATCCGCCGAGGCGGTCCGCGCCCTGCTTTCGGATAGTGACCGGCCCAGGTTCCTTACAAAACTGGAAACGGATTACCAAAAAGCGGCGGAACGGCATGCATCCTTGCAAACCCGGATTGAGCTGCTTCCCCTGGAAGCAGCCCGGAAAAACAGGGTTCCCCCGGCCCCCGGCCAGGAACAGGAACCCAGGGTGAAAGGAACCTTAAGCTTTAAGGATTATCCCGTAGATCAGGTCATTCCCTCTATCAACTGGACCGGTTTCCTGCATGGGTGGGACCTGGGAAATGGAGCTATCCCTGGGGGACCCTCACGTAAAGAGGCGGAAGACAAGCTGCTGGAAGATGCCCACAAGCTCCTGGAACGGGTGAGCGCCGAGGGAATTCTGAAACTGCAGGGGGTCCTGGGCTTCTTTCCCGCCCTTTCCGAAGGAGAGGATATCCGCATATTTAACCATGAGGATCCGGGGAACCGTGCTGGAAAGAGAACCGAACAGGCCCGGTTTTCATTCCTGCGGAACCAGGAGCGGAAACGGGCAGGGGGTCCCAATCCCTGTCTCGCGGATTTCATTCGTGCCCAGGAAAGCCCTCATACAACCGGCTGGATCGGCCTTTTCGCCCTCAGCGCCGGATTCGGATTACCAGAGGCGGAGGCCACGTATAAGGCCCAGCACGACGACTATGGGGCGCTGCTCCTGGGGAGCCTTGCGAACTGCCTCGCCGAAGCCTTTGCGGAAGCAATGCACCAACGGGTCCGGCAGGAATTCTGGGGCTACGCCCCGGAAGAGACTCCCGCAACGGCGGATATGCTCCAAGGGAAATATCAGGGGATACGCCCGGCCTTCGGCTATCCTGCCTGCCCCGACCACGAGGATAAACGGATCGCCTTTGACCTTTTACAGGCACGGGAACGGTGCGGCCTGGCCTTAACCGAATCCGCCATGATCATCCCCGCCGCTTCGGTATGCGGCATGTTCTTCTCAAGTCCCGCTTCCTATTATTTTGGCGTCAATGCTGTTGGGGAAGACCAAATCCAGGACTGGGCTATCCGCAAAGGAATCGGGGTAGCAACAGCCCGTAAACGCCTCGGAAAACTGTCGGCAAATCCTTAGCCCCAAGATACAGCCGCCAAATGCTTCAAGCTGTTTTAGAGATAATCCCATCTATGGCTTCCCATGCTGCTGCTCCTAGAGAATCATACCCAGCGGCTCGTCTCCGTGGACGCCTACCAGTTCCCCGGCCACGGGGTTTACCATGAGGTCCATACCCTCAAGGGGAATAGCGCCGAGGAGCAC
>JAITNP010000176.1 GCA_031290455.1 Treponema sp. | reverse complement strand
GAGGGTCTTCCCCGAGGCCGTAGGGGTGACCACCACCACATGCCGGCCCTGGCGAAGGGTTTCCCAGACCGCCCCCTGGTGGGTATAGATTCGGGTTATCCCCTGCCGCTGTAACGCGGCAACAATACGGCCGTCCAAGTCCACGGGAAAGGACACAAAGTCCCCCTCCAGTGCCGGGAGCATCCGTTGTTCGACAATATGCGGCGCAAAAGAAGGATTTTCGAGGATTTTTTCCAGGGCAGCACCATGATCCATAGGGTTTTATAATACTGCTCTTTTCGAGTTTTGAACATAAATAAATAATGAGACTATCGACAAATAACATAATTTCGTTTATACTATGGGTAGAACTTCAATTGTTGATATAATCATGAGTATGGGTTTGGATGTCAACGATTGTCTGCAAAACTTATTGAGCCTGAAAAGGAGGCATATTATGTCTGAGGTCTTGTCTATCGTATTAGGTGGCGGCAAGGGAACTCGTTTGTTTCCCTTGACCCAGGTCCGGTCTAAACCGGCGGTTCCCTTTGGGGGAAAATTCAGGCTCGTGGATATACCCATCTCAAATTGTATCAATGCCCATTTACGGCAGATATATATTCTGACCCAATTCAATTCCGCATCCCTTCATCTGCACCTTGCCCAAACCTATGTATTCGATTCTTTTACCAATGGCTTTGTTGAAATCCTCGCGGCGGAGCAAACTTTTGAACATTCGGGCTGGTTTGAGGGAACCGCCGATGCGGTACGGAAGAATCTTCCTCATTTCAGGACCCAGAATCCCGCCTATTATCTGATTCTGTCCGGGGATCAGTTGTACCGGATGGACCTTAAGGACCTCTTGGCAAAACACAAGGAATCCGGGGCGGCTATCACTATCGCCTGTACCACCGTCAGCAGGGAAAACGCCAGTCAACTGGGGATCCTCAAGGCGGACAAGAACAATACCATCACCGAATTCCTGGAAAAGCCAGGTCCCACCAAGGATATCTCCGATTACAAGGCCCTCCCGTCATTGCGGACAGAGAAGATCAAGGGGGACAGCTTTTTAGCGTCCATGGGGATCTATGTGTTTAATGCGCCGGTTATGGAGGATTGCCTTGCCAATGAGCTTACCGATTTCGGTAAGGAAATCATTCCCGAGGCCATTAGCCGTTTGAAGGTCAATGCCTATCTTTTTGACGGCTATTGGGAGGATATCGGAACCATACGGAGTTTTTATCAGGCCAACCTGGACCTGACCACCCTCCGTCCTCAGTTTGATGTGTACGATGAGGAGCGGCCCATCTACACCCACATGCGGAACCTGCCGCCCTCGAAGATGAATTTCAGCAACATGAACCAGTCCATAGCCGCCGAGGGATGCATCATTACCAACGCTTCCATCACCAACTCAATCGTGGGGGTCAGAACCATTATTGAATCCGGGGCCAGCCTCAACGGAGTCGTGTGCATGGGCGCGGACTTCTATGAAACGGAAGCGCAGAAACAGAAAAACGCCGATGAGCGTATTCCCAATGTGGGCATCGGAAAAGGGTCCATTGTCAAAGGGGCGATCATTGACAAAAACGCCTGCATTGGTGAAGGCTGCCGCATCGGCATTGACGATATTAACCGGAGTGATGGCAACTACGGTCATTACTACATCGTGGACGGCATCATCGTGATCCCCAAAAACGCCGTCTTCTATCCGGGTACGGTTATATAGCCCTTGGTTATCGCGCTTCCCCTATCACCGGGTTGCGCAATATGCCGATGCCTTCAATCTCCACCTCCACCCAGTCACGGGGGTGGATAGGACTGATACCGCTGGGGGTGCCGGTGGCGATGATATCCCCGGCTTCAAGGGTGAAATTGGTCGTTATATAGGCAATCAACCGGGAAATCGAGAAGATCATGTCCGCCGTATTCCCCGATTGTTTCACCACCCCGTTAATCCGGGAACAGAGGGCCAGCTTTTGCGGGTCCTTGATGTCTTGGCGGCGGACCACCACCGGCCCTATGGGTCCGAAGGTATCGAAGGATTTCCCCCGAAACCAGCCTGACACATCGGTATTCTGGATGTTCCGCTGACTCACATCGTTGAAACAGGTATACCCCAGCACATAGTCAAAGGCTTCAGCCTCGGGGATGTGTTTTCCCCGTTTGGCAATGATGATCCCCAATTCGACTTCCGGGTCTGTCCGCAGCTCCTCAAAATGATACGCCCCAAGATGGGCGGGGATGATGATAGGCTCCCCCGGGCCGATAAGTACATTCGGGGTTTTGGCAAATAAAACCGGCTCCGCCGGGATGTCAAAGGGTTTTTGCTGGGCGGAAGTGCTTTCCTTGACATGCTCCCGATAATTAAGGCCTACCGCGATGATCTTGGAAGGGGCGATGGTAATCTGTTCATCAGTTCCGGCTAAGGGTAAAGTAATCATTTTTTTCCTCCTCTTGGGGGTTCTTTTCTTTTTTAAAGTCCTTGCTTTGAAACTCCTGGTTTTGCACGGTTCCGTTTTGCGAGGCTGCATCAGCGAGGGGGACTTTTGATTTAAGGGATATGGTACCCTTGCGGCCATCGGCAACGAAGGTGGTTCCGGGGGCTGCTCCCTCAAGAATGAGCAGGGAAAGGGGATCTTCCAATTCTTTCTGAATGGTCCGCCGCAGGGGCCTGCCTCCGTACTTCGGATCCCAGCCTTTTTCAACGAGAATCCGCCGGGCCGCCGGCATGACCTGTATCCAGTATCCCAGTTCCCCAAGCCGCCGGGAAAGGTCCGCAAGCTGGATGTCCAGGATGGCTTCCACCTGCTTCATGGTCAAGGGGTGGAATACCACCACATCATCCACCCGGTTTAAGAATTCCGGATTAAAAAGACGGCGCAGTTCCGAAAGGGCCATGGACGCTATTTCCTCCTGTCCCATGATCCCCGTTCCGGTGCCAAAGCCGATGCGGGAATCCCGGGAAATTTCCCGGACCCCCGCGTTACTGGTCATGACGATCACCGTGTTCCGAAAACTAATGATATGACCCAGATTATCCTTGAGTTCTCCCTCCTCCAATACCTGGAGCAGGAGGTTGAATATATCCCGGTGGGCTTTTTCAATCTCATCAAAGAGGACCACCCGGTAAGGGTTCCGGCGGATCTGTTCGGTGAGGACCCCGCCTTCCTCGTATCCCACGTAGCCCGGGGGCGCGCCCACCAGCCGGGAGGCATTATGCTTTTCCATAAAATCGGACATATCAATACGGACCAGGGAATCTTCGGAACCAAAAAGGTACGCGGCGAGCCGCTTGGCCAACAGGGTTTTTCCTACCCCTGTCGGGCCTAGAAATATGAAGGATCCCAGGGGGCGCCGGGGGGAGGAAATACCGGCCCGGGACCGCCGTATGGCCTGGGAGATACGCCGCACCGCCTCGTCCTGGCCAACGACCGCCGCATGTAACTCCACTTCGATGTTGAGGAGCCGCTTGGATTCCCGTTCCTCAAGATGGGTCAGAGGAATCCCCGTGGATTCCGCCACGACCCGTCTAATATCCCCTTCGTCTACGATTACCCGTTCATTACCGGAGGCCCGTTCCCAAGCACGGCGTATCGACTCCATCCGGTCCCGGAGATTCCGCACCTTATCCCGTACATGAGCAGCGTACTCATAATTCCGGGTCGCAATCAGGGCCTGCTTTTCTTTGATTAAGTACAGAATTTCAGCCTCAACCCCGGAGATTTCCGGTGGCAGGCTCCCCCGTTCAAGTTTCCTCATGGCCCCGGCCTCATCCAGCATATCAATGGCCTTATCCGGCATAAACCGGTCCGCAATGTAGCGGTGGGCGAGCTTTACCGCAGCAATAACCGCTTCCGGGGTATATCGTACTTGGTGATGATCTTCATAATGCTTTTGAAGCCTCTGGAGGATTTCGACGGTGTCCTCAACACTGGGTTCATCCACGAGAATCGCCTGAAAACGCCGTTCCAGGGCCGCGTCCTTTTCAAAATACTTGCGGTATTCCCCCAGGGTGGTGGCCCCGATACACTGAATCTCCCCCCGGGAAAGGGCTGGTTTGAACATATTCGAGGCGTCAATGGTTCCTTCAGCGCTTCCCGCCCCAATGATAGTATGAATTTCATCAACAAACAGGATCACATTCCCGGTTTGAGAGATTTCCTTCATGATCTTCTTGATCCGTTCTTCAAATTCGCCCCGGTATTTGGTACCGGCCACCACGGATCCTAAGTCCAGGGAGAGGATCCGCTTTCCCGTCAGGGCATTGGGAACATCATTCCCTGCAAGCAGTTGTACCAGCCCCTCAACAATAGCGGTCTTCCCCACCCCCGGCTCACCCACCAGGATCGGATTATTCTTCGTGCGCCGGACCAGGATCCGCACGAGCCGGCCAATTTCTTTATGCCTGCCCACCACGGGATCCAATTTGCCGGACTTTGCAATGGCGGTGAGGTCCCGGGAATATTCGTCCAGGGTCGGGGTAAGGGGCGGATAGGACGCGGGGCGCATCCGCGGCCCATGCGGGGGCTTACGCACTCCCTCATGGATGACGCCAGGATAGGGAAAGTAGGGTTGATACCCCTCAGCGGGAAATTCCCCTTCATTTCTCAAATTCGAGGTACGATTAAAGGTGGTCTGCACCACAACCCGCAGCATATCCGTATCCACCGCCCGCTGATCCAGGTATACCTGGGTCATGGAATTCTGTTCCCGCAAGGCCGCGCATAAGAGGTGTTCCGTCCCAATATACTCGTTCCCCATGACCTGGGCCTCTTCGGTGGCCATTTCCAGCATGTTTTTTGTTCGTTTTGACAGGGGAATATCCCGGGGGATGGTAGTTCCGGGGAGACGAGGCATGCCATTTTCGAGGGTGTGTCTGAATTCCAGCAAATCGATCCTGAGGAACAGCAATGCCTTACAAGCGGTCCCTGTTCCTTCTTTGAGCAGGGCAATGATGATATGCTCAGGCAGGAGCTGGTCGGAATTGAAACGCCGAGCCTCATTCTGAGCGTCGGTAGATAAAATACGCTGTACCCGCTGGCTTAAACCTTTAAACAAAGTTGTCCCCGATTTGCTTTAGAATATAATGATACTAGCATATTAACATTGTATGTGTCAATTCTTTAAGGGGTACGCCATGACCATAAGGTTCGCCAAGTGCGATTATGCGGTCTTAAGCGACGCCAAGGCCCTGAGCCAGGGCGCCGACCTCACTGGCTTGGCGGTGAACAACGACGATACCTGCCCCTTCGCCCAATATGACGGAACCGATGGCGCTTACCACCTCTCGGTTGATTTCAGCGACCCCGTAAAGCCTGTGCCACGGTGTTCCTGCCCCAGCAAGAAATCCCCGTGTAAACATACGGTCACCCTGCTCTATGCCCACCTCGCTATTGAAAAATAATTGAAAATATAATACAATTATGAGAAAGAGTAATATATGCATAAAAATTGGTTTATTGAATGGGAAGTCTATAATGTGGAAATAAATGAAAAATATAATCTTGGAGTAAAATTGGATTTTAATATGCCTGAAAATTTTGAAGATGCGTTTGGATCTTATAATGCGCCTTCTCATACTCTTTTCTTTAATATTAAATGGGCTGTTAATGAAAATATAATACCGCCATTATTTACTGTAGTTCACGAAATGCGACATGCTTTACATTATCATATACCTGAAAGTTTTTCATCAATGATTCGAAGAAGTTGTAATTATGCCATTATTGCGGATATTGGTATAGCATATAAATTGGATGGAAATAAATGGCTTGAATGTAAATTAGAAGGAACCCCGGATTATTTAAATGATTTATATCTTCTTAGTCCTAATGAACTTGATGCAAATAAATATGCTTTCGACTATCTACAAGAATTATTAAAAGACTTTTCAAATTTAATTGAAAAATTAAACGAATATTATGATTCATGGAAACCAAAACACAATTTAATTCCAATAGAAAGGGTTGATGATGAGCTTGAAAAAATATATGATTAT
>JAITNP010000139.1 GCA_031290455.1 Treponema sp. | reverse complement strand
GTTGCCTCAAGACAAAACAAGTACTCCGGCACTCCGGAAAAATTATGTAGCCACTTAATTCTTTGTCGCCCTTTAGGGCGGTTCAATTTATATCCAAAAAAAGATAGACTTGTAGGATGGAGGAAGTGATATCAAATTATGTAAAATCGCAAGGTCGGGAAGGAGCGTACAAACAAATACAAAAAAAGCAGTTAGAATTATTCTAGGATTTCAGACAATAATCTTTAGATACCCCATCCTTCAGGGCTAAACTTGATCCACAATTTTGTTTTCGGTTCTGTGTTCCGAAATTTCTATCAGATTATTTGAAATTTTAACCGCAGCGGAACATGAAGAAGAGCGTAATAAAGAGGAAATTTCATGATTTTTTCCTAAAAATCTCTGTTCCATCCGTATTTTTCTTCTAAATTTTCCTAAAAAACTGGAAAATCAATCAATTTTTCAATGAAAAATTTTGTTGGTCAAGTTTAGCCTTCAGGGCGGGGAGGTTCATGTGCGCGCCCAGCATGGGCGGAACTCGGCGGTGAAAGTCCGCTATGCGCTTGGTAGTAGGAAGCATGAGCCGGTTGCATTGATACGCGCGTTCTTAAAGAGCGGCGTCATGATAGGACGGGGCCTGGTAAGTCAAACCGAGCAGGGAACCCCGCAAGGGGGAAACCTGTCTCCAGTTGAGCAACAGCTACCTGACAAAGTCTGACCGGATGATTGAAGCGCGGGGACATAAATTTGTGAGGTATGCGGACGATTGCACCATCTCCGTCAAGAGCCAGCGAGCCGCTGAACGGATACTAGAAAGTTGTACAAAGTTCCTGGAAAGGAAGCTCAGGTTGTAAGTAAACCGCAAGAAAAGCACGACCGGGAAAGCGACGAAACTCACATTGCTGGGTTTTAGTTTGTACCAGCGAAATGGGAACGTCAGGATACGGGTACATAGAAGCCGTTACCGCGATTAAAAGACCGGCCCAAAGCACTGACGAGTCGAAAACGAAGCGGAACCCTGGAACAGATACTGATAGCGTTAGGCCGAATACTGATGGGCTGGATAAACGACTAGGGTATTGCGGATACCCGTGAAAGAGCTCGGAGGATGGGTGAGGCGATGGATATGGCAGATGGTCTGGAAACGCTGGAAACGGGTTGGGACGCGATACGAAAACCTGACGAAACGGGGAATATCACCACCCCAGGCATGGCAATGGGCAAACACGAGAAAAGGAGGGGTGCATAGCCAGAAGTCCAATCTTGATGCACTCGCTCACGAATGACTACCTAGAAACAAGGGATTTCCCAATCCGCTCAAACGGCTTGAGATACTCCAAACGAAAATCGAACTTCGGATGTCCGGATCCCTTGCAACCCATTGAACCGCTGTGTACGGATCCGTACCCACGGTGGGGTGAGCGGACGGCTGCCCCAATAATGGGCAGCCTAGCCTCCTACCTCGATTCCGATAGCGCTATTGACAATTGCTCCTTAATATGTATATATTTTTTAAGCGATATGATGATACTAATATCTTATAATATCAATGGATTTTATATGTTATGAATATTCTTGATCTGGTAGGAAATACGCCTCTGTTAACATTGCAGAACATCTCAAGCCCTGGAGGGGTGTCCGTATACCTTAAGGCAGAATTCTGCAATCCCAGTGGCTCCGTCAAGGATCGGGCTGCCAAGGCCATGGTCCTGGACGCCCTGGACCATGGGAAACTAAGGCCCGGTAAGACCATCATTGATGCCTCCAGCGGCAATACGGGCATCGCCTATTCCATGATTGGCGCCGCCCTCGGGTACCCCGTAACCATCTATCTGCCGGCCAATGCAAGCTCGGAACGGAAGCATATCATGAAAAGTTTCCACGCGCACCTCGTGGAAACGGATCCGCTGGAAAGTTCCGACGGCGCCTTTCTTGCCGTCCTGCAGGCGGTGGAACAGCATCCCGAGCGCTATTTCTTCCCCAATCAGTATAACAATGACGTGAACTGGCAGGCTCATTATCATTCAACAGCCCCGGAAATTTGGGAACAGACCAATCATGCCATAACCCATTTTATCACCGGTATGGGTACTTCCGGTACCTTTATGGGCACATCCCGGCGGCTTAAGGAATATAACCCTGGTATACAGGTCATCGCGGTACAGCCCGATTCACCGCTGCATGGGATTGAGGGAACCAAGTACATGCCCGCCACCATCAAGCCGGGATTTTATGACCCCGCTTTCCCCGATGCCTTTGTCTCGATAAGCACTGAAAAGGCTTATTCCATGACCCGCCGGCTTGCCCGGGAAGAAGGCATCTTTGTGGGGATAAGCTCCGGGGCCAATGTGTTTGCCGCCCTGGAGCTTGCCAAAACCCTGCCCCAGGGTTCCGTGGTGGTAACCATCCTCTGCGACAGCGGCACCCGGTACCTCTCGGACCCTTTCTGGAAGGAGGCTGCAGCATGATCGTGCTACCCGGCGTATGGGAAGATGCAATCCGTCAAGAAGGGGAGCGTGCCTATCCCAATGAATGTTGCGGCATACTCCTGGGCCGGATACGGGATGACGGCAAGTCGGCGGAGGGGATCATCCCCATACACAATGCCCGGGAAGCGGAAGAACAGTATCATCGCTTCCGAATCGACAGCGAAGACCTGATGCGGGCGGAAATGGAAGCTCGAAAACAAAACCGGGATGTTCTTGGATTTTATCATTCCCATCCCGACCACCCCGCTCGCCCTTCAGATTATGATAAAGACCACGCCCTGCCCTTTTATTCGTACATCATTGTCGCGGTAGAACGGGGAAAAGCGGCGGAGCTTACCAGTTGGGAACTGACGCCCAATCGCGCTCAGTTTTTGGAGGAAAAAGTTTGTTTCGGTACTCGTGAGGGGGAAATATGTCAGTAACAATACAGGTTCCAACCGCTTTGCGGTCATTTACGGAACGGAAATCCGAGATTGTGGTTGAAGGGACCACGGTAGGCGAGGCGATTAGTGCCGTGGCGGAGCTTTACCCGGATATCAAACAGCATTTGTACCAGGACAAGGAACCAGGTTCCCGTGAACTGCGTTCGTTTATCAATGTTTTCGTGGGGGAAACCAATATCAAAAAACTTCAGGGCCTTGATACACCGGTTTCCCCAGGTACTGCCATCATGCTGGTACCCGCAATCGCCGGCGGGATGATATGATGCTGGAAAGTGTGATTAAAGACCGGAACCTCCCTGAACTGACCAACGAAGAGATCCGGCGGTACAGCCGGCACTTGCTGTTACCGGAAGTTGGGATTGAAGGACAGAAGCGGCTCAAGGAGGCGCGGGTAGTCCTGGTGGGAACCGGTGGACTAGGCGCCCCCCTGGCCCTCTACCTTGCGGCCGCCGGGGTGGGAACCCTGGGGCTGGTGGACTTTGATTTTGTGGAAGAGTCCAATTTACAGCGTCAGGTCATTCATGGGACCAAGGACATCGGACGGCCCAAGGTTGCCTCCGCCCAGGATCGGATCAAGAGCATCAATCCCTACATCAAGGTGATTACCCACAACACCGTGCTCTCCAGCGCCAATGCACTGGACATTTTGAAGGATTACGATATGGTGGCCGATGGTACCGACAATTATCAAACCCGGTACCTGGTCAATGATGCGTGCGTACTTTTGGGGATCCCCAATGTTTACGGGTCGATCTTCCAGTTTGAAGGTCAGTGCTCGGTGTTCTACGCCAAAGTGGGACCCTGTTACCGCTGTCTCTACCCCGAACCGCCACCGCCGGGACTCGTGCCCTCCTGTGCCGAAGGGGGCGTGGTGGGGGTACTCCCGGGTATCCTGGGGTGTCTGCAAGCCAACGAGGTGATCAAGCTGATTGTCGGCGGAGGTGAAACCCTGGTAGGAAAGCTGCTCTTGTTTGACGCCTGGAAGATACAGTTCCGCCAACTCCACCTAGACAAGGACCCCCATTGCCCCATCTGCGGCGTGGAACCAACTATCCACGAACTCATTGATTACGAACAATTCTGCGGACTCAAAAAAAAGCATGATGAGGAACCAATAGAAACCATCACCGCCGGAGCGTTAAAACTCAGACTGGACAACCATGATCCCTTACAGATCATAGACATCCGGGAACCCCACGAACGGGCTATCGTCAAATTCCCCGGAGCCAAGGCCATCCCCCTCGGACAGATGGTCCGCAGGATTGATGAATTTGATCCCACTATGGATGCAGTGTTTATCTGCAAGATCGGACAACGGAGTATCTTCGCCATCCGCGCCCTCAGGGAAGCGGGATACCCGGGGCGTCTGCTCAATCTCAAAGATGGGCTTAACGCATGGGCGCGGGAGGTAGATACCAGTTTGCCGGTTTATTAGTAAGGGTGATCAGCTCTGCTCACGGCGGAAATAACATGATCCACAGTGTTAATGAGGGCGTGTTCATTGGCGCTGATCGTAACCAGTTCTGTTGACAACCTCTTGACAAATCTTAAGGATATGTCGTATAAAGTTTTTCATGTTAATCACGGATGCGGGGGACGCAGGGGATGGGCGTATATGGGGAGTTAAGTGCAATTTTTTTGAAAAAACTTTAAAATAGAATGTAAATGCCCTTGTATCAATGAACAATAGGGTATAACATAAATATAAAGGACTGTAAAAGTATGTTGATTGAAGAAGAGATACAACAAAAAGCTTATGCCCTTGGTATCGAAAAATTGGGTATAATTAAACCGGAAGCCATGTTTGATTATGCGGATCGATTGCGGGAACGAATGGAGCGAATACCAAACGGAGAAGCAATTTATGGAGGATTTACTCGTTTTGCCGATGTAAAGAAAAATATCCCCTGGACAAAATCCATCATTGTTGCTGTATTTCATTATGGACATTATATCATACCTAAAGAAATAAGCGACCGTTATGGAAGATCATATCTTGTGGATTCAAGATTTAACCGGGATTCTCCGGAACGACAAATGCTTATTGCATTTGAAGATTATTTACATGATCTAGGAATTAAGACAGCTTCAAACGAACACCCAGGTATTACGGCTATGCGCTGGGCAGCTTACAAAGCAGGTTTGGGTATCATACGGCGAAATAACTTTTTTTATACGGAAAAAGGCTCATGGATAGGAATAACGGCATGGGCTGCCGATAAGGAGATGGAACTGATTGAAAAACATTCTTTCGTGGAATGTTCCGTGAATTGTAATAAGTGCATTAAAGCATGTCCGACTAAATCTTTATCATCACCTTATACAATGAACATGGCTACTTGTGTCAGTAGACTTTCAACTTCTAATGACATGATTCCCTGTGATGATGAAACAAACAGGCAAATGGGGGGATGGATTTATGGCTGCAATGTATGTCAGGAAGTTTGTCCCATGAATAAAAACAAATGGGAAAATAAGGATATTTTCCCCGGACTTGCAGATATTCAACAATTTCTCTCACCTGCTCAAATTATTAATTTGAGTTACGATGAAATTGAAAAATATTTAACCCCTAAATTTTTTTACATAAAGAAAGAATCTCTATGGAGATGGAAAGTGAATGCCATAAATGTGATGGTTAATGAATATAAAAAAGAATATATGGTACATATTCAACATGCTCTGGAAGATAAATATAAAATCGTACAGGAGACGGCAAGGTGGGCATTGAAAAAATTAGGGTTATTATAGAGCCTTTCCCAAAACCCCGTAAAATAGCTAAAATCGACTAAAGGGGGTATAGAAAAAACGAGAGGAATCTTGTAAGATTGGAATTGGTAACCAACACAAAGAGGCTCTCGTTATGAAAACTATAACAGAGATCATAAGAGGAGCGCAAGGGCTCCTGGATATTTCTTATAATGTACAGGATTTTTTTGAAGCATACGTGAGTAATGAACACAAGACTGCTATGCGGTTTTGAGAAGGTGCCCGGTAAATCCACCTTTTCACGGAACTTCGGTGAATTATCCGCAACAACCATCATGAAGGCAACACTGGATAAGCAGCAACGTTGCGCTTGAATTTCCATATCTCCAGAATTTCTTTTTCGATAATTATCACACATACGAAAGATAAGAACAGCGATTATCATTTGAGCCGCGTTTAGATTATCAAAGATTTCGTTGTAATACACATTAAAAAATTCACTTTTTTTATATTTTGCCAAATGCGGT
>JAITNP010000125.1 GCA_031290455.1 Treponema sp. | reverse complement strand
CCAGATTGATGCTTAAAAACAGGCCCTGCGTCCTATTGGTCGTCTTGTAATGTGCCATAATGTCACGATTATAGCCTGTTTACGGCTTGTTTGTCCAGGGTTTTTCTGCAACCTCGTTAGGCGCAGTTTGTGTACACTTTTACATTTTTTTATATATTACCCAATCTTAATAATTTTATTAAAATTGTAATCCTATTCCTAACATCCTATTGGATATATTTTATTACCATATTCATCTACACCTATTGCCGCATCTTTATATCCTACTGTTTCTTCATATAAATTATTAAAATCATAATTTATTTCTATATTTATTGCTAAATATATATTTTTCGTTATAGAATAATTATACCCTAT
Source organism: Treponema sp. (assembly GCA_031290455.1). GTDB lineage: Bacteria > Spirochaetota > Spirochaetia > Treponematales > Breznakiellaceae > JAITNP01. The sequence goes on along the minus strand of JAITNP010000125.1, from coordinate 7,895 downwards.
TATTCCTCCAAGTCCCAAATATGTATTATTTTTGTTTGCTAATAAATCCAAGCCGATAGTTATTGGAATTCTCATTTTACTATTATTTATAACAAATACTGTTGGCCCAAACAATATATGAAAAGCCGATCCTTCATCTTTTGATAATTCTGTTCCTACTTCTAATGTAAAACCAAATAGAGTAAATGGATAAACCAGTTTAAATTCTATGGGGACAGAATGCGGTAGTTCTATGCCAATTGCATATCCTGTATTTAATTCTATTAAAACACTAGGTGTTTCATTATCTAACCCAAATAAAGTATTGGATAATGTAAAAAGCGATACCATTATAATAATTTTCCTCATTGCTTTCTTCTATAAGTTATTATTATTCAATATTCTTAATTTTGTCAATATATTTACACAAAATTTTGTACACAAATTGCGCCTAACTCCCTATATGCGACACTTATGTCGTCTAACGTACACCCACTTGTACGAAACACGACATATCTATAGCCATCCTTTCAAAAAGTGCCAAGCGGACTTGGTATCTTTAGCGCCATCTGATAGGGCATAAAAAGCCCATGCCTCACTCTCTCCTCTAATCCGTGTTCATCCGTGGACCCCACGGATGAACATCCGCGCCGCCGGAGGGTTAGACCCTGAGCTTTGCAAACAGATCTGCCATTTCCAGGGCGGACATCATCGCATCCCAGCCCTTGTTTCCCCCTTTGGTTCCCGCCCGTTCCACCGCTTGTTCGATGGTTTCCGTGGTCAGTACCCCGAAGATCACCGGTACCCCCGATGCAAAACCTGCCTGGGCAACCCCTTTCGCGGCTTCCGCAGCAATGTAGTCGAAGTGGGGCGTCGCTCCCCGAATAACCGCGCCAAGGCAGATCACGGCGTCGTACTTCCCGGTTTGCGCCAGCTTTGCCGCGGTCAGGGGAATCTCAAACGCCCCGGGAACCCGGACCACGGTGATGCATTCCTCATCGCCGCCGTGCCGGTTAAAACAATCCAAAGCGCCTTCAAGAAGCCGGGCCGTAATAAAATCGTTAAAACGACTCACCACCAGGGCGAACCGTTTATCCTGTGCCTGCAAGGTTCCAATGATTTCTGTATACATAGTGTTCTCCTTAATAGTGATGATTACACCAATTCCAGGTGATGCCCAAAGCGGGTTTTCTTTACCGCCAGGTAGTTCCGGTTTTCCGCTCCCGGTTTGATTTCAAGGGCCACCCGTTTGGTGATGTTGATACCCGCCGCCGCAAGACCCTCTACCTTGGCGGGATTGTTTGTCATAAGCCGGATTCCCGAAATGTCCAGGTCCCGCAGCATGGCCGCCGCCGCCTTGTAGTCCCGCTCGTCGCCGTGGTGCCCCAGTTTGAGGTTCGCCTCCACCGTGTCCAAACCTTGATCCTGCAGGGAATAGGCCCGGATCTTCTCCGCAAGGCCGATGCCCCGTCCCTCCTGGCGAAGATAGATGAGCACCCCCCCTTGGGTGGCGATTCTCCGTATTGCCTCGGCCAACTGCGCCCCGCAATCACAGCGGCTGGACATGAGCACCTCCCCGGTCAGACATTCGGAGTGAACCCGTACCAGCGCGTCGGCCCGGGCAAAGGGCGTGTCCGAAACAAGGGCAAGGTGGGGCTGATCCGGCTTGCCGGGGTTGTCATAGAGGATGACCCGGAATCCCCCCGCCTCAGTGGGAAGCCTGCTCTCGGTCAGCCGTACAGCCGGCGTATCCGGCTCGTGCTGTCGCCGCCAGCGGACAAGACTTGCCACCGTAAGGATTTTTATGCCATGTCTATGGGCGATATCTTCAAGCCGGGGAAGGCGGGCCATGGCGCCGTTGTCATCGACAATCTCGCAGAGTATCCCCGATGGGGTAAGCCCTGCAATCCGGGCAAGGTCCACCGCCGTCTCGGTATGGCCCTCTCGGGTAAGCACACCACCGCCCCGGGCAATCAGGGGGAAGATGTGTCCGGGCCGGTACAGGTCTTCAGGCCGTGTCGCGGGGTTCACCAGGGCCTGGATCGTAGCGGCCCGGTCAAAGGCGGAAATTCCCGTGGTAGTACCCTGCCGGGCATCGACGCTGACCGTAAAGGCCGTGGTGTGAGCCGAGGTGTTTTCCTGTACCATAGGCGGCAGGTCCAGCTCCCAGGAACGACCCTCGGTAATCGCCTGACAGAGGAGGCCCCTGCCGTACTGGATGACAAAATTCACCGATTCGGGACCTGCCTTTTCCGCGGCCATGATAAAGTCCCCTTCATTCTCCCGGCCCTCATCATCGGTTACTATCAGCATATTTCCCCGGCGGATTTCCTCAAGGGCTTCCTCAACATCCGCATATACCTTGTTCATAAGGTGTCCTTTCTCTTCATAATAATCTCCTTTAATAGCCCCATTCCCGCATCTTCCCGGCACTCAAGGATGCGCCGGTAGACAAGAGGCGCTCCACATAGCGGCCTATGATGTCGGTTTCCAGATTCATCCGGTCCCCTGGTTTCTTGTACCCCAGGCTCGTTACCGCAAAGGTCGTGGGAATGATGTTCACCGTAACGATATGGCCGCTGATCCGGGCGATGGTCAGGCTCATCCCGTCCAGCGCGATGGACCCTTCCGGGATACAGTAAGGGATCAGCGCTTCCGGGATTTCCACCGAAAGATAGACGTTGCCTGGGGTTTTACTCAGTTCCCGGATCGGCACGGTGCATCCCACATGGCCTTGTACCAGGTGGCCCCCCAGCCGGGAATCGAGACGCAGCGCCCGTTCAAGGTTAACCCTGCTTCCCCCACGAAGACTGCCAAGGGTTGTTTTCTTCAGGCTCTCCGCCAGGGTAAAAACCGCGAAGGTTCCTTCTCCTGGGGAAATGCTGGTTACGGTTTGGCAGACCCCCTCGATAGTGATCGAATCCCCCAGCCGGGTTCCTTCCAGGACACGGGCCGCCTGTATCAGGAGACGCGCCCTGCCGGTTTCCCGGGTTACGGATATCACCGTTCCGGTTTCCTCAACAATTCCGGTAAACATGGCTCCCCTCAAACAGAAGCTGATTCCCGATTCGCCGGGTCGAAACATCCTCAAGCTCCAGGGCATCCCCTATCGAAGCCGGCGCAAGACCGGATACCCCATTGATGCCATCCCCCAGAATCATGGGGGCGATAAAAACGGAAATCCGGTCCCAAAGCCCTGCCCGCAGGAAGGCGCTGAATATGCTCCCGCCCCCCTCCACAAGGATGGAGCGGACCCCCCGTTCACCCAGGGCGGTAAGTACCGCTCCCAGGGGAAGGCCGGCCCCGGGGACGCCGTTCTCCAATGGAAGCACCCCCACGCCACAATCCCGCAGGTTCTGAATCCTGGGGTGTTCCCCTGAGCAGATGATAAGGGTCTTCTCCCGGTCCGGGAGGGAGAGGAGCTTCGCCGTATCCGGCAGACTCAAGCGCGAATCCAGGACCACCCGCAGAGGATTGCGGCCCTTTACCAGCCGGACCGTCAGTTCAGGATCATCGGCGAGGACCGTTCCCCGACCCACCAGCACCGCGTCGTAGTGGCTGCGGAGGCGGTGTACCAGTCGCCGTGCGGCTGTATCGGTAATCCACCGGGCGTCTCCTCCGGGGGCGGCAATCCTGCCGTCCAGGGTTTGGGCGATTTTCAGGTGGACAAAAGGCCGGTTCCGGCGATGGAAGGTAAAGAAGTCCTGGTTGAGCTTTTCTCCCGCCGCGGAAAGAAGCCCGGTCTGTACTATAATGCCCGCTTCCCGCAATACCCGGATGCCCTTCCCGTTGACCGCTGGATGGGGGTCCTGGTTTGCGATAACCACCCGCCGGATACCGCTGGTGATGATGCCTTGGGTACAGGGGGGCTGACGCTTGAGCGGCCCGGTAAAGCAGCAGGGTTCCAGGGTACAGTACAGATCAGCGCCGGCAAGGGACTGTCCTGTGGCACACACCGCGTCCAGTGCCTCGGCCTCGGCATGTTTCCCCCCATAGCGCCGATGCCAGCCCTCACCGAGGACGCGGCCATCCCTGGCGATGATCGCCCCCACCAGGGGGTTTGGAGAGGTATTTCCCGCGCCCCGGCGGGCAAGGACAAGCGCCCGCTCCATACAGCGTTGGTCGAAGGCGGAGAAAGGGGAATCCGGGGATGCCTTTTGAAGGTGTTTTGAAGTAACCATTAGCCCTCCTTGAAAGATTTTGATTTTCAAGGGAGGGCCGACACAAAAAGCCCTCGGGGACAGTCCCCAAGGGCATTGTGTACGGAAAATGAAGTATCCTTCATGAGAGAGGACACGCCAATTTTCTTCCATCCGGACTATACCGTCGGCGCCGGAATTTCACCGGTTCAGTTCGGGGGGTTATCCCCCAAAGTCGCGGGCTATACCGCCGGTCGGGAATTGCCACTGGAAATGCCATGCAGCTCCAGGCTCACCCCGCCCTGAAAATCAGATATAGTCTATCCTGGGGGCAAAAGTTTGTCAAGCGGGCGGAATATTTCCTGGGTGGGTTGCGATAGAGGCGCTCTTTACCAGAATCAAAGCACAGTACCTTCAGGTACACGCAACACTTTGGGCATTGCTTCCCGGAGTATGGCGTTCATGCGGGTTTGGTATCCACTGCCACCACTTTGGAGCCATTCGAGTATATTCGCGTCTATATGGACGTTTACCATCTTTTTTTTGTCAGCCGTGTTTACGGTCTTGCGTGTCATATAAACTATTATACGCTGTTCTCTTTTTATTTGCATAGGTATGGAAAGATTTGACGGATACGATAATTCCACCACCCCAAAACTCGTTTGTCAAGAAAGGGACAGAGAAGCATCCGATACCTGAATATCTTCGGCAACATAATGAGGCGACAGCATTCATCAAAGGACATGATTCATCAGGGTGGAAGGAAGCTACTGGTTATCATAAGCGGAGTTTGAATGAGGTAGTGATGTTTCGTTATAAAACGATCTGTGGGGACAGACTGTCCGCACGGGTACTTGAAAACCAGCGGACTGAGGTTAAGGTGAATTGTTCTCTCTTAAATCGTTTCCGTGATTTAGGTATGCCAGACGCTTATAAGGTTGCTTAATAGAGATGCACTACGAGAGGGTATCAGACCGTTGCAACAAAGTCTATTTGTTCTAAATTTTGCAATACCTTTTTTGATAAATTCGCTCCTAAGGGAGTATAATGGGGGATGGCATCAGAGAGTAGTTCGTAACATTGCCGTTTTTTTAACACTTCAGTTGATGGGTCATCCCTGCGAGCCTTTCGTAGCGCCTTATGATGTACTTCTGTTCCCTAAACAGGAGGACGCGGAAGACTGGAGCCTGGTATCAGGAGGGTGAGCAGCACTGTAGTTCCTATAGGTCACCATTAATTGTTGTATTCATCGGCAACAACCGTATTCGATGTCCGGGAGATACCCTGTTCATCAAGAAAGGCCAGCAGATAGTCCTGATCGAAAAAGCGGGCCAGATCATCTGCCTGGGCACGGGTAAAATACAGGATAATCCGCAGGGAGGTATGGTTTCCCGCATCCCCCGGGGCCTCTCGCTGAAGTACGGTAAAATAGGGGTTATCTTTTTTGAAGAGATACCCCAGTTCCAGCCGGGGATGGGCTCGTGCATTGATGGAAAAGCTAAACTGTCCCCATTCGGTGGTGCTATTCAAGGCGCCATAGGCGCCATAGGTGGGACGGAATTTCGATGGCTTTGCTATCAAAGTCCGGGCATCATAGTCTTGGTGATAGTGCTTTACCGCGGCGATGAACTGTTCCCTCCCCGATGCATCCCAGTACTGGCGGTAGGTTACGGTCTGGTACTTAAATTGCAGGTAGACCCTATTGTAACGAGGCTCAAAAACAAGGGCGACGTTTTTCTGTTCCAGGGCAGAAGAAAAGAGCTTATCAAAGGCTATGGTTACAGACCCAAGCTCAAGAGGGTCCACATCGGCGACCATGTTGGTATTCACCGGTTTCGTGGTGGCACAAGAAAAAAACACGATTGAGATACCGAAAAAGATACCCCAAAAAGACATGAACAATTTCATAACATTACCTCCTTCTCAACTGCCTGCTGATGAGGCCGAATCAGTATATCCCCAAACATCCGATTTTGAAATATCAAGATCATCCGAATCTTGACCGCCTCAAGGATCGCCAGAAAGGCACAGACAATATCCATGACCGACCCCTTCCGTACCACCAGGTCCGTAAAATTGCACTCTCCCTTGGACTCCAGCAGCTCCGCAATGAGGGTGATTTTCTCGTTCACCGAGACTTCTTCATATAAATCAATGATCCGCTCACTCGACAGGTTTGACATGAGGGAAGCAAAGGTTTTTAAGAGGTCCCAGATATCCATCTGTTCCCATAAGCCCTCCTCCACAAAGGGAAGGACCCGCTGCAACTTTTTCCGTTCAATAACCCATTCCGCTTCCCGTTCCTTTTCTTCCATAAGTTCCGAAAGCTTCTTGAATCTCTGGTATTCAATAAGCTTGTCAACCAATTCCTGTCGGGGGTCCTCGATTTCTTCATCCGGCTTCATTTCCACCGGCAACAACATCCGGGACTTGATATATAACAGGGTCGCGGCCATGGCATGGAATTCGGTTATATCCTCCAGATCAAGCTCGGTGGTATAGCTTAAATACTGAAGGTACTGTTCGGTAATCTGAGCGACGGGAATATCATAAATATTAACTTCATTTTTCTTGATTAAAAAAAGAAGCAGATCCAGAGGACCTTCAAATTCTTTCAATCTGAAGCTATGGGCGGAACTATTATCGCTGGTATCCATCTCCTTAAGAGTATATACCTCCCTTCATCCCTCGTAAAGAGCAGAAAAGCGCATCTACGAAAAAGAGTGGACACGCTCATGAAGTTTGGGTCAAAATTTATTTGACCTTATACAAAAAATATGCAAAAACAAGACATTTTTTGCATAAATATTCTTTAAAAGGAGGCTTTTATGTCAGAAGTGACACAGAAAGAAGGAACCCAGATGGTAAAGGGGTTAAGCTTTATCGCCTTGGGACGGTTCTATCTATTATTTCCTGCCCCAGGTTCACTATTGGGCCTTATCGTTATCATCGTCAACCTTATCGGGGTGGTGATGACTTCGCGGACCCAGTCCATACTGGGAAGTACTCAATGAATCAATCACCATGTCCGATTGGATGCCCGCCATATTCTTTGGGGTGTACTGCTCCGTGGGATTTGTTACCATTCTGCCTGCGGCGGAAGAGACGGTTCACCCTGAAAAAAGAATTCCCGCAGCCTTGATTATCGGTCCGATTATTACCGGTACCGCTATATTACCGGCGGTCTCGCGATTATCTCCCTCCGGCCCGGACATAAGCTTTTGGCCTTAGCGGTGGAAGGCCCATTCGTCAGCGTGAGGGTCAAGGCCATGGAAGTGCTCTGGAATGGCAAGGGCGTGGTATTTATGAACGGTGCGGTCATCGTAAACTTCGTGTTCTTCCCCCGCTGGCAGGACTCTGGGCAACCTTAATGATTATCGTGTCAGCGGTCCTTACGGTGGTTACCTTCCTGGCCTTGGATGATGTGGTTCTCAGCACTGATTCCAATTCTTTTACATCGTGTACATGAGCTCCCGTCAATACCACTGACAAGGGCACGCCATTCCCATCAACCAAAACATGCCGCGTGGTCCCATTTTTTTCCCCGATCCGCCGGATTGGGTCCCACGCTTTCAAGAGCTTCAGGTGCCTTTACCATACTCCCGTCTACGCTTTGCCATTCCCACGCTATCCCTTGTAATTCATCATACTGGTGCAGTCCACGCCGCCACATCTCCAGAAATACGCCCTTTTCCGTCCACCACTGAAAATAGCGGTGTACCGCGCTTGCCGCGCCAAACTCCTTGGGTAACGCCTTCCACTGGCAGCCGGTCCGCA
>JAITNP010000097.1 GCA_031290455.1 Treponema sp. | reverse complement strand
GTAGCGATTCTCTCTATGTGGGCCATCCGGGTAAGCGCCGCGTATATCCTCGCCTATCCAATCGGACTGGGACCTATCGGCGTATGGATAGCCATGGTGTCGGACTGGTGCGTCCGGGGAATCTGTTATACCCTGCGCTGGCTGCGGGGACACTGGCAGGAACAGCAGATTATCAGCTAACCAAAGGCAGAAAAGTCATCTACCCATAGGTGTAGAGTAGCTAACTACGGACAATTTTCCGCAGAGGCGGAAAAACACGTTCACTGTACCGACAGGCTCTCGTTCGAAACCTGATGGCATCTCTCATTTCGTCCCCAAACCCGATCGTGAACGCCGTTTTCCCACCCCCTCAGACAGTTTTCAGTCCAGGCTAGGTATACCGTGTAGCAAGCTGGCCAAGGCCGTCATCTTTTGTCGCCTGTCCAATAGCGCTGAATTTCCACTTACCGTCTTTGCGGTAAATTTCACCGAATATCATCGCCGTCATCCAGTCATAGTTCTCGGAAAGATTGTATTTCAGCAGCTCCTTGTTTGTATCGGAATCGACAATGCGGATAAACGCATTCTGTATAAGACCGAAATGCTGCTTCCGGATGACAGCCTGATAGATATTCACGACAAACACAATCTTCTCGTATTGAGCCGGAACACTGGCCAACGTTACGATGATTTGCTCGTCGTCCCCTTCCCCTGCCCCGGTTAAATTATCCCCCGTATGCAGGACCGATTTTGAAGGATGCCTCAAGTTGCCGAAATAGACAATATCCTCTTTACGGCTTATCTTTCCATTTGCCCCACAGAGGATTGCCGAGGCATCGCAGTCGATATCCGGTCCTCCTTGAGCCACATCCCAGCCCAGCCCCACCACGACCTGTTTTAAGTCGCCACCATCGTCCTTGGACAAATTAACCTTTTGTCCTTTTTGAAGATTAACCGACATTACCGCGTCCCCTTAATACGCTTAGGCAACAGAAACACCGAAGTTGGTTGCCAGGGCCTGCAAGCCTCCCTGGAAGCCGCTGCCGATGGCATTGAACTTCCACTCAGCGCCGTTACGGTATAACTCAGCAACGACCACCGCCGTTTCAATGGAATAGTCTTCACCCAAATCGAAACGAAGCAGTTCAACTTTCTTTTCCACATCGAAGAGACGGATATAGGCGTTGCTTACCTGCCCAAAGTTTTGCCTGCGCTTCTCCGCGTCATAAATCGTAACGGTAAAGGCAATCTTGTGCACTCCTGCGGGAATAAGCGCCAAGTCAACCTTAATCTGCTCATCATCACCATCGCCGGCTCCGGTCCGGTTATCCCCCGTGTGGATAACCCCGCCACTTTCGTGTTTTAGAGCGCTATAAAACACGAAATCTTTTTCATTCCGTACTTTCCCCGACTCATCCAACAAAAATGCCGCGGCATCCAGGTCAAAGTCGGAGCCGCCGTCATATTTATTAGTATCCCAGCCGAGACCTACCACCAGTTTTGACAACCCAGGATTCCCCTTGGTTAAATCAACCTTTTGTCCTTTTTGCAGACTAATAGCCATTAGTATACCTCCACATATAATATACCATTTTTAGTATTTGAAAGAAACCCGGGTTACTATCAATTTCCGGATCAAATCAACCGGTATAATGATAATAGACAGGATCAGTACAAATATCCATTCCCGAACCGTAAGGCCGAAACATCGCAATATAACATCACCACAATAGGTCATGATCACCTGCACAACCACAATAACCAACATGACCTGTAGAAAACCTTTGTTGTCCTTGAGGTGGTCAAATAAGTTTAACTGTTCTGTTCGTGCATTAAAAGCATTAAAAACCGAGATAAAAATAAAAAAGCCAAAATATCCCGTGAGGAGATATTTATTGGCCGCATCGGGTCTGAAAAATGTCTTGGTCAACGGAACAAGTATGAAGAACAGACTTAATCCAAAGATCAACAGACTTCCGGTGATGATTGCATTCCACATATAACCGCTAACCACACTTTCATCCCGTTTCTTTGGTTTCTCCTGCATAAAACGCTTCAACGCAGGTTCCCCGCCAAAAGCCAATGCCGCCAAGGTATCCATCACCAAGTTGATCCATAAAATCTGCGCGATGGACAGGGGATTTTCCATGCCCATTAAGGGGGCAATAAATGAAATCAACACCGCCGCAACATTGATCGTGAGCTGGAAAATGATAAATTTCCTGATACTGTTAAATATCGTTCTGCCATACAGAATTGCCTTGTCAATAGAACTGAAATTGTCATCCAAAATAACAATTTCACTTGCCTCTTTAGCGGCCTCGGACCCGCCCCCCATGGCAAACCCCACGTCCGCTCTTTTAAGGGCAGGGGAATCGTTCACCCCGTCGCCGGTCATGCCGACCACCAGGTTAAGGTCCTGGGCGATTCGTACCAAACGGCTCTTATCGCTCGGCAATGCCCGGGCCACCACCCGTATGTTTGTAAGCTTATCCTTGATTTCATCGTCGGACAACTTCGCAAGTTCATCGGAGGTCAACACCAACGCATCGGTGGCATTGAGCAGCCCCGCTTCCTTGGCAATGGCAAGGGCCGTATCTTTCCGGTCCCCGGTTATCATCACCACCTGGACTCCCGCGTTTTGGACTTCCGCAATGGCCGTAACCGACTCAGGCCGCACTTCATCCCGGATGCCCACGATACCAATCAGGGTCCAGTCCCCTTCGGGCAAGGCGCCGTCTTTGATGTCGTTCTCGCAGGTTGCCAAGGCTAAAACACGAATTGCTCTGCCCGCAAGTTCATTGATTGTATGGTCCAAGGTATCGAACGCATGTAACGCTTTTTTCTCTCCCTCAGTATTGTAATAAGCGGTACACCGCGCCAGGATTTTTTCAGGAGCACCCTTGATCAGGGAAAGATCATAGTCCCCGCGAACATGGGTTGCGGAGTATTTATTTTGACTATTAAAGGGAATACTATCGGTAACCTCTACCGGAACCGCATCACCGGTATTGCCCGCAACAAAACGCATCACCGCCCGTTCCGTGGCGTTGCCGCCAATGATACGCATATCCTTACCTTCACCGCTTACTATGGCGCTGGTATTGTAATTAATATTTAAAGACAGCAGGTTATGGAGTTTCCCCGGCACCGCATCATACCGCTTATAATCGGCGCCGCTGCCGTCAACAAAGACAACCGTTTCAAGCTGCCCCTTGGTAATGGTTCCGGTCTTATCACTGAACAGGATATTAAGGCTGCCCGCAGTTTCAATTCCCGCAATCTTACGGACCAGCACATTATCTTTCAGCATTTTACCCATATTCAATGCAGATACAATGGCAATCATCAGGGGCAGCCCTTCAGGAACCGCCATAACGATGATGATTACCGCTAACATGATCGCTTGCACCACATCGTTTACGATGACCATCCAATTGGAACAATAGGCACTGATCTGCGCCATATCAAACCCATTGTGTATGATGATGCGCTGAAAAAGAAGGGCAACGGCAATAGCAATACCACCCAGGTAACCAAACTTACTGATATTTCCAGCGAGGTTGCCAAGTTTTACCTTGAGCGGGGTATCCCGGTCATCTTCAATTTGCAATTCACCCGCGATCTGGCCGTATACCGATTTATCTCCAATCATGGTAACCTGCATGATTGCATTGCCATTACAAACCACAGACCCCCTGAATAGCTTGTATTGATTAAGAAAATCCATGGCCGTGTTTTCTTCTCGATAATCTGTAGGCATGACCACCTTGGTGGCTTCTTTGGATTCCCCATTCAGCGCCGACTGGTCAACCTGTATTGAACCTTCAACCAGGATACCATCCGCGGGAATTTTATCCCCCGATTGAAGCAGCACGCAATCATCTTTAACAATATCATCAATTGGCAACTCAAGAATAGTGCCGTTTCTGTATACCTTGCATTTAATTTGCGCCGCTTCTGCCTGTAATTTCTGAAAGGCATTTTCGTTTTTATATTCAGAAAAGGTAGAAACCAAGGTCGCAATCAGTACCGCTAGGGCAATGCCCACCGATTCATACCATTCGGTCTGCCCCAAGAAGGTAAACACCACATTAATAACCAAGGCAACACACAAGATTTTGATCATCGGGTCACCGAGATTATCTTTGAATTTATCCCAAAACCCTTCAGTCTTTTGTTCGGTCATCCTATTATCACCGTATTTTTCTCTGGAGACCCGAACCGCTTCATCACTGAGGCCATATATTTTCATATTTTCCCTTTCCCCCCTTGCAAAGCTATCATGGTCTCATTGTTTTGTCAATTTATCTTTATCGTAAGTTTCAATTCGGAATATGCGATTGAGATCGTGGCCAGATAATCAGGGGCCTCGTGGGGCAGGACTATGTTTCCGGCGCCGGCTCTCAATATCCCGAAATGACCTCAGGAGGAAGGGGAAAAGCAGCTCCGGTGGAATCTTGACCCTTGACCATGAGCCCCGACCTTAGTTCGTGACATAATACCGTTCATCCCAATCCACCTTATCAGCGATATAAAGTCCTTCAAATGGTCGTTATTATAGTTAATACTTTTAGTTTTGTCAAGTCTTTTTGAAATTCACTACTTTCGGCTACGGTTTCTTCCGGCCAAGCGTACACGATAATTGTTCAAAAAAAATATTCCGATCCCGAACGCGCCAAAAAAAAAGACTCGCCGGATGACGAGTCTTTGCGTTATAAACGATGTTTCTTTGAAAGTGTTATTGTTGTATTACGGTCCAGAGTTCATAGAGTTTCAACTTAGGCGCAAAATCAGATAAACACACCAAGGTCAAACCGGTCATAATACTGCTATAAAAATCATTGTACCGGCGCCACATCAAATCATATCGTGCCGGTAAGTCCGGCCGTCCTGCAAGGCCCTTATAGAATCTCTTGACATAACCATTGTCAACGAGATACTCATAAAAACCGGTGATTTCCTCGATCTTTGGTTTTCGTTTCGCACATTCATTGAAAAACGCGGCATGACTACTCCGCTCATGGGGCTTCGTCTTATCCCGCACATACATGATCGGTTTACGTTCATCGAAGAAATAAAACGTGAAGGGCATGTCCGGGGAAAAATTACCGGTGAAGGCTTGTAAATACTGGTAAATGCGTATCAGCGGCGGCCTTATGCCTTCGTTTTTCGCAATGAGATAATTGATAATCTCTTTTTCTGTTTTTGTTAAGTCTCTCATATAAAACGTCGTTTATTTTTTTAGTGATTCAGTCCAGTATTTATACAGTTTTAATCGGGGGATAAAGTGCATGGAGCAGAGGAAGGTAAACGCTTTGTTTTCAGCAATCGTAAAATCATCGTATCGGTGCCAATGATCCGGAAAATCAGTGGGACACGCTATCTGTTCTTGCGCTGACTTGTGTATGGTGCGTAGATAATCACGCTGTACCAGATAGATGATAAAATCCGCAATGTTATACAAGCGTTGCTTAATTTCTTTACACTGTTGAGTAAACTGGGTGAGATGTACAGTATCGTCGAAGAATTGTTCTTTCTGAACGAACAAGACGATGCGTCCGTTTTCCGGCTGCCCTAAAAAGAAGGGGGTATGTTTGCTGTATTCTCCGGAGAAGGCGTACATATAGGGTGCGATTTCAAACTGTTCGCCAGTTTCTTCGTTTTCCGCAATGAGGTAGGTGATGATGTCGTTTTCTAAGAGGGTTAATGAGTGCATGGTAGGTTTATTTCTCTGGAGAGAGTCTATTATTGTACAATGATCCAGAAGTAATCAGACCAGATTCCACTTTTTGAATCAGTAAATACAATCTGAAATTTAAGTATATGACCTTTAGGTGTTGATGGAGACACTGTAAAGAAAATATTTTTTGACGCAGAAGAGAGCTTAAACTATTACCGTTTTCCAGCCGCCGATGTTGCGTTTCTTGCGGTTAAAAGTCGCGCCAATCTTGAAAAGCTTCTTCCCGGAACCCTGCCAGGGTAATAAATACTCTTTACGGTCAATTTGCGCCAGCGCCGCTTCCGCGCTCCCGTTCAGCTTAAACTCAAAACAGTACACAAACTTGTTCGTCTCCACCAGCGTGTCAATCCGGCCGGAGGCTATTCGTACCTCTGAACGGCACTGCAAGCCAAGCATCGTGAAAATCAGGTGTATCACCATCTCGTAATAATTTTCCCTGTTGGCTAGTAACCCATAGGGAATTGACGCGAAAAACGGCTTCAGCGCGTTCATGATCCCGTCTACATCCCCGTCATAAATACAATTCACAAAGCGTGCGATAAAAGAATGAAGCTGCTGTTCAGGCACATGGAGGTATGTTTCCACAAGCGCCCCGGCAAACGAGGAGCGCACCTCATCGTTTGGATAATCCAGCGTAAACATACTCCGCTCACTGTTATACCCGGTAATCGTTAAATAACCCGACTGATACAGCACCGGAACCGCTTCCATAGTCGCGGCATCGTACTTCCGAAAATCCTCATGCCGTACCGTGAAGTTTTCAAGATGCAATATGTCAATACGCTGCTTCTCAAGCAGCTTGATGAGAAAGGTCGGCGTCCCGCTCTCAAACCAGTACGGAAGAAATTCCCCAAGCCGGTTAAAGTGGTGCAGTATGCCAAACGAATTGTACATAGTCAGCGGTTTTCTGGAAAAGCGATACCCGTTGTAGAAACACTTGAGCCGCTCAAGATACGCCTCCCGCTCCATGCCGGAATTTTCCGCGCAGCCGGTGATTTCCAGGGCAAAGTCCCGCTCAAGCTCCTCCTGGGTAAAGCCGCATATATCGCAAAACGCCGGATCGAGCGAAATGTCGGTGAGGTGGTTCAGGTCGGAAAACACGCTTATCTGGGCAAACTTGGTAACCCCCGTGAGAAAAACAAAGCGCAGATAGGCGTCCGCCGACTTCAATACCCCGTAAAACGCCTTAAGCGCGCTGCGGATACTGGTATGCAGCTCGGTATTTTCAATGGTATTCAACAATGGCTTGTCATACTCATCAACAAGCACCGCTACCGTTTCCCCTGTCTGTGTATATAAATCTTTAATAAGAAAAGCAAACTGTTCTTCAAGCGATCCTCCCCTGAGCGACAGCCCCGCCGACTCGGCGGTACTAACAAGCGCTCCTGACAGGCGTGCGTCAAGATGCTTAACACCTTCCGTGTACCTTCCCGCGTTGAGGTCAATGCGTATCACCGGACACTTCTTCCACTCCCACGGAAGCGCGTCTATGGCAAGGCCGGTGAAAAGCTCCCGCCGCCCCTCAAAGAGAGCGCCAAGCGTTGAACAGAGCAGGGACTTCCCGAACCTGCGGGGCCGTGAGAGGAAAAATGTCTTCCCGGAGCCGGTTATGAGTTCATGGATACGGGCGGTTTTGTCCACATAACAAAAGCCGTCCCGCCGGATACCAACGAAATCCTGTATCCCAATGGGTAATCTTCGTTTCATGGAATCAGTATACCAGGAAGCTGGTATCAAGACAATATACA
>JAITNP010000051.1 GCA_031290455.1 Treponema sp. | reverse complement strand
GTATTCAACTCAAGAATTGACACACTGTTACGTGAGTTCTCGGAACTTTTAGATGCTAAAGATACTACCTTGAGAGTCGCAAGCTGTATAAAAAGTCGCCATAAAATGCGACTCTCAAGTTCTGAATGATCTTCAAACGAATTAATTTGATTTTTTAAGGTATTTTTTTCCAGTTCCAAAGATGCAGCTTGGTTATAGTAAATATTCTTCTCTTCTGCGACTCTTTTATAGTAACTTCCGCCTACCACGATGGAAATCGCTAAAACGGCTATGCCTGAAGCGATAATGATGTTCCGCTGTCTTCCTATCTTGCCTATACTTTTTTTATTGGTATCTATTTGATTTATATAATCACTTACCTCCTCTTCTCTTTCTTTTAATTCTTTTTTTAGCTTGACTATTTCAAAACCATTTTTTGCGTTTTTATCATTGGCTTCCGTTAGTTTTTTATTTAGGCTCTGCAGTTTTTCTTCGTATTCCGCATCGGTTCCGCCCATCCTTAGTAAGGCGCCACATTCTTCACAGTACAAAAAATCGTTTTCAGGTTGGGCGCCGCATCGAACACATGTAATCATCGTTTCACCGTCTCCCACAGATCTGCAAGGATATCATCAATTTTAACGCCCTGTTTGCGGATTTTTTCTTCTGGCGTTAGCTTATCCCCAAAGCGCTTTGTCAGTGTGTCGTTAAAGCGGTTAAAACGTTTGTCGGCCTTTAGCCAGTCTCTTTCGGTATAGTTAGTGTAATCAGTCCGCACATCAATTATAAAACGCTCATAATTATGCAAATAGTCTTTTTTTGACATCATGCAGGAAGAAATTATCAAACGAAAACAAACAGAAAAGAACAGCTCCGCCTTCGTTTTAAGTACAGACAAGCTCCCTAATTTATTTCCAGGCTGCCTATCCTCGAGACCACGAAAAAACCATCACCCGGCGAGACCGTCGCGGGATGACAGCTTCCAATATGGCCGGGAAGCCCCCCTTCAAGTTTATATATCATCGACAAAACTTTTTCGTTGTCCTTGCTTAAAACTTTGGCCTCGTTGTAGACGTGGAAGTTTGGGTATAAAAGCCTATTGTTCACCAAAACGAACCTGGCCGAAAGGCGCACACCGCCTTTCTCGAAGGCTAGCTGGACCTTTTCGCCCTGGACCATGCGTTCAAAAACACTTTTGGAAACGTCCAGGAAAATATCTCCCGGATCACTTTTATGTCGTTTGTCACGTTTTTCGCGGGAATGGTACAGCGGGGATATTTCATCGACCGGTGGTTTTGGCGCAGCGTGCTGAGGGGTAGCTGACCTTTGCGTGAAAGAATCAGACAATGTCCCAGCGTTCCCGGTGGTCCTTGACGAAGGCGAAGCAGATTGAAACCCATTTCTTAAAGGAGAGGAAAGCGTGGAAGGCTTAGATGGGGCCGTATTCGGCGCACTAGACTGCTTATTCGGAGAAGAGTCTGTATCCGAAAAGCCCTCCGGCGGAGGCCGCCCTGGTTTTTTTCCGGAATAGCTGCGGCTTCTGTTGGAGGATCTTCTTTGATTGCTATACTTGATAAGGCAATACATCAGTGCTACGAGTATGACGGCAAACAGTACAATCAGTACCGTCATAATTAATATTCTGAAAAATTCAATATTACGCCTTGCTTCTGGCTGTTCCGCAGGTTCGTTATAGAGATTATTCGTTTGGTAGGGCTGCGCATCTGTCTTCGGCGTCGTATCATAAAACGGATCACTCCGTGTGCCTAAGCTACTCTTGAATTCTTTAAGTTCGGCCTGCAAATCATTTACGCTACTATTTAGGGATCTGACTTGGTCCTGTAAATCATTTACTCTCCTATCTAGGGTTTTGACCTGGGACTGTAACTGATATATTCCATCCAATAAGATGTCAATTTTGCCCTGAATGTCTTGCAACGCGGTGTCAACGCCTTGTGGGGAACCACCTGCTACAGGCGTTTGACCATCTTTGCCACCGGCGTTGCCGTCTCCGCCTGTCTGAGCAAAGGACTGGAAGGCGGCAATGCTTACCAGCAAAAAAATCAATACGGTTTTTTTCGTTTTCAATTTCTCCCCCTGCTATAGAACGCAACGGCGCTGCTATAGGCCATCTTATAGGCGAACAAGGTTATGATTATTTCCTTATCATCGGTTGATCCCGCCATGGCGAATTCCATCGAACCAGGATAAAGATCCCTCCACAGTATTATGTCGTCTATTGTACCCGGTGAATTCTTATCTGCTCTTTTAATGTTGAACAACCTGCCGGTGTCTACCCTCCTAGCGTTGCTATCCTGGACAGACCATATTTTGAGCGCTTGGGCATTTTTCAGGAAGCGTATGTAGCCTCGCTTAAGCTCTTCGTCGTTAGGCACGACGTTTGCCGGGCGCTCATTTCTCACGTAGTTCTCGGCGTCAATCCTGGCTTGTTCGCTTGCACTTATCAGATCTTCTTGTACATCAATAAGCAGACCAGAAGCAAGCTTGTTGCCTTCCTGGCTTCTGTTGTGGATGACACAAGTTCTGCCGAGGACGGCGTTCCAATTGAAGCTGTTTGTGTTCGCCTTGATGAGACTGCTGCCGCCGCCGAAAAGATGAATATCGAAGCTGCCGTCGGTGTCGTTCGGTATATCCTTTAACAGTCGTTTCAGGATGATAACTTCAGTAAGGTAGCAAATATCAAACAGATTTTGCAACGCCGGTGGGATATTTTCTTTTCTCAGTATGTCCATAAGGCAAAGAAGATCACGGCGCACATTTTCCGACATATTATCATTTCGTCCTCTGCGTCGCGTCTCGATCTCTGTTTTAAGCCGATTTATGGCCGCTTCGTCATCGTTGTTGACAGGCGCAAAAATAAAATTAACATTGCTCTTTGAAAATTGAAGGTAATCCCAAATGGGCTGTAAAAGGATCTGTCTGCCCGCGAAAAGTACAGAAACGTTCTTTTTAAGCTTAACATCATCCTTGCTTTCCTTAAAATCTTTAAGGTACAGTGCAATGTCCGTTGAGAAATCGCCGATATCGACGATGGCGGCGCCCGAAACTGCCTTTAAATCATTGTCCTTCCTAAGCCTGTTCGCTATCGCCAAAGATTCCGGAAGCCACATGTTTATATCAATCCTGCCTTCTAATTCAGGCATTAGCTGTTGTATCTTGTTCTTGGCGTTGTTCCAAGCGGTTTTCATGGGGCCGTACCGTTCCTTAAGATAGGAAAGGCGTATATTGATTTCGGAACAACCCAGATGCAGAGAGCGGTCCACAATCATCGTCAGCATACCCTGGGTCAACAAGTTCATCGCACGCTGGTTTTCGCCAGCCTTGATGTCGGAAATGATACTCCTGTACCATTTACTCGCCGCGGAAATACTTTTCGGGTCAAGGAGTATCAGCTTGCCCGATTTATACAGCAGCAGGTCTTCCGTCTCTTCTCTGTCGAACTTGTTGGTGGTAAGGATCCCGACCGGGGTTTTGCCTTGCACCTCCTTGTGCTGCTTGTCGGGCTGGAAGAACATGCTGCCGAAGATCACGTCCGCCATGTTGTCCGAAGATGTTAGCGGGATGCCGAGAATTTGATCTTTTTCTATTATAACATCGTTTTGATCATTCACCCCATCTTTCCGGAATAGGACCACGCTGCGCGAAGAGCCGATGTCGGCGGCTACGGTCATTGTTCCGCTGGGCCATTCGGTATGTATAAAAACAGGGATATGTTCCCATTTCGGCTGCTTAGCCTCCGGGAGGACACGCAGGGGCAGTGCGCCGAGCCAATCACCATCGTTGATGCGAACCCCCAGCCATTTGGGGATTTCGCCGCAATACACCAAATAATGGTCACCGGTGTCCTCGAAATTAAGACCGTCGAATTCAATGTCCTTAAGGCCAAACATTTCCACAGCCTGTCCGGCGAGCGGGGAAGGAAACTCCGGGTCGCGGGGTATGTCTCGCCGGGCTATCCAGCCTGATTTCGGCGCCGGGCCGTACACCGAAAGTGAAGGAAAGTTTTTGATATACCGTATCTGCTCTTTTGTGTAGCTTCTGCAGACTGTCCTTATCAGATGGTTCACTTCCATAACACAGCATATCGTTATCGAAACCAAGTTTTCATTCTCAAGTTTGTGCTGCCCAAGCTTTTCTATAGATTTAATGGTGAAATTGTCGCCCCTGGACGATTCGATTGCTTCTCTGTTTAAAGGCGGAAGAAACACATAGAACAGATCGTCGTGCTTTCTCCATAATGGGGGCAAGTTGTACCCGAATTGGGCTTTATCGTCCCTGATCGGTACCAGCGTAATGCGATCCAACAGCATTTCCTCACCGTGTTCCCTGAACCGGAGGAAGCCTGTGATGCCTGGGTTTAATAGGTCAATTTCTAAACTTTGTTCAATCTCGGCAAAATCGGCCGCCGGAACGTTTTCTTCAATTATGAGGATACGTTGTATTTCGGTATACAGGTCACATTGGGTGACGATTCTCTCATTATTGGCAAGCCAAAACATCAGTATGCGTTTGTCCTGGGCATTAAGTCCTCGTAAAATGGCGTTTAAATCTTGTGTCTCATCTATTGGCTTTTCCAAAAGGGAAAAACGATTTTCCGCGACCGGGATAGGCCCAGCCGAAGAAAGCAGGCCAACTAAGGCCTGCCTGTGACATATACCGATTATTTCATTCCGGGGATCTCTGCCGTACAGAGCTTCTTTCATGCTGGCCAAAAAATATTGGCGACCGGGGTAGCGTTCGCCAGTGTTGTTTAACTCTTCGACGCTATATATTTTGATAGTAACTCTTTCACCATAAACCACCGAAAGCACACATTGGATAAACAAAATGGCACTCTGCTTAAACATTGCGGAGTTCAGGATTCTCTCTCTATTATCCTCAATATTCCCCCAGGAAATACCTTCCCTAAAGCGCGCTATGCGATCTGCCGATTTAGATCTGGTATTGTCGGGAGGAGGGTTCCCGCCCTTTTCCGCGTATTTGCATGTTTCCTCATAGCAATTCCGCATACCGTCGGCGGCGGTGTCGAGGCCGAATTTCGAGATATCTTTAGGGTCTTTGTTTCTCGTGTCTATACAAGAGGTAAGCATCTTCATGGGGTTAGTCCTCCTTCCTTGCCGTAAGAGTTCTGTAAATGTCCTTGATCATCTGGATGAGCAGGTCCTTACTGGTCTCTGCCGAGGCGATGGCCTTCTTGTCCGGCTTAATGTCTTCAAGAAAGTCCATCCAGGTTTCCTGGCAAAAGAGCATTTTATTCAGCAACGCTTCCTTCTCGAAGGCAAGAATCCCCGATAGGTATTCCATGTCTTCGAGGGGGAAAAATTTGACGAAATCTCTGTTGCCCTTGTCGCCCAGCTTTGTGTTCAACTGGATCTCGTTCCAGAATTCGAAATACGGAACAAGATCTTGCAACCATTTCTTGAGCAAATCGCGGATTTCTTCTATCTGTTCCATTTCGTTCTGGGGCTTTTTGATGTACCGCTTGACATAGTGGTCTTTTTCCAACTCCTTCGGCGCTTGCGAAAAACTTGGAAGGACCTGGCAGGCCATAATACTAATAAGGCGCATAAAGTCTCTGGCCGGTTTTTTTAGTTCGTTGCCCAAAGGGATTTCGCCCCAGTTGATAAAGGTTTTGGGATTGGTCTTGTCGAAAGCTAACGCGGTTTGGTAAAAGCCCGGATCCGGCAAAGATTCCAACCGGAATGCGGCGAGCGCGGCGGCAAGCTCAAGGAGATGTGATTTCCGCTTGTCTGCCTTGTTTTTTCTGAATTCGCCGCAAATATCATCTAATTCGGGGATTGCGGCGTAGTAGACCCACCAGCGTTCGTTACCAACAAGATCATCTGCCAGCTCTTTGATTTGGTCCGCGACGCGATAGAACGAATCCTGGGTGGAGCCGATATCGTCCACCTTGCCTTGCTGCTGTTCCGAGCGCTGGGGTATCGAAAAGTAGGTACCCAGTATCACCAAGTCTATTCGTATATCCGCAAAATGAGACTTGATTTTTTCCGCAAGGGGTACGATAAGCGACGAGCCCATACCACCCGTCGCCCCACCCAGGATGACCGCCCTAACCCCGGTTTCGCCGTAGTTGTCAACAGCGGCTTTAAATTTTTCGAACAGGACGCAACTTTCGAAATGCTCCAGGCAGACAAGGGCATCCAAGCTGCCTCGCGATGGGTCGCGGTTATTCCCATCGCGGATTGACTCATCGCGCTTTTCCTGTATCCAGCACATGCTGGCCAATTCCTTCATCGGGGAATCGTTGCCGATAAGGTCCATCACCGTATAATCAGCATTCTGCAGGATCTCGGTCACGCCCTGCAGCTCCTGGTAGACGTTGCTGTACAGCGTGTAAGGTTTCAGCGCCTTGGGCTCGAAAGGCAGAAAGGGGAAATAGGCTTTATAACGATCAAGCGCGGTGACACAGGCGGAATAGATCCCGCCGCTGGCGTCCTTGTCCAGGATGAACATTTCATAAGGGGCGTCGGCTATGCCAGACTGCTTAAGCAAAGGGTAGAGGTTACTGATTGTACCGCCGATTTGGGTTCCTGTCCCACCCAGACAAATAAACATAGTATGCTTTTTTTGCTTTTCAGTATGCATTTCTTGCTCCTCACTTTTTCCGCTACTCCGGCGCTCAGGGACGCGGCTTTAATACGATAAAATCGACGAAATTAATTGCTATGAAAAGTAGCAGGATGCCCCCCGCTACATCAATATAGGTACGCAAGATAGATTCCACATCGCCGTAATCGGAAATCCAGAAGAAGCACAGGATTAGAAGGACCGCGACAGCGCAGGCTGAGGCCATCAGCCCCCCGAGGATACGCGGGCCGAGGCCGAGGTATTTAGCTTTTAGAACATCCTTGGCGGTTTGCCGCTGGATAAAGTAAAACGTCATGTACACAAGCCAGGAAACAAGGGCCGTAAAGAATATGCTGCCAATATAAATCCCCACGTCCACGTCAGGATCGTTTAGGTCCAGGTAAATAATGCCGGCGATCATCGACAAAACAGTTACGACGACAAAGGCCGCTACATAGGTTACCGATGCTATCAATAAGTTCCTGGTATGTTTTTTCATTTATCTTCTCCTGTTGGTATTTTTGGCAACTGAGGGTATATCGAAAAGCATAATGGAAATTTTGATAAGCTCATCTTCGCTGTACACAAGCGCTGAAGCCGAATTGCCTTTTAAGAGATTATTGACGAAATTCCCAAAATTCCATGTTTTATCCTGGTTCGTCCCATTCGGATCATCGAAATCTTTGACCCATTCGGGTATCTCGATTCGCTGCTTAAACCGCACGATTAAATCGAAGCACACCACCGATGATTCCAGTACCCCACGTTTCATGTTTTTGGGGACGACGTAAACCTGCGCAGTATTGGAGCCGGAGATAAGCGCAGGCTTCCCCACGTCCAAATCGCGGGCGAGGTAGGCTTCGTTTTGCCGCCATTCAGGCAGCGCGCCAGTCTCCCTGGCCCGCTGTTCCTTCTGTTTCGTCTTGGCATCGGCTTCTTCTTCCGGCGGGGGATTGGGCATCGCAAGATAGCGGTAGTTTTTAAGCTGGGCTTCCAGTTCCGAAGGATCGCAACCCGGCGGCATATCGAAATTGATGTTTAGCTGCCAAAGCCCATGGCCGTTTCCTGACCCGGCCGTCGTCGTTTTATACTGAAGGATAAACACGTCGAGCAGCTCATTGATAGGGCTGAGTGCGAAGGCGCCCTCAGCCGCCAAGCCGAGATGGTCCACCATCGAAGAGGACTTATTCTGCAAATTCCAAATCCTATCGGGAAGGCCTTCATAATTACCACGGCCGGCGCGAATGTTCCAAAGATCGTTCATTATCCTTTTGTTGTTTCGTTCGATTTTAGCGAAATCACTTCTGACTGCGCTTTGGGGGATACGCACGTCTGATACGGCTAAGGGGGCTATCTTGCCCCGCTGGGCCGTTGTCACGACATACCACCTATTATTGAAGTTGGCCGCCTGATCAGAAAAACGCCTGAGAAAAAGGCTTACCGTCTCTTTGGGCCCTGACGCGATGACGTACAGCGGTTTGTCCCCGTTGTATCCGGTTCCCGGCATATCGTTGAACCGCTCGGTACTCGGCTTGTAGTTGACGCCATTAAATGGAATCTTTTGCGCTATCACCGCAGCGGCGTAATCGGCCGTCTTTAGTAGCCTGTCCCGAATGTAATCCGCAAGGAGGGTCATATTAAGCCCTTGTTCTTCGAGATCGGTTATGACAATGGTCAGATGCTGGGGATCGATGAGGTTGTTTTTATAGATCATCATCAGAGGACCTTCCCCGTGCTCGAAGGTTCCACTGTAAGCGCCATCTTGGACCCAAAAAGAAGGCTGATCGGGGTTTAAGCGTTCCACTTCGGTCCATCTGAGGAACCCGCCCGTATCCGGCTTGAGGATCCAGTATTTCGGCACATAGTTAATTCCCGGCGATTTGGTAACTGCAGTGTAAAATTGATAGAATCCCGCAGGAGGATCCATCTGGTACATCCTATTTTGGACATAGCCCCGTTCCGAAAGGGTTTGGGACCAATAAATATCCGCTACCGGCGACGCACGCAGCGACCCGGAAGGTTCTTCGCCACGAATAGTCAAAACGCCGGGTGGAATCGGGAACAAGGACCCGAAAGATACCTGGTTCTTCGACCCGAAGGCGGAGCAACCGGAAATGAGGACGGCGAGAATGAAGGCCGCCGTCAGGCTTAAGCCTGTCGTTAGTTTCCCCTCGGGTGTTTTCATGGCTCTGTCCTCCTACACCCAATCTTTTTCTGGATCGACAACGAATTCTTCGCCGTCGATCCAGATTTTACCATCGCGCTGAACCACCGGTTCGGCGGAGGCCTCGCCTTGCGAAGATCCCTTGTCGACTTCCACCCCTAAATGTTCCATCAGGCCACCCAGATCGCCATCAAAGCCAGCGACCGTAGCTTCCAACTGCCAGATAGCGCTAAGGGACAGTTCGATGACGATAATAGATTTATAGGTCGAGAAATCGCTGCCCGAAAACTGCAGATGAAAACCGGCGTTGTTTTGGCGAATTTCTACGTCCATGCCCAAAATATTGAGCATTGAGCCTGGGTCCCGGACGCTTGCGGTAAAAATAAGTCTTTTTACTACCTGGGGGAGCCGCGAAAGTTCCAATCGGAATAGAGCGGGATTGGCATTCCCATCTTTAAGGCTTATCTCGTTTCCGGGACTGTTCGTTCGATTATAAAAGATACAAAATTGTTCATTTACACGGCTGGCGGCGTCAACGCCGAAACAAGCGAAATCAATATTGACCTTCCCCGCCACACCCATTTCGACGCTAATCCTTTTCATGGGGTCAAGGACTTTACCCAAATCGTATTCGGAGCCGCGCTGTATGGTAATAATGTCCTTGAATTTTTGCTCCCTCGTCAAACTAATGGGCATAAATAACCTCTTAAAAACAAATTAATTCAAAAAACATGAATTTTTACAACACTTTGCGAAATATGAACCTCCCCCGATCTAATAGACAGGTACATATACCCTTTTGAGGTAAATAAACATCCCCATATACTACAGATTTTGTAACCGTTCACGGGGTTTGGCAATATTGATACGGCTTATAATACCAAATATATCGTTCAAATCCGTATTAAACGAGAACAGTTCCGCACTGGTCTCGCCGTCCTCGCCGACTCCGCCGGTGAGAAGAGCAGGATCGCAAGAGCATCCTTCCCGGAAAGCCCCAGGATACACACCATGGAAAACAGCAGTATGCTATACTTTTTCATAGTATATTCTCCCTATAAGCTTCGCCGGATAAGTATACAGCATAATACCAGAATTCAGAGGCTGCTGCAAGTGGGCGCGTTGCCTCAAAATAAAAATCTAACCCAACTAGACTAAACCGACGGGTTTCGGCTCAAAAGCTTGAGGCTCTATCGCATCTCACACCAGAACCCGATCTCCCCAGAGATTTTCCTGCTAAAAGTACCGGATAAGCACATAGCCTGTGGACAGGGCCAGATTCACCAGGGTAATCAAGAGGCCGTATTTGGTAAAATCCATGAAACTGATAGGATAGCCGTTTTTCGTTGCAATACCAGCGGAGACCACGTTGGCAGAAGCCCCTACCAGGGTGGCATTACCCCCGAGACAGGCCCCCAGGGTGAGAGACCACCAGAGGGGCAGTGCGGCGTCCGCGCCGACCGAGGCGGAAATATCCTCCACCATGGGGATCATGGTCGCCATATAGGGGATATTATCCACCAGGGCGGAGAAGACCCCGGAAACCCATATCAGCAGAATCGAGGTAACCCGCAGGTTTCCCCGGGTCAGGTGCATCAGAAAATTGGCGCATTGCTTAATCAATCCCAAGGCCACCAGGCCGTCCACCAGTATGAAGAGTCCGATAAAGAAGAAAATGGTTCCCCATTCAATATCCCGGAAAAACTCATCAATCTCACGTTTTCTCGAGAGGAGCAGAAGGAGGGCCGCCCCGAACATGGCGATGGTGGAAGCTTCCAGATTAAGGGTTCCGTGAATCAGAAAACCGATAATCACCATGGTCAATACCAGGACGCACTTTATCAAGAGGGGTTTGTTTTCCAAGGACTTGGATTCGTCGAAATCCATAATCCGGGCCTTCCGTTCGTTGGAAACCACCATCTGTTTTCTGAAAAGCAGGATGATGATACCGGTAAACACCGCGAGGATGATAAGAATAATCGGCCCTAAGGATACGAGAAAATCAATGAAGTCCAGGTTCGCGGCGCTGCCAACCATGATATTCGGCGGGTCCCCGATGAGGGTCGCGGTTCCCCCGATGTTTGAGGCAAGGGCCATACAAATGATGAAGGGCGCCGGGCTTATCCCCAGTTCCACGGCGATGAGGATCGTTACGGGGCTTAATATCAGCACTGTGGTTACGTTGTCAAGAAAGGCCGAAAACACCGCGGTTAACAGGGACAGGAGCACGAGAATCTTGAGGGGATTTCCCTGAACCGCCTTGGCGGTCTTTATGGCCACATACTGAAAGAGTCCCGTGGTCTTGGTGATATTGACGATGACCATCATGCTGACCAGGAGGAAGATGACGTTCCAGTCAATCCCCTGGAAGGCCGCTTCCTGGTCAATGATACCGAGGGCAACGAAGATCGCTCCCCCCAGAACGGCGATGATGGTCTTGTTGATCTTTTCTGTGGAAATGATGATAAAGATCACCAGGAAAAGGACTAAGGCAATCCATGCTAGGAGTGTCATGATTAGGCTCTCAATACTTTATGGAGGATGTCCATGTAGGTAACCATTCCCGTGAGTTTCCCGTCCTTCACTACCGGCAGGTATTTACGGTTACTCCTGATAAATTTCATGATCGCCTCAATCACCGGGGCATCCTCCGTAAGGGTCAGGGACGGTTTTTTCATCACCTCCCGAACCAGCATCGTGTTTTCCTTCTGTACTAATCCCTCAAAGGGCTCAATGCTGTTGAGAAATTTGAGGTTCTCCATTTTAACCGCGTAATCGGGGATGCCGATGGTGAAAACATCCAGGGCGGTAAGCTCCCCGGCCAAATCGTTGTTCCGTTCCAGAATGGGCAGGTAACTCAGATGGTGCCGGTAAAAGGTATCCACTGCTTCTTTGACCGTATTATCCGGGTGCAGCGCCGTAACAGAACGGCGCATAATGGAGGATACCAGGAATTCTTTGGTAACTTCGATATTACGGTCCTTGAGGATTTGTATGAAGTCTTGCGGCTCTGCTACGCTACAGAGCCGGGCAAACAATTCAGTATCTTGGGAAAGTTTCACAAAGGCCGCCAGGGCATTGAGGTACACCGTGGAGCCGGACTGGGACGTCAGCATGAGAATCATCATTCGGATAGGGATATGCTCATACACCACCGGAACCTCGGGAACCCCAATAACGATGAAAAAGTCATTGAATTGTGGAAGCCGTGCGTGGGGGATAGCCAGCCCGCTCTCAAATACGGTTTCGCCCAACTGTTCCCGATCCAACACCGCCCTACGGACTTCAGCTTCGGGAACCGGAATAGGCTGCCGGGTACGGTATAGCGATCTAATCAGTTCATCAAGCAACACTTCCTTGGTCTTACCAGGCTTTTTGAGAAGCACCAACTCAGGGATGAGTAAACTGGATAGTTTCATACTCTCAGTTATAGAGGAAAACCGCTACTCCTGTCCATAGTAAAACACTCCTCGCTCCTCATTCCCCTCATGGGCTATCTAAGACCCCCTTCAGTATCCCCAGTCCCTGGTCTATCTCGGCATCGGTGATGGTATAGGGGGGGAGGAAGCGCAGCGTATTAGGCCCCGCCGAAAGGATGAGCAACCCTTTGGCAAGGGCGGCTTCCAGCATTGACCAGGCTTCGGTGGTGATATCAACCCCGATCATCAGCCCCCGGCCCCGGACGTCTTTGATGGCGGGGTGATTCCAGGAGGTGAGGGCTGTCTGTATCTTTTCCCCTTTCAGGACAATCTCTTTAAGAAACAGGGGATTATTCACGGTTTGTAACACCACCAATCCTGCCGCCGCAGCCAGCGGGTTTCCCCCAAAGGTGCTGCCGTGGTCCCCGGTCTCGAACACATCCGCAGCCTTCTCCCCCGCGAGAACTGCGCCCACCGGCACCCCACCGGAAAGGCCCTTGGCCAGGGTAACAACATCGGGCTGTATCCCGTAGGCTTCACAGGCCAGGAAGGTCCCGGTTCGCCCCACCCCGCATTGGACTTCATCAAACATGAGGAGGATATCCCGCTCGGCGCAGAACCGTGCCGCCGCGTCGATATAGGCTTGTTCCTGGGGGAGTATGCCGCTTTCACCCTGGATAGCTTCAATGAGAAGACCCGCCACCGATGAAGGATCCAGCGCCCGGTCCAGGGCGGCTACATCCCTCGGCGGAACAAAGAGGAACCCCTCGGTAAAAGGACCAAAATCCCGGTGAAACTTTTCCTGTCCCGTGGCCGAAAGGGTGGTGATGGTCCTCCCGTGGAAGCTCCCCTTGAGCGTTACGATCCGGTGCCGCCCAGGTCCGTATTTTTTCAGGGAATACTTCCGGGCAATCTTGCAGGCCCCCTCGTTGGCCTCAGCCCCGGAATTACCCAGAAAGACCTTCCGCATCCCCGCACACGCGGCAACCAGCCTTTCCGCAAAGGCAACGGACACATCGCTCTGATAATAATTACAGACATGGTTGAACCGGGCCGCCTGTTCCGTAATGGCCTTGACCAGTGCCGGGTACCCATGCCCCAGACAATTCACGGCAATCCCGGCGGTAAAATCCAGGTACCGCTTCCCCGGTACATCTGTAAGCCAAGCCCCCTCCCCCTTAACAAAGGTTACCGGCAGCCGGTGATAAGTATGCATAAAAACATCAGCCATAATTCCTCCTTAAATAAGTATGCAAATAAGTATGCAGTCTCCCCACTATTCCCTATTCACTATCATGGTTCCAATTCCTTCATCGGTAAAGAGTTCGATTAAGATGGCGTGGGGAAGGCGTCCATCAATGATATGGGCCTTTCGCACACCTCCGTCCAAGGCGAGACCGCAGCAATCCACCTTGGGGATCATCCCCTTGTTCACGATGCCGTACTTTTTAAGCCCCTCCAGTTCAGTCCGGTCAACCGCTTTAATCAGGGAGTCCGGGTCACGCACATCCCGGAGAAGGCCCTGCACATCGGTCATGAGGATAAGTTTTTCCGCCCCCATTGCCGCGGCGATCTGGGCGGCGGCAATGTCGGCGTTGATGTTGAAGGCATGGCCCGCCGCTTCCCCGACACCCAGGGCAACCGAAGAAACCACCGGAATTGCCCCGGAATCCAACACGGCGTTCAACATCGAGGTGTCCACCGCTTCAATCTCTCCGACAAACCCCAAGTCTTCCCCGGCGGAACAGAGCCGCCGCGCCTTGAGCATGGCCCCGTCAATGCCGCAAAGCCCCAGGGCTTGGCCTCCGGATTGCTGAATCAGGGAGACGATGTCCTTATTCACCTTGCCGCAGAGGACCATCTGCACGATTTCCATGGTCTCTGCATCGGTGTAGCGAAGCCCCTGCACGAAGCGGCTCTCTTTTCCTACCGCGTTGAGCATGGCTTCGATCTCCGGGCCGCCTCCGTGGACCAATACGGTCCTAATCCCCACACAGCCCATGAGGATCACGTCCTGGATAACCGCAGCCTTGATATCCCCATTGATCATGGCGTTCCCACCGTACTTGACCACCATGGTTTTGCCCCGGTATTGCTGAATATAGGGCAACGCGTGGATGAGCACTTCGGCGCTGTCATTGGTATTGATAACCGAATCTTTCATAAAAACCTCATTACGATCGATAGTCCCCGTTTATTTTGACGTACTCATAACTCAAATCACAGCCCCACACGACCGCTTCACCAGGACCGCCGGCCCCGGGTACATCGGATTGTAGATCAACCTGGATTTCGATCTCCTCTTCCGAGAGGATCTGCTTGGCCGTATCCTCGGAAAACGGAAGAGACACCCCTCCCCGGCATACGGTAATGGTCCCTGCCCGGCTTGCGAAGGTTACCTCCACCGTGGCAGGATCAAAGGCCGCTCCGGAATAGCCCAGGGCGCAGAGTACCCGGCCCCAGTTGGCGTCGGCGCCAAAACAGGCTGCCTTAACGAGACTTGAGGAGGCCACTGATTTTGCCAGGACCTCGGCGGTATCTTCATCCGTGGCCCCCCGGACCGTCACCGTTACGAGCCTCGTAGCCCCCTCCCCGTCACGGGCCATGGCGCGGGCAAGGGTGACGCAGAGCTGTTCAAGGGCCAGGGCAAAGATGTCAAAATCGGGACTTGCAGGGTCATTGATGGCAGGATTTCCCCCAGCGCCATTGGCCATGACCAGGATCATATCGTTGGTCGAGGTATCGCCGTCCACGGTTACCCGGTTAAAGGAATGTTTCACCGCCCTTTTGAGGGCCTGGTCCAGCGCATTCCTTGTGATACAGGCATCGGTGGTGATGATGGCAAGCATGGTCGCCATGTTGGGATGGATCATCCCGGAACCCTTGACCATGCCCCCCAGCCGCACCGGCACGCCGCCAATCTCAATTTCCAGGGAACCTGCTTTCTTCCGGGTATCCGTGGTCATGATGGCTTCCAGGGCCGCCTCATGCCCTGCGGCATCCCCGCGGAGGGCATCTGCCAGAGCGCCGATCCCCGACTCAATGGCGACCATGGGCAGGGGCACCCCAATGACCCCGGTGGAGGCCACTGCCACCTCTTCAGGCTTGAGCATACAGTGTTCAGCCGCGAGTTCCGCCATACGACGGGCAGCCGCAAGTCCCGCGTCCCCGGTACAGGCATTGGCGTTTCCTGAATTGGCGATCACCCCCCGGATGTTCCCCTGGGCCAGGTGTTCCTGGGTTACCAGAATGCTGGCGGCCTTCACCCGGTTCGTGGTAAACTGCGCCGCCGCAGTGCAGGGCCGTTCCGCATAAATCAGGGCCAGGTCCCGTTTCTGGGATGCCGGCTTTATGCCGCACCGGATACCCCCTGCCTTAAATCCCTGGGGAGCACACACCCCGCCATCAATTTCTTTCATCAATTTTTTCATACATGCCTCTCATGCATCTTAAAATGACGCCGGAATGGCGCAGAGCCCCGTGGTTTCATCAAACCCAAAGATGATGTTCATGTTCTGAACCGCCTGCCCGGCAGCGCCCTTAACCATGTTGTCGATGGCAGTTGCCACAATGAGGGTCTTTCCGCTTGGATCCAGATGAACCGATATGTCGCAGAGATTGGATTGCCGTATCCGGCTCGTGGCCGCGATAGTCCCCGAAGGAAGCACCCGCACAAAAGGCTCATCCCGGTAAAATTCGGTGTACAACTCCCGGATTTCCCCGGTTTTCTCTTCGATCGCTTGGGTCGGCGGGCGGGGCGCCCCGGTAACAGGAACCGTGGCCTGCCATATATCGGTCAGGGGAATGTAGATGGTGCTGAGGATACCCCGGTTCATGGGCGCCAGGTGGGGGGTGAAGATGAGAGACGGCTCTTTCTGTGCTGGGGCGCCGGCTCCGCTGTTCACCATGGCCTTAAAATTCCGGCTGATCTCCGGGGTGTGCCGGTGGCTCCCCACCTTGTAGGGGGTAACCGAATCGGCGCACTCAGGGTAATGGAACCCCCGGGCCGGTTCCCGGCCACCCCCGGTAACCCCGGAAGCAGCGTCTACGATAATGACCCCCGGCCCGGCAAGGCCCTTTGCCAAGGCGGGGAAAGCCCCGAGGGATGCCCCGGTAGGATAACAGCCGGGGTTCCCGATGATCACCGGGCCAGAAGCGGCCAATGCCTTGATGCTTCTCCGGTTCAGTTCCGGGAGGCCGTACACCGATTGTTTCCGTAATGCAGGGTATGCGTAGGGCTTACCGTACCATGCGGCAAAGGTTGCCTCATCATCATCAAAACGGAAGTCTGCGGATAAATCAATATAGGGGATGCCCCTTTCCACACACGCCTTGGCATAGGGCTCTCCCACCCCATTGGGTAGGGACGCGAACACCACCGCTGCAGCGGCAATCACCGCTTCAACCTTGGTAAGGGGCGCCGAAACCTTCCCCAGAAAATTGGGATATATATGTTCAATTCGGTTGCCTTCATAGCTTACGGAAGCAAGGGCAAGGGCCTTAATCTCCGGATGCCCCGACAAGAGCCGGACTAATTCCGCTCCCGCATAGCCAGTTGCGCCGATAATTCCCGCGATCATGTAATCAAACCTCCTCCATGATCAAAAAATATAACAGCTATATCATTGATAACTATGACTCATATCATAGTCATACCCTATATTTTGACTTATTTATAGAGGGAAACACGGTGAACCGGTTTTAGCGGAAACTACGACGGAAGCGATGGCGGGAAGAGCATACCCCATTTCCTGATGATGGAAATGTACCTAAACAGGGGAGTAGAGCGGCTAAATTTTGTTCTTTCATAGTTTTATTGTCGCATAAATATTTAAAATTGTCAATATGGTTCCGGGCATATTGACAAAATCACATATTTTATAGAATATTTATACATTCTAAGCTATCTTAACACTAAACCATGGAAGGCGGGTACAGCATGTATGAAACTACGGAGCAGGTAATCTGGGAAGCGCAGGAACCCAACCCGGGGATTAATCAGGAAATTGCGGAGGAAGAATTTCATAGTGAAAAAATATACTGTGCCAATTGTATCCACTGTAAACTGATTCCGGCCAAACTCCATGGGGATGAGCGGTATGTCCTGCGGATCCGGTGTGCCGCCGGCAAGTGGAAGAAGAAGCTTGGTCAGGAAAAGATGTACAAATACTGTACCATTACCCGGCGTTACCTTGATTCCTGTGACGCCTATGAGGAAATGGGCGACACCAGGGAATTCATCCGGGAGTTGAGAAAAACCCTGCCAAACAAGGATGAATACTACGGCTTAGTACAAGACTCTCCGGAAGCATGAACCGCGTAAAATACTGATGCGTCCTTTCTCCTGTTCCGCCGTAAAACCATGCTCTTGAGGGCTGTGGATATAAGGCGGCAACGAGAATTTTGTAACAACCATACTTGACTATAGTCAAATACGTGTGTTACGCTAATATATGTTAAAACATAACGGTTTTGACCTACCTACGCAACGTAGGGAAGTAACGTCTGTGGACACGGCGGTGCTGGCTTTCGTGGTGAGCGAAAGTGAAACTTCCGTGGAAACCCCCGCAAGGGGAAGAAGCAGAAATCTTGTGGAGCAAGGTAGGCGTGTACCCCAAGCCACAAGCCCCTGCCTTGAGGCGTGGGGTAGCTGACTTTATAAAATGATATAGAATATACCTATGAAGCATGCGGTTTTCCCTTCGGAACCGGCGATTTTTGCTCAATCGATGATCCTTATTGGTTCTTCGGGACGAAATTCCGGTAAAACGACGCTGGCCATGGAACTGATACGCCGGTGGAAAGTTCGATTCTCAATTACGGCACTCAAGGTTACCACTATTGCCCATGCAGGCGGCGCTTGTCACCGGGGCGGGGAGGGCTGTGGGGCCTGCAGCATTGCATCAAAGTATGTTCTGGAGGAAGAACAGGACCGGGGCTCGGATAAAGATACCATCCAAATGCTCCGGGCCGGGGCGGCTCAGGTTTTTTGGCTCCGGTCGCTCCGTGGTTCCCTTGCTGAGGCATATACCGGTTTCCTGGAAAAAGCTTTGCCGGATACCCTTATCATCTGCGAATCCAACAGCCTCCGGGAAGTGGTCCAGCCGGGTTGTTTTATCATGCTCAAGTCCGGTACCGAGGATGCAATAAAAGCCAGCGCCGCTGCAGTAGCGAACCTGGCCAATATTACCCTGCCGAGTCCCTTGGGAACCAGGGATATGGATCGGCTGCTTTCAGCGCTTGTGCTTGAACGGACGGCACAGGGACGCCCGCTGGTCCGTTTTGTTGGTTAAAATGGGATGGTTATGGAAAGGATAGAACTGGAAAAAGCCCTGGAACTAGTGTTGGCCAGGGTTATGCCTATCAATGAAATCCAGCGTATACCGGTAAGCCGGGCTTTGGGTCTGGTAACCGGGGAAGCTATTTATGCGCCCCTGGACAATCCTCCCTTTGACCGGTCCCCCCTGGATGGGTTTACCCTGCGGAGCGAGGATACCCGGACCGCCTCAGCGGATTGTCCGGTTCGGCTGCGGATTGCCGGGGCGGTATATGCCGGGAAGCCTTGGGACCGCGCCCTTATGCCTGGGGAAGCGGTGCGGATCATGACCGGGGGGGCCATTCCCGTGGGGGGTGATTGTGTGGTCCCCAAGGAAGCGGTGCAGGAAGAGGGAACCGCTGTCCTGCTTTTCCGTCCCCTGAAGCATCACCAGAACTATGTGTTTCAGGGGGAGGATATCCGCACTGGACAATTGCTCATTCCCCCGGGGGAACGGCTGCGGTTTATGCACCTGGGTATCCTTGCCACCATGGGCATGGAAAGCGTACCGGTAATGCGCCCCCCCAGGATTGGGCTGCTCTGTACCGGAGATGAGTTGTCTCCGGCAGGCGCGCCCCTGTTACCCGGCAAGATATACAACAGTAACGAGGTCCTCCTGGGGAGCCGCCTGGAGGAACTGGGCTTCACCCCACAGGTCCTTCCCGGTATGGTGGATGTTGCGGCCTCGGTTGTCCAGGAGATTGAGACTCGTATTCATGAGGTGGATATCCTTATCACCACCGGCGCGGTCAGCGTGGGGGATAAGGATATCATGCATGAGGTGTTTGAGGTATTGGGAGCGGAACGTCTGTTTTGGCGCATGGCCTGTAAGCCGGGAAGCGCGGTACTCTGTGGGGTGTACCGAGGGAAGCTGTTGATGGGTCTCTCGGGGAATCCCTTCGCCTGCCTTACTACCTTTGAGCTATTAGTAAAGCCGGTTCTGGCTAAACTGGCATGGCGCGGAGATTTACAACCCCAACGGCAGCAGGGAATCCTGAAAAACGCCTTTCCCAAGGACTCAGGTAAACAGCGGCGGTTTGTCCGGGCCCGGCTGGAAGCAGGTTTCGTAACCCTGCCGGAGGGTCATGCTTCAGGGCGGTTGTTTTCTCTTTTAGGATGTAATTGTTTGGTCGATATCCCGGTGGGGAGTGATGCCTTAGCTGAAGGAAGCGAAGTAGCAGTGGTTATGCTATAATCAGTGAGGAGTGAGGAATGAAGCGTGGTGTAAATCCAGTGGTTAAGATTTTTTTGGTTGCTCCTGGGGGGCGGGATGAATCCTTTTGCGGTCCCGGGATGATAAAATTACTATTAGCCATTAAGCAAATCGGTAATGTTCGTCAAGCCTGTGAAATCATGAAAATGTCCTACAGTAAGGGCTGGAAATTGCTCAAGGGTCTTGAAGCATGGCTGGATTTTCCAGTCGTTGTCCGTCATCAAGGCGGCAAGGGCGGCGGCGAAGCCTACCTGACCGAGGAGGGGTGCGCCTTTTTAGAAAAACACCTGGTCTTTTTACAGGAATCCCAAGAAGCGGTACAGCATATATTCGAGCGGTATTACGGCTCAGGTGACCAGCCTGAGTATGCGGAATTTGCTCAAAACGGGGACAACTCCCAAGTACCTTGAGCAAATCAAGCCATCACACCACGCAAGAAGCATAACCACTTCGGCAAAGAATTCAGCCGAGAGCGGGGGAAGCGGAGGGCGTGGCGTAAAAATGTTTTTACGCCACGCCCTCCGCTTCGCCGCCTTTACCCCTCTTGCAAAACTTGGGGGAATTGGTACAATATAAGGGCTATACGTTATATTTGATTGTATGAAAGTTTTCAAGCCATGAATACGGAAATATCGGTACAGGGGCTCATTCAGAAAGCCTATGACAGACTGAAAGTCTCTGACGCTGCTTCGGCTCTTGAGGCCTTGGAGGAAGCCTTAAAGATAGATTTCGAGCATGCCGAGGTGGTATACGCCTTAAAGTGCCTCAATTGGTGGCTTGAGCGGATAAAGCGGCTCCCTGATTTCCATGATGCCTATGACAAGGGTGGGTTTAT
The DNA here is from genome assembly GCA_031290455.1 of Treponema sp. GTDB lineage: Bacteria > Spirochaetota > Spirochaetia > Treponematales > Breznakiellaceae > JAITNP01. The sequence goes on along the minus strand of JAITNP010000051.1, from coordinate 6,089 downwards.
CCTTTCCCAGTGGAAATCCTTTTACACGTTTCTGGATCGTATTGGGGAGGACTATGATCCCTGCCTTTATGCGCTGCGGCGGTATATCTTTTCCATTGCCTTGCAGTCTTTTGAGGATGTCTTGGGAGATGGGGTAAACCAGCATGATCCGGGCCTCTTATTGCAGGTAGGCCGCTGTTATAAGGGAGTCGGTAACTACGATTTGGCGATTAAGTACCTGGAACAGGCGGCCCGGTTTAAACGGGAGGATGGAGAAACTCTTTCGGAATTGGCGGATGTCAATGCTCTGTTAGAAGAAACCAGGGTGGCCAAGGTGCTATTCCGGGAGGCATTCTTCCTGAACGCCCAGAGCATTGACCTGCGGTCCATGGAATCGGAAATGATCATCCGGCTCCGGAACCGGGTAAAAGAGCTGGGGTACACGGGGCAGGAACTGGCAGAATGGATGCCCATTTATGGGTGCCTCTTTGGGGTGTTTTCGGTTAAACGGGAGATGAAACAGGTTGAACTGGGACGGTTAAAACAGTCCATCTTTTCCTTGGAAAGCGAATTGCGCGGTCATGAGGATAATAAGACGCTGCTCCGGCCCCGGCTTATTAATCGATATTTCTGGTTGATCGATCACTATGAGAATATCCGGGAGGACCCTGGTTTGATTGAAGATACCATGCTGAAAATTAAAATCATCGATCCGGCTATATATGAACGGTATAGGAATTAGTTATAAGTGCCCGTGGGGCGAGGAGTTACGAAATGTCTGAAGCTCTCCTTAAGAACGTACAGGAAATGCTGAATGAGGAAAAGTGGACCAGAGCCACTCTCAATAATTATTCGACCAACCAGTTTAAGGAACTGGATCTGATTCTGAAAGAGGCCCGGGAAGCGCGGGAATATGATGACCTCAAAAAAACCTGCGATGAACATCTGGTCCACACCAAGAACAGTATTATCGCCCTCTATCTCTCCGGGATGGTCGCCTTATCCCGGCAGCTTATCGACGATTCGGCATTGATAACCCTGGTGAACATCTTTGTGGATAACCATAAATGGAGTATCGTACAATACCTCTGCGAACGGATCCTTGATTACGGGGAATCCAAATTCGCCCTGCGGATTTTGGCGGATTGTTATAAGAATGATAATGAGGAAGATGCTATGTATGGCATCTGGGAACGGCTGGTCAAGGTTGATTTGGAAGAGGCGGACATTGCCAAGGCCCTGGGGGAACATTTTGAAAAACAGGCAAACCTGGATGCAGCGGTTGATTATTACAAGAAGGCCCTCCACCGCTATATCAACAAGCAGCTTTTCACCAATGTAAAGGATATCTGGGAAAAGCTCCTGGAATACTGTCCCCTGGAGATTGATTTTTTTCTCCATGTACAAAAGAAGATCGCCAAGAATATCAGCGAAGATAAGGCGATGCTCCTCCTCCAGGGGGTGTACGGTTCATGTAAAAAGCGGGAGGATATCGATACTGCCATCAGCATTTTAAAGATCATCCTCCAGTATGATGAACGGGATGCCCAGGGGCGCAAGGATATTGTTGAATGTTTCCGGAAAAAACATGCCGGCCACAGCCAATTGGAAGAATACATCCGGATATCCAACCTTTCCCAGAACTACCGCAATATCCATGATGCCATCACAGACTTTGAAAAACACATTGCCTTTGATAAGGGCAACTTCGTGTATCACCGGACCTGGGGGGTCGGACGTATCGCCGGGGTCCAGGGGGATGAGATCGTCATTGATTTTTCCAAGAAGCGGGGCCATTCCATGTCCCTCAAAATGGCGGTTAATGCCCTGCAGACCCTGTCGAAGAACCATATCTGGGTTTTAAAGGCCGTGTGGAAGAAAGAGAAGCTCCATGATCAGGTCAAAAACGATTTTGTCTGGGCCTTAAAAACGATCATCAAGAGTTTTGATAATTCCTGCGACCTAAAGCGGATTAAGGCGGAACTGGTGCCTTCGGTACTGTCCACCGGGGAATGGACCACCTGGAGTACCAAGGCACGGGAGGTCCTCAAATCGGATCCGTCCTTTGGGGTAAGTCCTGACAACATTGATATCTTTACGGTTCGGGAACGGCCCATCAGCATGGAGGAAAAACTCTTTAATGAGTTCAAGGCCGAACGGAATTTCTTTGACCGGGCCGAGACCATACGGAACTATGTAACCCAACCGGATGCGGAGCTGGATTCGGAATTCTTTATTGAAATGTTCGCCTATTTTTCAGGGTACCTGCGTTCCTACAGTCAGGTGAATGAACAGGTGGTGGCGTCCTATCTTCTAGTGAAGGACCTGGTGGGCCGGTATCCCCATCTGGGAACGGAGCTGCATTTGAATTTTCTCGATATTTTTGATAATATCGAGGATGTACCGATGCTGTTTTCCAATCTCAAGGACAATAAACTCAAGGAAGAATTGCTCCGTCACATCAAGCTCTTTGTTCCCGGGTGGGCCGATATATACGTGCAGCTCTTTCCTTATGCCCTGTCCACGACTATTATCGTCAGCCTTGAAAAGGAAGGGTACGAAGACAAGCTTGTTTCCATGACCCTGAATGCCTTCGAGAATTATCGGGAATACCGGGAGGTGGTGGTATGGTTTTTCAAGAATGTCCGGGAGGAGCCATGGTTTAAAAAGGCAGGCATTCCCTTTGAAAAGCAGCTCATCACCCTCGTGCATGTCCTGGATATTACCTACCGGGAAATTGGCAATCACCGGGACACCACCGAAAACCGGAAGATCAATAAGCAGGTCTATACCATCCTGTTTAAAGAGGGGGTCCTGAATGTCTTTCTCGATGAAGTAGATTCGGATACCATCATCCGGATATATACCCTGATTCAGGATGTCAAGGACCTGGATCCCACGGACAAGCTCAAGCTCCGCAGCCGTATTCTGGACAAGCGGCCGGATTTCAAATTCTTCGGGGATGTGGAAAAGACGGTTACCACCCGGGGCCTCATGGTTACCGTGGCCATGTACGAGGAAAAACAGCGGCAGTTGGCCCATATCATGGAAGTGGAGGTGCCGGCCAATTCCAAGGAGATCGCCTTTGCCCTATCCCTGGGGGATTTGCGGGAGAATGCGGAGTACAAGGCCGCCAAGGAGAAACAGGAAATCCTCAATGCGACGGTGGCAAAGCTGAAAGCTGAGATTGAACGGGCCCAGCTTTTCGATCCCGCGGCGATCAATACCAATCGGGTATCTTTCGGGACCAAGGTTACGCTGTTAAACCTTGCCAGTGGACAGCACGAGGAGTATACCATCCTCGGCCCCTGGGAATCGGACCCGGAAAACCGGATCATATCCTATCTTTCTCCCTTTGGGGGCACTATCCTGAATAAGACCCTGGGGGAAGGCTTTGATTTTTCAATCAATGATGAAAAAATTGCCTATGCGGTAGAGGGAATCTCGGCGGTATCATTTTGAACGTATTGTAGGTATGGGACCCCCTTCGAAACCCGGTTGGTTACAAAGGGGGTCTTGAATTGCATTGGTATGATGAGCAGGTATCTATGAAACTAATACTATTCGCACTCATATTGGTCCTAGGGTCTGGGGGTTTTGTAGCCGGTCAGTCAAGTCAGTTCGTTGGGAATAGCAGTGCGCCGAGGGGAGGTAGCAGTGGTCCTATTGATCTGGTGCTGCTCCTGGATACCTCATCAAGCATGAATGACATTCGCCAGGAAATACGGGATTATATAACCGGGTCGTTTTTGCGGCAATATCTGCGTATGGGCGATACCTTTCATTTCATCACCTTTTCAGAGCGTGCCCGGATAGAGATTGTCCGCCGTATTGAGGGGCAGCGAGATGTAGAAACCATTTTAGGCCGTATATTTTTGATGTATCCTCTGGACCCCTATTCGGATATTCCCGATGCCCTCGGATTTGCCGAACGGTACGTTGCTTCCATCCCCGGTACGGGGTATAAAAAAATAGTGCTCATCTCCAACGGGAATAGCAACCTGGCGCCGGGAAGTTCCTCCCCGGCTTTGAATGCCGCCGGTATTCAGTCGCTGATTGCCAATATCAACACTCGTCTAAACCGGGTGGGAATTGGCCTTGATTTTGTGAAGATTCCTGCGAGGACCCCGCCGGCCACAGCTTTGCAGCCGGATCCGCAACCTACGCCAGGGCCCACACCGCAAACAACAACGCCGTCTATCCAGACTCCGCCGCAAAGGACATCCCAAGTCGTCGTACCACCGGCCCAAACACCACCACAGACGACACCCCAAGTCGTTGTACCGCCAGTCCAGACACCACCAGCGGTGTTACCGGGTACGCCCACTCCGGCTCCATCCACTCAAGCCACTGGGCCGATTCTCCCGGCGCCGTCGCAGACGACGCCCCAGGTCGCCGTACCGCCGGTCCAGACGCCACCACCGGTGTCGCAGGGTGCGCCTCCTCCTGTTCCATCCGCTCAAGTTACCCGGCCGATTATACCGGTACAGCCACAGACAACACCCCAAGTTGCCGTACCACCGACACAGACGCCACCACCAGTGTCGCAGGTAGTGCCCACTCCTGGTCCATCGACTCAAGCCGCCAGGCCGATTCTCCCGGCGCCGTCGCAGACGACGCCCCAAGCCGCCGTACCGCCGGTCCAGACGCCACCAGTATCACAATCGGCGCCGTCAGTGGCACCGCCCCTTCCGGTGAGACCCTCTCCTGCCGAGGCGTTGCCACCCTTAGAAACGGCCCCGGCTTTATCTGAGCCTGCTGACAAGGGGACCGGGATCGTTCCATCTGAAAGGCTCCTGCCGATTCCGGGTATAGTGGAGGAAGTTCCGGTTATACCACCGGTAGAGATGGTTCCGCCACCTCCGGTTGTGAGAAAGCAGCCTCCTCGGGAGACCCCGGTACGGGTGTCTGGAGAATCCTTCCTTTCCCTCCTGATCGGCCTGGGGAACCTGGTGGTTCTTGTTGTAGCCCTGGTCATTTTCCTCTTATTAAAGCGCATTGAAGAAATTCACAACCGGACTTTCGTGGATAAACTTACAGCCCAGGATGAGGGGCCCCCGCTGGTATCCCTGTTTGTGGAGGATCAGAATACCGCCATAGGAAGCCGGAACATGCATATCCTTAAACCCGGGTATTCCTTAACCCTCGGGGGGGGGACTTCGGATTTTCTGATATTTCTGGTACCCCTACCACCGAATATTGCCATCATTCGTTTTGACGGCAAGGAATGTATGTTTATTCCGAAAAAGCCTCAATTCTTCCCTGATACCGGTTCTCAGCCGACCCTGGATTGTATTGGAAAAACCATACGGGTTATCTCCGGTAAGGACTATGAATTCCATATCAGGCTTGAGCAGTACGAAGATCCTTTAAGAGTTTTAAAACGATTTATTAATTCTGTACATACACCGAGGTAACGAATTTAAAGATTCCCTCAATAGGCTATACTCAAAAACCCTTCGTACCGCTGTATGATGACCGTTGCTAAATCTTGGGAAAACCGCTGGTACGCACCCCAGAAATCGCAGGAACGTATCCCGGAACATATTTTGCCCCGCAGATTCTTCAAAACTTCGTTTCCCCGGGACAGATCAATAGGGAACACCGTATATTCCTGGATTTCCGGCACAAGCTTTCTAAAACTTGCAAGGAACTCCTTTTCATGCGGAGATTGCGAGTCAAACAGCTCACCATCTCCTGTTCGGAGCCAGTTTTCATTTCACCGCATGGAGACGATGGTTAGTTATAGAAGGAATGACATCCCCAAGGGGAGAGGAGTCGGTACCGTCTGCCATTACCCTAAGATTTTGCCTAATTTTTTCATTTTTTTCGCATTTTATATAGACAAAGCAAAATAAATGTGTTATATATTAATATAAGGTTTTATTGAGTAATCTGGGTTGTCATAGACAACTTTATATTTATATGGAGGGTGGAAATTACTGATTCTCTAAATATGATATCGTATGGGAGGAATAGTAATACTCTTGAGAGGTTGATTGGAAGATGTATGTAATTCTGTGTAGTAGAATGAATTATTGGGGGGGGGGGGGGGGGGGGGGGGGGGGCGGGGCGGCCGGCGGCGGCGGCGGGGGGGAGGGGTGGTATGG
>JAITNP010000001.1 GCA_031290455.1 Treponema sp. | reverse complement strand
CTTTATTAAAATGTCCAGAGAAGGCTTTTCTGCCATTACCCGCGTTTTGAAAGCGGCTCAATAATCTTGACATTTTCAAGCACTTTGCTATTGTTAAACCATGACAAAAATGATATTTTTGTCATGTGAAGGTAGTGTTATGGCAATCGAAATTATAGCCACTGGGAGGGCCATTCCGCCCAGAAGGCTTACCAACCATGATTTGGCAGCGAAACTCGATACCAGTGATGCGTGGATCCGATCCCATACGGGGATAGGTGCCCGGCATATCGCGGATGAGGACACGGCGTGTAGCGATTTGGCCCTGGAAGCGGCGAGACAGGCCCTGGTCATGGTGGCCGCACAGGAAGGCAGCGGGAATGAAACAGGGGATATGACACAAGTGGCCCTCACGCTGGATGTGATCATCCTGGGGACCGCTACTCCGGATTACCTGGGGTGTCCCTCAACCGCTTGTGTTGTTCAGGACAAACTAGGCGCCAGGAACGCCGCGGCCCTGGATATTACGGCGGGCTGCAGCGGCTTCATTTACGGCCTGGAAATCGCCGCCGGGCTTCTGGGGACCAGGAGTGGGCGAAAGCGGGCCTTGGTAATCGGCTCGGAGATCTTGTCCCGGTTCGTTGACTGGACCGACCGGGGAATGTGCATCCTTTTTGGGGATGGTGCGGGAGCGGCGATTGTTGAAAGGACCGAAAACCCCTCAGCGGGGCCGGCAAAACAGGGGCTTCTGCGAACCATCCTGGGGGCAGACGGTTCCGGGACAGAACATCTTATCATGTGGCGGGGAGGATCCCGCAACCCCTATAAGCCGGGGGATCTCGATGGGATGCCCCCGCATATCGAGATGAATGGCCGGGCGGTCTATAACTTTGCCGTTAAATCGGTAACCGAAACCATAGAAAACCTCCTGGCCCAGGAAAACATCACCATCAATGAGGTGAGCCGGATCGTGCCCCACCAGGCCAACGCCCGGATCGTCCAGGCAGCGGGTAAACGCCTGGGCATACCGGAGGAAAAGTTCTTCCTCAATATCCAGGAATACGCCAACACCTCGGCGGCATCGATCCCCATTGCCCTCGACGAACTCAACCGGGCCGGGGAGCTGCGAAAAGGGGATCTCATCATGACCATAGGGTTTGGCGCGGGCTTAACCTATGGGGGAAATCTTATTATATGGTAGAAAAGGCATGATAATAAAGGATCAAACCGTTGTTTTCTTGTTTCCCGGACAGGGAGCCCAGTACCGGGGCATGGCCCTGGACTTTTTGGAAAAAAGCGATGAAGTTAAAAGGCTTTTTGCCCTGGCTGCGGAAATTATCGGCAGGGACATGCAGGCCCTTATCAAAGAGTCCGATGATGAAACCCTGAAACGGACCGATGTATCCCAGCCGGCAATCACCCTGGCAAACCTGGCCGCTGCCGCGTACCTGGTAGAACAGGGGGTGCGGCCCGCTGGGTGCGCGGGTTTTAGCCTGGGAGAATACGCTGCCCTGGCCATGGCGGGGGTCATTTCTGTTGAGGACTGTTTCCGTCTGGTCAAGGCCCGGGGCGCGGCCATGCAGGCTGCGGCGGATCGCATCAAGGCGGAAAGCGGTGCGGCGGCCCCGGGCATGGCAGCGGTGATTGGGCTTGCCCCTGAGCGGGTGGAAGCCCTCATCGCCGAGTGGAAAACCATGGGCTTATCGGGGCTGTATGCCGCCAATATCAATTCCCCTCGACAGACCGTGGTGGCTGGAACCGCCGCCGCCTTAAAAGAAGGGGAAACCCGGTTTAAGGAAGCAGGGGCCCGGCGGGTGCTCCGGCTCCCGGTGGCGGGCCCGTTTCACTCCCCGCTCATCGCCGATGCGGCGGAGCAGTTCGGCCCGGTCCTGGAATCGGTTCAATTCAATGATCCGGCCATTCCCATTTATTCCAACGTAACGGGCCGGCGGGTCTCTTCAGGGGTGGAAGCGAAGCAGTTGGCCTTTCGGCAGATCACCGAGCCTTTGCGCTGGGTTGAGGAAGAAGGGGCCGTCGCCGCTCAGGAGGGCATCGAAGGGGTGTTGGAAACCGGTCCGGGAAAGGTGCTCCAGGGTTTATGGAAAGATTCGGGCAGCACGCTGCCCTGTTTCACCGCCGGAACGGTGCAAGAAATTGATGCGTGAGGAGAAGATAGATGCTATTACAGGATAAGAAGGCGCTGGTTACCGGAGCTTCCCGGGGCATTGGCAGGGCCATAGCAGACCGGTTTTTAACCGAAGGGGCCGAGGTGTGGGGGCTTGGGACCAAAGACCCCGCTGATCTGGAAGAACGGATTTCCAAGGCATCAGGGAGGTTCCACTGGATCCCGGCGGATTTGGGTAGCCTTGATGCAGTGGAAAATATCATCGAAGGGGCGCTTAAACAAGCGGAGGGCTTTGATATCCTCGTGAATAACGCGGGCATCACCAAGGATAATCTTTCCTTTAGGATGAGCCTTGAGGATTTCCAAAAGGTCCTGGATGTGAACCTCACCGCCGCCTTCCTCGTTGCCCGGACCGTGGGGCGGGATATGATACGCCGGCGGAAGGGGTCGATCATCAACATGGCCAGTGTGGTGGGGATCCACGGAAACGGCGGCCAAGCAAATTACGCCGCCAGCAAGGGGGGACTCATCGGTCTCACCAAGACCTTAGCCCAGGAAACCGCAAGCCGGGGCATCCGGGTCAACGCCTTGGCGCCGGGGTTCATTGCCTCGGACATGACCGATGCCATGCCGGAGGCAGCAAAGACCGCTATGATGGAACATATTCCTTTGAAACGAATCGGAAAACCCGAGGATATCGCCGAGGCAGCACTGTTTCTTGCTTCGGACGGTTCCTCCTACATCACCGGACAGGTGCTCGCTGTGGATGGCGGGATGTTTATGTAAGGAAGCATGGATGGATGGTATGTATATGAAAAAGAAAGTTGTCGTTACCGGCATGGGGGTCATTTCCCCTATCGGGCTGTCGGTGGAAGAATTTGCCCAATCCCTCAAGGAAGGAAAGAGCGGTATCGGTAGGATTACCGCTTTTGATACCACGGGATTTGATGTAACCATTGCGGGGGAGGTTAAGGATTTTAACCCTGCGCTATGGATAGATAAAAAGTACGCCCGCAAGATGGCCCGGTTTACCCAGTTTGCGGTTGCCGCAACGGCCCAGGCCCTGAATCAGGCACGGCTCCTGAAAGCCACTGAAGACGGGGGCCAGCGGATAATCAGCGATCCCGCTATGACTGGCGTGGTATTGGGTAACGGTATCGGTGGATTTGAGGTTGTTACCGAGTCCTTTCATAAATTGTTTGATAACGGCCCCCGGCGCATGCTGCCCTTAACGATACCCCTCATGATCGGGAACGAAGCGGCGGGCAATATTTCCATCCTCTTTGGTATGCAAGGACCGGCTTTTACCCAGGTAACAGCTTGTACCTCCGGTACCGACGCCTTGGGACAGGCCCTGGACCTTATCCGTTCTGGTCGCTGTGATGTGGTGGTCTCCGGGGGAAGCGAAGCCTGTGTGGTCCCTTTCGCCATCGGAGGCTTCCAGATGCTCAAGGCCCTGTCCGCCAAGCGGGTGGACGAGCCGGAAAAGGCCTCCCGTCCCTTTGACGCTGACCGGGACGGCTTTGTTCTGGGGGAAGCTGCCGGGATCTTAGTGCTGGAAAGCGAGGAACACGCGAAGGCCCGGGGGGCGCCGATCCTGGCGGAATTCGCCGGCTATGGGGTTTCCTCCGACGCCTATCATATCACCTCTCCGGATCCATCAGGGGAAGGAGGATGCAAAGCCATCACCGGCGCCCTCAAGGACGCAGGGGTCAAGCCTGAGGAGGTGCAGTACTACAATGCCCACGGAACCTCCACGGAGATCAACGATCCCACGGAAACTAAGATGATAAAACGAGCCTTTGGTAACCATGCCTATCAGATGAAGGTGTCCAGCATCAAGGGCATGACCGGCCACTGCGTCGCGGGGAGCGGCGGACTCGAAGCCATTGCCTCGATTCTCGCCATCCGGGAAGGGTTCTACCCTCCCACCATCAACCTCGATCACCCCGATCCTGAATGCGATCTTGATTATGTACCTAACATCGTTCAATACGGCACCATTAACATCGCCGCGTCGGGGTCCCTGGGTTTTGGTGGCCATAACGGGGTAGTGGTGTTCAGGAGGTATGTATGAGTGAGATTGCCAGCCTCCTGCCCCACCGGAAACCCTTTCTCTTTGTGGATGAGATTATCACGGCGGATACGGATAAAATCGTTGCCCGCCATGTCTTTACCGAAGAGGAATTTTTCTTTCCAGGACATTTTCCCCAATACCCCGTGGTACCCGGAGTCATCCTCATAGAAACCATGGCCCAGTCAGGGGGGGCGGGGCTGCGTAAAATCGGCATCCTTGGGGGGACGGCGCTTTTCTTCCTGGCCTCGGTGGACAAGGTGAAATTTCGCCGCCAGGTACGTCCCGGCGAGGATGTCCGCTCGGAGATTCTGAATCTGAGGGTCTCCCCCAAGATGATAAAGCAGTCCGGCAAAGCCTATGTGGGGGATGAGTTAGCCGCCGAAGCGGAATGGATGTGTTTGGTCAGCGAGGCTTGATACGTGTTTTATCGCTGATGGGCTGACGGAGTTCTTGAGCAAGCCCCAAGGAGCTGGTAGTATGACGAAAAAGGCATGGGCCGGTTTCTTGGAGCCTGTTTCGTC
>JAITNP010000204.1 GCA_031290455.1 Treponema sp. | reverse complement strand
CGCAAATAGAGAATTGATAAAGTAATTTGTATAAAATCCAACAACAAAATTAGCTTTGGAGAAATATGGATACGGACGCGCTGTTTTGATAGCTGCATCTTTATCTAAATAATCTTGATCAGGATTATTTCTCGTAATAAAAAACAGCGTATTGCCCTGGGGATAATATACGTCAAAAGCAAGGTATTGACTGTTACCACCGGATCCAATTCCGCTTCCCAGCCATTGTCCGCCATTGGTATACCCCTGGGTTATCAGATGGTGAAAATAAAATGAATATCCCGTTAATTGGTAATCTTGTGTTTTTTCAAACCAGTTTGATTCAAAGATGATTTTACCATAAATTTGTTTTTTCGGTACTATATTCACTGTTTTTTTCAATCCGGCGGTATAGATAGTAGTATGAAAGGGATTACGGATGTATTGCCATACCCCGCCGCCTATAAAATCATCAATCCCCAATTCTCCAAATACTTCAAATCCTACCTGCGGGAAGATCCACGAAAACGCAAAAGAAGCTTTCTGATCTTCAATCGTATTCTCAGCCAATGGAATAACATATTTTAGGTTTTCCCATTCCCAAGGAACAAGGCATACTCTGTTTACAGAGAGAGTTAAACCGGATAAAAACGACGGAGCATACGCTAAAGATAACCCATGAAACATATTGTGGTCATTTGAACTGTTGTTATCAAAATACGCTGATTCCGACAAATACCCCACCCACATCCGTGCTTCAATATCACCAGCATACCAGTTAATCCATGGAATGGTAACGGGCTGTTTCCGTAATCCGATATCCAGCTTGGGATAGGTCGGCGCGTTATTTGAATGCAACATCGGATTGAGATACGTTGGTCCTAGCCATATTGCCTGGGTTCCGAATCCGATGGTTAAGGTTTTCCATGTATAACGGATTTCCGTATCGCCCCAGTCATAAGTAAAAAATGGCTCATCTCCAAATCGTTGAGGCGCATCGACCCTACCCCAAAAGTAACCATACAGAGCGGCTTTATCAGCATAGTTTGTCCCGGACATTTCCGGTTTCATTATATCAAACTCTAGATTCTGACTAAACGCCAGTTGCGGCTTAAAGGTCAACTCAACGCCGTACCCTTCAAAGCGCACACCGCCGGTAAGGCTTGCGTTAAAGCCCTTGCCCTGCCAGAGGGCGCCGTCATTCTGTCCGTAGGGCGCTGCCGTGTTGAACGAAGAAAACAGTTCCGGGCCATAGATGCGCATGAACACGTCACCGAATAGATGCCGCCTGGTTCCCAGATTTACGCCCTGCCAAGAATGTTGAGCTTGTTCGTCGATAGCCCACACCGAATCCGACAATGTTCGGTAGTTCAAATACGGACGTTCAGTCAACCCTTGTAATGCAAGAAAATCATAGTAATCTTCTTCAATGGATTTAAGCGCTTCCTGGGCCGAAAGAACCCCTGCAAATATAAGGGAGAGCAGTAAAACTAAAATAAAGTATCTCTTCATTTTTCACCTTCAAATAAAAACTTTGTAATGCGGTTACCATGTATGAGCTGTTCTGATAAACAAATGAATAGGCATTACCTTGATATGCAATATAAGCATAACAGCCTCTCGCGATCATTTTTTCGCTGCTCAGTATTTTTACACCCCATCCGCCATTTTCCTGAACGCTGCGTTCTTATGATACAGGGTTTCATAATCGCCGTAATCAACAATGATGCCTTTATCCATCAGGTAAATCATGTCGCAGTTTTTGACCGTGGTTATCCGGTGGGCAATCATGATGATGGTCTTTTTATGGCTCAGGTTTTTAATGGCGTCCATGATCGCGTTTTCAGTTAAGCTGTCCAGGGCGCTGGTAGCCTCATCCAGAATCAGGACCGAAGGATCATGATAGACCGCACGGGCAATACCAATGCGCTGCCGCTGGCCGCCGGATAACCGGATTCCCCGTTCGCCAATGATGGTGTCGTACCCATTTTTCAGTTCATCAACAATAAACCTATGGATATTCGCCAATTGAGCAGCCCGGATAATTGCCGCATCATCTATTTTTTTAGGATCGATCCCAAAGGCGATATTATGGCGGATAGTATCGTCGGTTAAATAAATTGACTGGGGAACATATCCCAGGTTCTTCTGCCAGTTTTTCCTGTTGGTATCGTTGATTTCCTGGTTATCAATGTATATTTTTCCACTTTGGGGTTCCAGTAATCCTAAAAGGATATCTACCAAGGTTGTCTTTCCGCAGCCAGTGGAACCAACCAGGGCCACGGATGTATTGGACGCAATGGTAATGCTTTGATTTTTAATAATATCTTTATTGGTGTTGGGATAAGAAAAAACGATATGTTCAAGGGTTATGCTTCCCCGAAAAGCAAGCCGGGGAGTATCTTCATTGGTTAAGACAAGACCTTCAGGAAGTTCTCTAAAATCTCGATTGAGATTCTCTACAATAGGAAAGTTATATTTAATGCTTGCAACCGCCCGGAATATCTTTTGAAGCAGCGGTAAAAGCCGGTATGCGCCAAAGGCATAAACCGTCAAGACCGGAAGAAATTCATCAATTTGGGCGCCGGAATGGATCATCATAATAATCACACCGACTATTCCGCCAATCGCAAGAGTTTCAATCATGTATTTGGGAAGATCATTGACAACCTCACTGATGGCGTCATTCATGGCAAATTTTTTAGAAGGTCCAAAAAAGAAATTAAGAAAGACCTGTTCTTTACCTAAAATTTTGATGTCCTTAATGCCGCCAAAGGTCTCATTAATATATTTGTATTTTAAGGTGTTTTGAATAGACCGTTCTACGCCCTTTCTGGCAAGAAATTTTCTGATAATTGAAAAGATGATAATATACGCAAGACCAAGTACCGCACTGATAACTAATGCCAGGAGCGGATTAACGATTACCAGTAAGATAACGATGGATATCGCAATGATGGCACTAGAGATAAGATGCAATAGATTGATGAGTTCACTGCTCACAAAGGTGCTGACATCACCTAAAATATTTCTTGATAATTCGGCGGTGTTGACATTTAAGTAAAAAATATAGGGCTGCCGCAGATATTTCTCCAAAAGACGCATCGCGATTGAATGTCTCCGTTTAGCGGAATAATAATATATAATAAAATTAACACAAGAGAGAAAAAAATTACTTAAAGCCAGCACAATTATGACAGTTATACCACTGGCGATGATAAAATTCTTATCTGAAGCAAAGTTAAAATAGGTGTATACTTTATCTATATATACGTTGGTATGAATGATTTGGGGGTTCGATACGATTGAAATAAAGGGGCCAATTGAACCAATGCCGACTAATTCAATACATCCCATGATAAACAATACAAAAAGAACGAATATCAATTGGCGCTTTTCGCGCTCAATGAGTAAAGAAAGGATTAATTTTAGTTTCATACTACCGCACGCTTAGTAATGATGCCCGATACCGATGAAAATTTCCCGGTTATCCCCTCCAGGGAGGGATCCGGTTTTTGCCCATGCTTTCAGGTTAAATCCGATGCTGGCCCGTATATAAAAACTACGCGTAAAATGGGGAAAAAGAAGAAATTCTACGCCTCCTGAAAATAACATTGCTTTGAAAGAAAAATCAATATCTGCTACCGGGTCCCGAATCAGCGCCATATCAATTATGGGGGAAACATGCAAATCAAAATCAAAGAAATGCAGTTTCTGGTTGTGTAACCACTCGGAAGGAACAAAGTGTAGCGCCTGGAAGGGAAAATCCAGGTTCAATGCAAGCATATAATCGGCGTGTAAGGATTTATCCAGCACCCCCCGAAGACTGTCTCCCGCACTGTCGTAGATATCTTCCGAGTTATCATAAAACCAATGCCGGTATTGGAGGCGGCCTGAAACACCGAAAAATCCGGTAACCAGTTTATGCCCGGTAGCGGAAACCGTAATATTGTTATCCCATCCCTTTTTATACACGTTGAAGGCATTGGTATTGCCCAGAGACGCTTCCACGCCGCTCCGATAATTCCCTATCCAGTCTATTCGGCCAAATCCGAGGATTTGATTGAATGTTATGACCGGTCCCTTCCGCAGATAATCCAGTTCCCCCCCAGGACGGTAGTTGAGCTTTCCCGACAATTTTGGGGTGTAGGTAAGTTTACCGAACGTACCGACATCAAGACTCAGGGGAATTTTCCAGGCGGTATAGAGTTCACTGGACAGGTACCAGGTATCCTGAAAATAGGTTCCATATTTTTCTTTGTACTTATCGTCGTTTTCCTCGTTAAGAATAAAATTTTCCTCAAAGCCGAAGGTAAAGGTGGTCCATTTCCAGGGAAGCTCCATGGAAATGCCGGTGATGTTCTTATAAGAGAAAGGTTCTTCATAAGTATAGGCAAAAATATGATCAAAATTCAGGTTCCAGGTATACCCAAAGGCTTTAAAGGGGGTGTCCGAATCAATCTCGAATTTAAAGGAACCCTTGGAAAATTCCCCCAGTTCATCTTCCTCAAGCGCATACCCCAGGTCAACGCGCAGGGGGTTCATGGCGCCAAAAAAATTATAATCCCGGGCCTTTAAGGTTAATTCAAAACCGGTGTTGGAATCGAATTGGGGCTTGGGGAGGACGATGATATTCCAGGTATCGACGGTACTAACCAGGAGGTCCACCGGCACGAGACCGTCCTCACCGGGGGATCCGAGGGTGTATGCAATATGAACCGATTCCAAAACCCGCTGATTAAGGAGGAGTTGGGTCTTATCTTTAATATACTTTTCAAGATCAGCCTGGCCGGTTATACGCACTCCTTCCTGAAACTCACCGTGGATATACAGGGCAAATGGGCGGGTACGACCGGTTATGCTAAAATCAATCTTTCGTATGATATAAAAAACGATGGGCTCATCTTCTGCCGTATGCGAAGGCTCCACCATTTCCTCGGATTCCCCGATCTCCCCATTGGTTATTGATTCCACGCGGTCGCTATCCAATTCCTGGGCAAAAAGCGGAGTTTGCAAGAAGCAGAACCACCAAAGCAAGCAGAGGATTGGAATATTCCCTGGAGCGGAAAATCGATCCGAGAACAGGGAGTGGATAGTGTGCCGGGATGGCCGGTTATGGGTATTCAAACTGAAGGCCCTCCTTGGATAATACGCTCCAAAAGCGGCTGCCCTATCATTTCCATGGAAACAAGCTGGGCGCCCCGCCCGCCGGGGACGACAAACATGAGTTTTCCGGCTTTCTTTTTCTTATCCCCCCCCAAGGCCCGGATAAACGCATGCCTGTCCCCCATCAAGGGATGAGGAGCCGCGGTTTCGTAGCCAAAGGAACGGAGCAGGCCGGTTATTTCTTCCCCCCGCTCCGGTGGGGTAATGCCCAATGCGCGTCCCAGTTCACAGGACCGGGCCATGCCCCAGGCAACGGCCTCGCCATGGGAGAGACGGCCGAGTCCCGCGGCAGATTCCAGGGCATGGGCGAAGGTATGACCCAGGTTCAAAAGGGCCCGCTCCTCCCCGGTTTCTTGGGGATCCGCCGCCACGATGCGGCCTTTGACCAGCACCGAACAGCGTATACTCGCCACAAGCTGGTCAAGATGATGCTCCACCAGGCTTTGAGGGAATCCCTCCTCCTCGAAGGCGCCATGCAGGGAGGTAAGGAGGGAAAGGAACTCCCCCTCAGTATCATTCGTGTCCAACACGGCGGTCTTAATGAGTTCCGCCATGCCGGACTTCCATTCATGGTTCGGCAGGGTTTTAAGCGCCGCAAGGGGCATATAAATATGCCGGGCAGGATAAAAGGTTCCCACGAGGTTTTTCATGTCAAACAGATCGAATCCGGTCTTACCCCCCAGGGCAGCGTCAACCATCCCCAACAGGGTGGTGGAAACAAGGCAGAGCCGGGTCCCCCGCATGTACACCGAGGCGGCAAAGGCGGTCA
This sequence comes from Treponema sp., assembly GCA_031290455.1. Taxonomy (GTDB): domain Bacteria; phylum Spirochaetota; class Spirochaetia; order Treponematales; family Breznakiellaceae; genus JAITNP01. The sequence continues at coordinate 7,368 of JAITNP010000204.1, read as the reverse complement.
TATCAGTCACCACCCCGCCGCCAATGCCGATAAAAAGGCCGTCCCTGCCCAGCCCCGCGTCCCGGGCAACCCGGAGGATAGCCTCGATTGAGGTCCAGCCCTTGGAAAGCTCCCCTGGATGCACGATACAGAGGGGCAGGTCCCGGTCTCCCAGGATGTTCCGGGCAATCCCCGCGGTGTTGGTATCGCATACCAGGATGGGGCGGCAGGAAGTACCGCACTGTCCATCCGTATCGGAGACCCCATCTTCAACGAGCGTATCAATAGAAGGAATTGCACCCTGTATACAAACATGGGACCGGGTCGTTCCGAAAGTAAAGGTATATTCCTTTTTCATCACATACAGCCTGAACACAACAAGACAATAATCCCCCTTCCGGAAGCCATGTTCCGGAAAAAAACAACGCCATGACACACCCGGAAAGCATATGCGGACGAAACACGCTTTATGATGCCGTATGATTTGTTCAATGTAAATAATATATCGCAGAACCCGAACAAATTCAATGAGCTGTTCGTAAAACTTCAATAATGCCGTCGGGAAAAGCGGCTCTTTTTTTTATTTTTTGGTGATAAATTACAAAAGGGGCTTGACTTTTTTTTTAATCCAGGATATTTTTTATTCAAGGTATAGAGAATTATGCCGCTGTAGCTCAGTCGGTAGAGCAAAGGACTGAAAATCCTTGTGTCAAGAGTTCAATTCTCTTTGGCGGCATTTTATTATGAATGGTGTTATTAATGAGCTTTTTAATAAAATAGTACATGCTCATCATTGTGTCGCCCTGACAGGTGCAGGGGTAAGTACCCTTTCAGGGATCAGGGATTTCCGCGGAAAAGATGGTCTTTATAATGATATGGACGCGGAAAAAATGTTCGATATTGATTATTTCGAAGAGGATCCTTCCTATTATTATAAGACCGCAGGGTCCTTTATTTATAATGTTGATGAAAAAGAACCTTCGGTAGTGCATACCACCTTGGCGGAACTTGAAAAAAAGGGGTACCTCAAGGCGTTGATCACCCAGAATATCGATCTCCTCCACCAGAAAGGGGGGAGTCGCCGGGTTATTGAAGTGCACGGTTCCCCTGCTATCCATTATTGCCTCTCCTGTGGAGGGGTCCGGATGCAATTTGAGGAAGCTGCCGCCATAGTCAAAGCGGGGAACTTGCCCCGGTGTCCCCACTGCAACCGGGTTTTAAAACCGGCGATTACGTTCTTTGGTGAAAGCCTCCCCGTGGATGCCTTGAGAGATGCGGGAACCGAGGCGCAAAAGGCGGACCTCATGCTGGTTTTGGGAACTAGTCTCACGGTATATCCCGCCGCAGGTATTCCTGAATACACTCTGCGGAAGGGTGGAGAACTCGTCATCGTGAATAATATGGCCACTCCCCTGGACGGACGTGCGACGCTGCATTTCGATGATTTAAGCGAGGTTTTTGAAGGATTACAGGCGCTTCTCCACCGTGCTGATTTTTTATAATCAAATCTACTGCAGAAAAAGATAGGCCATGAATATTTTTCAGAAATCCGATGCCCTGTATCTTTTAGCGTTCTTCCTCATACTCATTGGCATAGGAACCGTGTTGTTGATGATTCCTGCAGCATGGCACGGTATGCCTCCGGATGCGTCAGGGGTGGCGGGTCCTGCAGCAAGACTCAGCATCATAGACGCCCTGTTTATCGCGACTTCGGCGATATGCGTTACGGGGTTGAGTACCCTCAACATAGCGGCCTTCAGCCGTTTCGGGCATGTGATCATCCTGGGGTTGATCCAGATTGGGGGGCTTGGGATCATCAGTTTTACGTCGATTCTGATGACCATACCGGGGCACCGCTTTGCCATAAGCCGGCGAAATACCATTCAGGGGTTTTATCTTGATGGCATGGAATACAATCCCCGGCGGATTGTGCGGAATATTGTTGTTTTTACCCTTATTATCGAAGCTACCGGGGCGCTGTTGCTGTGCCTGGTATTTTTATCCGCCGGTATCGAGGACTGGCTTTTTATGGGGATTTTTCATGGGGTGTCCGCGTTCTGCAATGCGGGGTTTTCCCCCTTTGCCGAAGGGCTTTCGGGCTTCACCACCCATACACCCCTGTTATTGATCCTCATGGGCCTCATCATTGCCGGGGGCTTAGGTTTCATTGTGCTCCATGATATGCTCAGGGTATTCCTGAAACGAAAGACCCGTCTGAGTTACCATAGCCGGGTGGTCTTGAGCATGACCGCAGGGCTTATCCTGGGGGGCGCCTTGTTGTTCTTTCTTATCGAACGGAACCGGCTCTATAGCAACATGGATACCTTGAGCGCTATCACCAACGCCTTCTTCCAGTCGGTTACCACCCGGACCGCCGGTTTTGAAATCTGGCCCCAAACAAATTTAAGCCAGCCTTCCAAGCTCCTCACCGACCTCCTGATGCTCATCGGGGGTGCCCCCGGTTCCATTGCAGGGGGGCTTAAGGTTACCACCATCTTTGTCATCGTCATTGTTATGATGCGGAAGCCCGATGAATACGGGGATATCAAGATTTCCCACCACCGGCTTAACGCGGATACGATTAACAAAGGGGTGGTGTATTTTCTCAAAGCCATCGCCCTCCTCCTGGTCTGCATTGCCGCCTTGTCCGTGACTGAATGGCATTCCGGGGTCGATTTCGGCGCCATCATCTTCGAGAACTTTTCCGCCTTTGCTACGGTCGGTCTTTCCTTGGGACTCACTCCCGCCCTCTCAACCCCGGGTAAACTGGTTATTATCCTGGCCATGTTCGCCGGCCGGGTGGGGCTTATCGCCCTGGCCTTCCCCGCCATGGGACATAAAAATTATGATATAACCTACCCGGAAGGGTCGATTTTGTTGGGATAAAGTTGAGCATGTTGAACGAGGAGGTATAATTAAGGGTTGACTTTCTGTTCATGTTCGGTTATATGTAAGTATATGATCAGATACAAGATCATGGAATTTGCTTCACGGTTAGGGATTTCCGCCGCCACTGTTCGTCGTTGGGAGCGTGAGGGAACATTACCATCGCATCCTCAAGGCCAGACTTGATATTTTACGGACGAGGATGTTAATTCAGCACGTAATATAAAGACCGAGCATGGCGCTACACGGTGGTTTACGGCTCCTTCTTCACTGGAAAGGCCAGGCACCCCTGCGGCGGCTGACGTACAAAGCAAAAGAACTGCGTTTGGTTGGGCGTTTTGCTCCATCTTCAAAGACGTGCAGTTCATGTGGTCATGGTAAACATGATGTAACGCTCAAGGATCGTATTTACGTCTGTCCCGATTGCGGCCTGGAAATAGACCGTGATTTGAACGGGGCGATAAATATTTCCCGGTGGGCTACACCGGTTCCGGGCGTGGACAAGAAAGCGCTGGCAAGGACTACCGTTGATACGGTGGCGCTTGCGAAACTATGCTTGGATGAAGCGTCAAGTGGAATTCAATTTGCGTAAGCAGATTTGTATACGTTCCACATAGCAGTTTGTGATATGAAACAAGTTGCGATACTGGGATTAAGTCATTTTGGCAAGAGTGTTCTGGATGAACTGCTGGAACTCAAGGTCGAAGTCTTTATCATGGATAAGGACCGGCAGGTCATTGATACCTATAAGGACGCGGCAGCGGGATCGGTGGTGCTGGACGTACTCAATGTGGAAAACCTTCGTAAGGTGCTTCCCGAATCCATTGACGCGGTGATCATTGATATGGGGGACAGCATTGAGGCTTCTATCCTGGCAACGAGTTACTGCACGAAGCTCAAGATTAAGACCATCATTGTGAAGGCCGAAACCGAATCCCACGGGGAAATTCTGGAACTGGTGGGGGCGACCAAGGTGGTGTTTCCCAACAAGGAAGCGGCCAAACGTATCAGTCCCCTCCTGTTATCCTCGGTACTCCTCAATTATCTTCCGGTGAGTGGAAAACTCATCATCGCGGAACTTGCCATCCCCGATCACCTGATCGGGAAAACCGTGGGAGAGACGGAATTCCGTACAAAACATAAACTTAACCTCATCTCTGTCCGTGGTCCTGAAGAGGAATTCGGCGAGTTTGATGATGTGGGTTATACTTTTAAGGCCGGGGATATCGGGCTTTTTTCCGGTACTGATGAAGCGCTGGATCATTTTACCGGTTCTGTGTTAAAAGAAAAACAGCATAAGAGCATTGCGCAGCAGTTCCTTGGTCTTTTCAAGCGTAATAAAAAAAAGCAAATACAGGGTACCGATGGCAATACGAAGAACGCAGAGGAAGCGGGAGCAGGAGTATAATCCCGGAAGATAAACAAGGAGTTTAGCCTATTGTTCCGAGGTAATTGATTGCATAAACTGCGACGCTAGGTCTTGTATCAACTGAGCGGTACGGGTTTCGCGTCCCTTGGCGTTGAGATGATACACCGTATCGTAAAAAAAATCAACGGGAAAACAGTAATTTTCAGGGGATGAAATAACGGTGATGTTCTGCTTTGTCCTGAACGCTGCGTCTAATTCGTGTATGAGCGCGGTGGAATTGCGAAAGGATGTTTCTTCGTAGCTGGGATACGTGATAATCACCGATATTCCGCGTCTGGTAAAAGAATCGACCAAACGGAAAAACTGCGAAAGATAGGTTGTATTGATCGTGCCAAGAGGTTCCTTGGGAGTGATAGGCTGATTTTCAGTTTCCAGATGTTTGATATAATCGCCGTATTCGTTAAAGCCGTCCCGTGAGTAGGCAGGCTGCTGGGGAATCAACCGCAACAATTTGCTTTTTGTGTAAGTGGACAATTCAGCGGGCAGTCCATACCGCGATATATGCGCTAAAAGCAGATGGTTCTGTGTATCAGCAATGAGTTCATACGCGGCAGCATTTCCATTCCATTCGCTGGTAAAATGTGAATATTCAGGAGCGATGATCAGCATATCTCCCGGGAGCAGAAAGGGTGCAATATCATCGAGGATGCGTCCCAATCCGATACCTGCATGAATACTGATGTTTACTACCGGTATATGCAGCACTTTCTCAAGCGCCGCGCTGTCAATACCAAAGGCAAGGTTTGAACCACCGGCGAGTACGATACGTGGAGCCGTGGTGTTTATCAGCCGCTGGTGTTTATCATGAATTGCCTGTATATAATCGTTGTACGGTGCAGGAAACATCATAATGATAATCAGGGTTACAAAAATTAAGAGCCACAGTATAGCTGCTTTGCATACGAATTTTTTCATGGTACCTTAGAATCCTTAAAACGTAAAATAGATAAACTCTGAAGCGTTCTTGCTCCAATTCAGCATGATTACCAGAACCAGCAGATAGTAGCCAGCCCAGCGCAGGGCAAGGGGAATCCGTAGGCGTTTGATTCTCCCACTGTTTTTTAGCCACCGATCACTGGTAACCAGTATGACCAGGGACATGAGGGAAAATGCGCAGGCTGTCATCCCAAACTGGGGAATGGAGTGCGTAACCCCTTGGCGCGGTGCGCCAATTTGAAACGCCACTCGTACTGTGTTCATAATGCCCCGTTCGGGGAGCTGCACGAGATAAGCCGCACATTCCGCTGGAAGGGCCGCTAATTTTTTCACGATCAAAAATGCGTCGGCAATGGTCCCGGCGCGAAAGAATATCCACGCAAAGCACACCAGTGCAAAGGTGATGCCTACCGGTACAACACCCCTCCCAGTCTCCGGTAAACCGGTTTTCCGCCGGGATGCGGTACTGATGAACAAAGTGCGGACCCCCTCGGTACTTCGCTCAATAATCTGAAACAGGCCGTGCAGTAAACCCCAGAACACAAAATGCCAGGCGGCGCCGTGCCACAGTCCGCTGAGTACAAAGGTTATCATGAGATTGAGTTTTTGCCGGAGAGGACCTTTCCGGTTACCCCCGAGGGGAATATAGATATAATCTTTGAGCCAGGTGGAAAGGGAGATATGCCAGCGCCGCCAAAATTCGCCTATGGATTGAGAAAAATAGGGTTTCCAGAAATTAGTCATCAGGTTGAAGCCCAAAACCCGGGCCGTGCCGATGGCAATATCAGAATAACCAGAAAAATCGCAGTAAATCTGAAAGGTAAAGAAAAAGGTTGCCAACAGTACCGCACTCCCAGGATACACCGAAGGCTCACCGTATACCCCATTCACATACAGGGCCAAACGGTCGGCGATCACTACTTTTTTGAACATCCCCCAAGCGGCAAGTTTTAACCCCGAAGTTACCCGCTCGTAGTCAAAGGTATGATCCACTTTGAATTGGGGAATCAAATTCCCGGTTCGTTCAATCGGACCCGCGACCAACTGGGGGAAAAAAGTTACAAAAAGCGTGTATGTTAAAAAATTCCGCTCTGCCGTCACGGTTCCCCGGTACACATCAATCGAATATCCCAAGGCCTGAAAGGTGTAAAAGGAAATTCCCACGGGAAGCAGCACATGCAGCGAGGGAAATCCGATGGCAGCCCCATGGTTGATTTTGACAAAGAGGGCATTCACTGTTCCGGCGAAGAAATTGTAGTACTTGAAGAAAAACAGGACCGCCAAATTCAGCGACAGTGATACTACCAGGATCAGTTTCTTGTTCCCCGGTGATGTACCGGACATCAACATGCCGGATACCCAGGTAACAACCACTGAAAACAGGATCAGCCCAAGGTATACCGGATTCCAGCACAGATAAAAAAACAGCGATGCCCCCAGTAACACCCCCTGGGTCAGGGCATTCTTCCGCACCTTCATCGTTATCACAAAGTACAGTACCCCAACTACCGGGAAAAACACCAAAAACTGCCATGAATTAAAATTCATAAGACTCCCCAATTCCTTGATAACAAAAACTAACGACATATATTAGCACACAAAAAACAGAAGCAAACAGGAACATAAGGCTACGGTTTTTGATTAAATAGGAGCGTAACGCTACTTTTTAAAATTAAACAATAATGATTAAAATAGACCAATGGCATTGCAGCATGTTTTTATGAAGAATATGAAAAAACACCGTAAACTGGCGGGGTTTACCCAGGAGAAACTTGCGGAACTCTGCGATACCGATCCCTGTTACATCAGACAAATAGAAAGCGGACGCCGCTGCCCATCAATGACCTATATAGAAAAAATTGCCACCGCCCTTGACATTGCGCCATATTTGTTGTTTTACGATACCTCCGATCCCGCGCTGGGCCGGGGAAAACTGCTTGCAACACAAAAAGACGCCTTTACCCACGCCCTCATTGACGGCATTTGCGAACGCATCCACACCTTCACCGACGAATATTTATGAGAGACGCTTTCAAAATGCCGGAAATAACCGAAAAGCCGGGGTCGCCAAAGACCCGACGGGGAAGCGAAAAATCTCAGGTCCTCCACGCTTGCCGCTGCGCGGCTTCGGTCAAGTG
>JAITNP010000202.1 GCA_031290455.1 Treponema sp. | reverse complement strand
GGGCAAGACGGCGCGGCGGCTTTCGGCGGCCTGTATAACCGGGACGACGCCTCCTTTGAGGTCAACCCCGACGAGGTGCTTGCCCTGACGTTCTCCGACCTCATGCCCAACCTGGAGCTGTATTACGACGACCACCACTCCGTGGTCACGCAAAGCGCGGGTATCTACGAGCTGGAATATCAGCTGCGGGCGGAAAGCCTGGAATGCGGGAAGCTTCGCATCGCCATCACCAACGATGGACGGATTGTCCCCAGCAGCCTGATCGCCCAGCCCATCGCCTGCCGCGACCCCTTCACCATTGCCGGCAAAGCGATCACCGAAGCCGAGGCCGGCGCGCACCTGCACTTCGTTCTCTTCTCCAGCGAACACGCCAAGTTCAAGCTCCAAGACGGCGTCAATGCCTATCTTGTCGTCAAAAAGCTTGCCGATTTGCCGCAAGAATAAGAACGGGTACACGGCGCACAAAACAAGCCCCCTGCGGCCGAAAAAGCCGCAGGGGGCAAACGCTTTGGATGATCCATTCAACCGTGCAGATTGCGCATGGGCAATCAGACTTTGTTGACGGCGATTACAACGCCGGAGCCAACGGTGCGACCGCCTTCGCGAATGGCGAAACGCAGGCCTTCTTCAATGGCGATGGGGGTGATGAGCTCAACGTCCATTTCGACGTTGTCGCCGGGCACGCACATCTCAATGCCTTCGGGCAAAGTGATCACGCCGGTCACGTCGGTGGTACGGAAATAGAACTGCGGACGATAGTTGTTGAAGAAGGGGGTGTGACGCCCGCCTTCGTCCTTGGTCAGAACATACACCTGGCCGCGGAACTTGGTATGGGGGGTGATGGAGCCGGGCTTGGCGAGCACCTGGCCGCGCTCAATCTCCTTGCGCTGCACACCGCGCAACAAGGCGCCCGCATTGTCGCCCGCCTCAGCGTAATCCAGGGTCTTGTGGAACATTTCCAGCCCTGTAACGACAACCTTGCGCTTTTCGTCGGAAAGGCCGACGATTTCGACTTCGTCGCCGGTTTTGATCTGGCCGCGCTCAACGCGCCCGGTGGCCACAGTGCCGCGCCCGGTGATGGTGAAAACGTCTTCCACCGCCATCAGGAAGGGCAGGTCGGCCTTGCGGTCGGGGGTCTTGATATAGCCGTCAACCGCTTCCATGAGCTCCCAAATGGATGCAAGCTCCGGTGCGTCGACGTCGCCGCCGTCGTAGTTGAGGGCTTCGAGGGCCGAACCGCGAATGATGGGGGTATCGTCGCCCGGGAATTCCTGCGCGTCCAAGGTCTCGCGGATTTCCATCTCGACCAGATCCAGCAATTCGGGGTCGTCCACCTGATCCACCTTGTTCATATACACGATAATATAGGGCACGCCCACCTGGCGGGCAAGGAGCAGGTGCTCTTTGGTCTGCGCCATCGGGCCGTCCGTGGCGGCAATTACGATAATCGCGCCATCCATCTGCGCCGCGCCGGTAATCATGTTCTTGATATAGTCGGCGTGTCCAGGACAGTCGATGTGAGCATAGTGCCGGTTTTCGGACTGATACTCCAGATGCCTGGTGTTGATAGTGATACCCCGGGCTTTTTCCTCCGGCGCATTATCAATATCATCAAACTTCATTACCTTATCGCCGTACTTTTTACCGCAATACATCGTAATCGCGGCGGAAAGGGTGGTTTTTCCATGATCGACGTGACCAATGGTTCCGACATTCATGTGAATTTTCGTTCGATGGAACTTATCTTTTGCCATTACGTGTCCTCCTTACGTTTCTGGGCACACAAATAAAATTGCAAGTTCATGTAATATAACCCAACACCCAAAAAAGTGCAAGCCATACCTGTAATCCATGCTCTAAAGAGGGGAGGGGAAGGGAAGAAAAACAGCAGCGCACAATCTATCATCTCAACGAACCCTGAAAGCCACAAACGCCCCATGATTCGCCATTCGTCCCGTTCCACCTATCCCATCTTACACAACTACACGAGACCGGACAGACACTCAAACCCTTTCGGTCCCATCGGTCTGCCTAGCCCCACGATGATCGGTTTGGATCATCGAGACCCGTACCAAAGTTCATGCTCAGGTACGGTACTCATGTTCCGGTATTCAAAATACCGGATAGCCATTTCAAAAATCAACCGTCATTAGACCATACCGGTTTAAGACATAACCACACTCCTGGTTCGAAGGCTACCAGCGATAATGAGCAAACGCACGGTTAGCCTCTGCCATTTTATGGGTATCTTCCTTCTTTTTAAAGGCCGTACCGGTATTATTATACGCATCAATGAGTTCCGCCGCAAGACGGTCCCTCATACTATGACCGGATCGTGAACGGGCGGCGTTGATAATCCACCGCATACCCAAGGCTTCCCGCCGGGATTCCCGGATTTCCACCGGAACCTGATAGGTAGCGCCCCCGACCCGTCGAGATTTTACCTCAATCATCGGTTTTACATTATCTATTGCCTTCAGAAAAACTTCAAGAGGTTCTTTTTCAATTTTTGACTGTAGCAAACCCAGGGCTTCGTGGACAATCCGCAGTCCCACCGACCGCTTCCCCTCCCACATCATACGATTTACAAACTTCGAAACCACCACGCTGTTGTACTTTGGATCCGGAGCAATCCCCCGATCTATCGTCTTTTTCTTACGTCCCATACTCGCTCCTTATGCCTTGGGCCGTTTGGCGCCGTATTTCGATCGACTCCGCTTACGATCTTCCACCCCCAAGGTATCCTTGGCACCTCGTATAATATGGTACCGGACACCTGGCAGGTCCTTGACACGCCCCCCCCGAACCAAAACCACCGAATGCTCCTGCAAGTTATGACCGATACCAGGAATATAGGCAGTTACTTCCGTTCCATGGGAAAGACGGACACGAGCAACCTTCCGGAGCGCCGAATTCGGCTTTTTAGGGGTAACCGTCATGACACGAGTACATACCCCCCGCTTTTGAGGACACGATTGAAGAGCCGGAGACTTCGTTTTAGCGGTAATCTGCTGCCGTCCAAAACGAACCAACTGATTAATTGTAGGCATGAACTAAAAACTCCCTCATTATTAACACAACTATATTTCACACCGTCAGCACCCGGCGCGTATTGGTTACAAAATCTTTATAAAGATACTTAAATATACCCAAAAGGAAAAAAAAGATCAAGAGGAGATGCCGTTCAAAATGATAAAAAAGCACTTTTCTGCCAGTGCCCGTAGGTGGAAGGTATGGACAGATCCTCGTGATACATGGTATGCATGCCTATGCCCATAAAGATTCCTGTCGCATTGCCTGCTTATAATGCCCTAAGGGAAGAACACGTCTTTGTTATGGCCGATATTCGGGCGCTGCACCAGGATATCCGGCCCCTCAAGGTGGCCATCGCTAATCTCATGCCCACAACCCTGGATACGGAAGTGCAATTGCTCCGGCTCCTCAGCAACACGCCCTTGCAGGTGGATATAACCCTCCTGCGGATGGGAAGTCATGCATCCCATAATGCTCCGCCGGGACATCTTGAACGGTTTTATAGTAATTCTGAAAAGATCATGCATGAACGGTTTGACGGACTCATTATTACCGGCGCTCCAGTGGAGACCTTGGCTTTTGAAGCGGTGGATTACTGGGATGAACTGGCTGCGGTATTGGATTATACGTCCAAAAATGTGTGGTCCACCCTGCATATCTGCTGGGGTGCCCAGGCGGGGCTGTACCGGCGATACGGCATACCCAAAAAGCCGCTCTCCCAAAAACTCTTCGGTATTTTTCCCCACCGGGTCAATGAACAGCATAGCGCTCTGTTCCGGGGGTTCGACGACGAATTCCTCGCCCCCCAGTCCCGGCATACCGAAAGTGACCGGGAGGCTATTGCCGCAGAACCGGCCCTCACCATCCAGTCAGAGACCGCCGAAGCGGGGGTATTCATCGTAACCGCCCGGGATGGACGGGAGATATATGTTACCGGCCACCTGGAATACGATCCCTTGACCTTGGACCGGGAATACCGTCGAGATATAAGCAAGGGACTTCCCATCGCGGTCCCACAGCATTATTACCCCGATGATGATCCCGCCAAGACACCGGTGGTCCGCTGGCGTGCCCATGCCCATCTGTTTTTCTCCAACTGGCTGAACTATGTATACCAGGAGACCCCCTATAATCTGGCGGATTTAATGCGGTAGATCAAAATGCCGGCATTTTGAAAGGGTCTCCCTGAATGATCATGAAGCCGGCGGCTCCCACATTCCACCCCTGTTGTTCTTCCCAGGTTGCGATGATGACCCTTCCCACCAGGCCGATTCCGGTATAGACAAACCCCTCCGGCAGGGAGGGCAGGGAAAATGCCCTGGTTACCGAACTGGAGGCGTCCTCCATACCGATGGTCTTCCCGAAAATTCCCCGTCCATCCGGAATACCAGGGCCTGGTTGGTATGTTTCCCGATTGTACCGGTCCCGCCGTAATATCCTGCAAGCTCCAGCAGGGTTTCTTCTTTGCCGGAAGGGGGGTATCAGCGGCAAAATGACGGGTATGAGAGAATTCCGGGGAGATAACCGTGGCAACCGGTATGGCTGGCGATTCCGGATCCGGGCCGCTTAAACCATAGGCTTTATCCAAGACAAGCGCCAGCAGGGGAGGGGCCTCATGAAGCGGTTCAGGAAGGGCGGAATCCCGGAAAGCCCCCAGGGAGACCGCTTCCCCTAATCCCCGAGGATGGGGCTGCCCCTTTACCAACGCAAAAACCCGGGGCGCAGGAGGATCCACAGTAGATTCAATGAAAAAATCATCCCGGTACAGGAGCGCCGCCGGATTTCCTTCATATAAAAAGAAAGAACCAAGGGTATAATTTTTCCAATAGACGGCATCGGCTATACGGTAAAGGGCCAGCCCCCCGGAATCCTTGATACCGGCATCTTTAATGGAAGTATCCGGGTCGTCCTCAATACCCGTACGGTGCCAGGGCATAAGGGCAAGAAAGCCTTCCCGGTTTACCGCCATGGTAAGCCGGTCATCCTGTATCAGCATACCGGTGATAAACCGGGCCAAGGGCCAGGGGGTAAAGGGGGTAAGGGAAGCTTCCACGGGAGCACTAATCAGCCGAGGGGCATCAAGAGTATCGGCTCCCAATTCAAACCAGAGGGGATGCACACCGCTTTGTATGATTGCCTAGGGAGGCATCCAAATTGTGGAAGCAGATACCGCATCGGGGACCGCCTGATGCCTCTCACCCTCTGGCATAACCTGAACATCAGGGTGTCTGGAAGCCTTCTCATCAGCAGGCATACCCTTGGAACAAGCCGGCGTAAAAAAATACCCATAAGGGAGGTGGTAATTATCACCGCATAGCATAAAACGTTTCGAGGTATCATCTCGTTACATACTATGCACGATACAGGTTACTGTTGGAACGCTATCGAAAAGGGTTGTTCCATGCCACGCCTTTAGCCTTTAAGCAAATAAACGGGGTTAATTATCTTGAACGACCAGCACCCGTTCATGTCCGCTTCCGGCAATGGCAAATAGTTCCCAGCGCCGGAGGCACGAATAACCACGCCTTCCCGGGCATGACCATTCGGGTATGTCCCGCGGGAATACTCGTACAGTTCATCAATGGTCTTCCAGTGAAACGTGGTTTCCTCGATGAATGGCACGGTCGGTATCTCCGCGTTCTGAGAAAACTGCTTAATCGCTTCCCATGACCGGTATCGCTGTTCCTGAATGTCAAACAGGTTGAAGATAAACAGCGTGTTATCGGCAAGCCCCATCTTGTTTCCCTGAATCCCAGGCCCCGCTTGCTCACACTGAACCACGCAATTAATGAGACCGTAAGCGTCTATCGTGCTCGCCAGCGCGTACTTACACGCCATCTCATGGAATACGCTCGCCTCGTGAAACCGCCGCCGGTTTTCCGGTATCAGTTCCTGTTTGGCTTTGTCTAATTCCTCATCATACAGCAGTGAGTTACGAGACGAGATAGAGAACCGCCCATGGTATAGGGCAAAGTTGACGTTTTGTCCGTCCACCTTTACGGTGCAATACACCGGCAGCTCCTGCCATTGTTCGTCAAACAAAAAGGGCAACACCTCCGCCCGGGTCTCGTCGGTCTTGGGGATAAAGGGCGGACGCGCCTTCTGGGATACGACAACCTCGTCGTCTTCGATCTTCCGCACCTGGAGCAGCCCGGTTAAATCGTCGCCTTCCTGATAGTGCTCCCAGTCCGCCGCCGGAATAATATCCTTGACGCTCTCATGGGTGAGCAACAAGCCATAGCTCACCATGTTGAACATTTTCATGCAGCCGATTTTAAAGCCCCGGTACTTTTCGCTCCAGCAGCGTTTCCGCAGGAACTCAAATGCGGGAATTTCCGGCAATATGCTGTCGTATTCGATGTATATGACCTTATCGCCTGATTTGAGGAATTTTTCCCCGATCACGCGCCAATTACAATTATTAAAAGTTATGTATCCAATCCTGTCTTTGCCAGGAATTGGCGCAACCGTCTTAATAATTTGCACACGTGCGAGATGTCTCATATAAAATCTCCGAGCATTTTTTCCTTCTTAATAAGTTCCTGTATATCCAATTTTGTTTGAGTTTCCAAATAAATGCTCATTTGCTGTTCATCATCGTCTCCTCATTCCCACACGGAAGCCCAGAGCATGGGCATATCGATCACGCAGCCCGGCAGGACCTGCACCGGGATCGACTGGGTCTTGTCGTAATTCGTCCCGGCATACCGGCCCGCCCGGAGGATATTGACGTCTACCGTCCTGTTTTGGGGATCCACGATCCAGTACTCCGGTACCCCGGCTTCCTGATAGTGCAGGAATTTTTCCCCGCCCTCCAGATCGTTTTCCGCAGTGGAAGGGGAGAGGATCTCAACGATCAGGTTCGGCGGGCCATTACAAAATCCGCCGTATAGCTTTGCCCTATCACAAACCACCGCGATATCCGGCACGACAAAGGTGTTATCACGCTGGTCAAACCTGGGGAAAAGCCTGACCCCCAGGGCCTCATATACTTGACAGGGTTTGCCCTGCAGGAACCAGTTAAGTTGAAACCCTAATTTACTGCTGATGTTTTGATGGAAGGGCGTTGGTGAGGATATCATGTACGCCTTCCCGTCGATGAGTTCCCACCGCTCTTCATCATCCCAGATGAGGTAATCGGCGAAGGTGAACTCCCCTTCGTCTTGTTTTAGTGCTGCATCGCTCATCATCGTCTCCTCACTATTTCACGCCCAGGCATCTGCGTACTCCCAGATGGCTGGAAAGTCTATGTGGCACCCCGGCAGGACGGTTACCGGGACCGCTTCGGTTTGGCTATACTTCGTCTGTACATACCGGCCTGCGATCAGCAGGTTGACTTCGATAGTCTTGTTCCAGGGGTCTACGATCCAGTACTCCCGTACCCCGGCCTGTTGATACAAGGCGAACTTTTCTTCCCGGTCCCGCCCGGCAGTGGAAAGGGAGAGAATCTCAATGACCATATCCGGCGCTCCGTTGCAGCGCTGCCCGTCGGTCTTGGTTTTGTTGCAGATTACCAGCAGGTCAGGCTGAACCAGG
>JAITNP010000192.1 GCA_031290455.1 Treponema sp. | reverse complement strand
GCGAGGCGAAAGGTATAGTGAAAGGCGTTGATCAAGTCTTGGAGCTTATCAGACAAGGCATTACCAGTGAAGCAGAAATCAGGAGACATTTGGATTCAAGGAACCAAACTGGAAGTCGTGTATAGGTAACGGAAGACGTGGCAAACGGCTTTCATGCCATAGAGAGGTTACTATGGCGATACTGACCGAAAAAGAAGCGGATGAACTAGACGAGCTTTTAACCGGAACAACCCCGTCGATAACCCCCAATGTGCAGGGGGCCTTTTATCAAGGTGTCCGTGGTTAAAATTTCTTAACTATCATGAAAAACGGGGAACACAGGAACCTCCTGGTTAGCACATGTCCGGGCTGTTACAAGACTTTCTCTTTTGTTATAATAAGGCTGTTTTCAAAATGCAATAGGTTTTGAATGTACTTTGGTTAAAAGTATTTTAAGATATAGCAAGACATTATAAAGGAGTGTTCAGCGTGGAAGCCCTTAAAAAAAATCCCCCATGGAAGGGCCGGCGGGGACCGGTCGTGTTGGTCATCATGGATGGCGTTGGATATGGTAAATACAAGGATGGTGACGCGGTTGCCGATGCTAAGATGGATCATCTCACCGCGATTAAAGCAAAGAGTCCACACACCACATTAAAGGCTCACGGCAAAGCGGTGGGTCTCCCTTCAGATGATGATATGGGCAACAGTGAAGTGGGCCACAATGCCATGGGCTGCGGCAGGGTCTTTAACCAGGGAGCGGCCCTGGTCTCAACCTCCATCACCACCGGGGCGATGTTTTCGGGGCAGGCGTGGAAGGACATCGTATCCAATGTAAAGAACTCCCTAGGGACCCTGCATTTCATCGGCCTCTTTTCCGACGGCAATGTCCACAGTCACCTGGACCACCTCACGGCCATGATCAGGCAGGCCAAAAACGAGGGGGTAAAACGGGTCCGGGTCCATACCCTTTTTGATGGCCGGGATGTGGGGGAAACCAGCGCCCTGGACTATGTGGATCCCTTCGAGGCATTTCTGAAAACAGTGAGTACCGATGGCTTTGACGCCCGGATCGGTTCCGGGGGGGGCAGGATGTGGATCACCATGGACCGCTACGGCGCGGATTGGTCCATGGTTGAACGGGGGTGGAAGACCCATGTCCACGGGGAGGCCCGGCAGTTTGCCACTGCCCGGGAAGCGGTGGAAACCTATCGCACAGAGATTCCCGGTATCATCGACCAGGACCTTAAGGAGTTTGTCATCGCGGAAAAGGGCAAACCCATCGGTACCATTGCAGACGGTGATTCGGTGATCTACTTTAACTTCCGGGGGGACCGGGCATTGGAAATCACCGCGGCCTTTGAGGAAGACCACTTTGACCGGTTCGACCGGGGCCGTAGGCCCAAGGTCTGCTATGCCGGGATGATGGAGTACGACGGGGATACCCATGTGCCCAAACGCTATCTCGTGAGTCCCCCGTCTATTGACCGGACCATGGGGGAGTACCTGGCCGCTACCGGCGTGCGGACCCTGGCGATTTCGGAAACTCAGAAGTACGGCCATGTAACCTACTTCTTCAATGGCAACCGGACCGGTAAGTTCGACGACGCCCTGGAAACCTACCGGGAGATAAAGAGCGACGTGGTGCCTTTTGAGCAGCGGCCCTGGATGCAGTGCGCGGAAATCGCCGATGAGGTGATCAAGGCCATTGGCTCCGGGAAGTACGACTTCATCCGGCTCAACTACCCTAACGGCGATATGGTGGGCCATACCGGAGTATATCAGGCGGTGGTATGTTCCATGGAAGGGATGGACCTGCAGCTTGGCCGCTTGGCAAAGGCGGTGGAAGCGGCGGGAGCGGTGATGGTGATCACCGCGGACCACGGCAATTCCGACGACATGTTTGAGCACGATAAAAAGACCGGGGCGGTGATCTACAAAGCAGATGGCACCCCCAAGGCCAAGACCAGCCACAGCCTCAACCCGGTACCGTGCATCATCTACGATCCCGAATACCAGGGAGAATACAAACATGCTGGAGAAGGGGCCTTAAACCCGGGGCTGGGGATCAGTTCCATTGCGGCTACGTGTATCCAGCTCCTGGGCTATGTGCCGCCGGCGGATTACGACCCTTCGGTGCTGAACATGGGGGCCTAATCCGTAAGCCCCAGCAGGCTTGATTCAATAAAGTTGATGATCCGGGCCTGTAATAAATCCTCCATGGGCGGAAGGGCGGCAAGGTAGGTTTTCCAATGGTCAACACAATTGAAGGCGTCCTTCCGGTTCAGGGGCAGGGGTTTTCCGATAAGCAGGGCCTCGGTGTTTTTATCCCGCAGTATGATATCTCTCCCATATATGATCCGTATGTCGGTGAGTACATTCTTTTGATTCCGGATGATAAACACAATACCTCCGGTGGGTTCGTCCGGTTCCCGGGAGGTAAATTTGGTATATACCCCATAGTCCCATTGTTCCAGGGGGATACGGATCCGGGTTAAGAGTTCTTGAGACCCCAGGGTGGAGAAAGGAACATCAACAGGACGAGCGGGGGAGCCGCTCACCGGAGCACAAGAAGAAAATCGGGAGGCGGAAATCCACCGGGTGGCCGTGGCGGTCCGTAATTCATACTGGGCGTCCAGGGCTATCATCGGCACGGAGGCATCGGAGTAGTGGGATTTGCGGCAGATATTCCCCCCGATGGTGGCAAGGTTACGCACCTGTGGCCCCCCAATACCCTCAAGACACCAGGTGAGCGCTTCGGGGACAATCTTTCCCAAGGCAATAATTTCGCTTAATTTTACCATGGCGCCGATTTCAAGGTACCGTTCGGTTCTGGTGATCCGGTGGAGTTCTTCCAGTTTGTCAAGAGACAGGATGTTCTGGGGGAGCTTCGGTATGCGGCTGCCCTGATACCGGATGATATCCGTGCCCCCTGCAAAAGGGACGGCATCAGGCGTACGGAACCAGTGGGAGAACAAGGTTTGAAACGTCGTGGGAAAAAATACCTGATTACGGGGCGCGCCCATATAATCTCCGTTGCCGGATATCCACGGCAGCCAACACCCCCTGAACCAGGCTTTCCGGTTCGGTACAGCGGCATTTAACATCCCGATACGCCGCAAGGATCTCCTGCCGGGTAGGCCGGGGCGCCTGATCCAGCAGGGCTTCCGCGGCGAGGATCTTGGCGGTATCGCAGTAGCCGCAGGTTTCTACCTGGGCCTGGGCAAAACCCGCCATAATGTCGTGGTATTCATCGGTCTGGACAAATCCTTCAATGGTGATAATTTCCCGGTCCCGGATCCGGAACGCCGGTACGAGACATGAGGGGG
>JAITNP010000164.1 GCA_031290455.1 Treponema sp. | reverse complement strand
GGTCTGTTTAGCAGCCCGGTGAACACCGTCTATGTGCCTAACACGTTTGTAGCCATCATCAACACCAATCCCCGGCTGCGGGGGCTTTTAATCACCAAACAACAGGAACTCTACGGCGGGGTGTGCGCCATAGTCCCGCCGCTGGTGCGGATTCTGCCTCACTCCGAGGATGGGGGGTGGAAGTTCAAGTCCTTTGAATGGGCGCCCTTTTCGGGCCGCGGCGCGGATGCTACCGGTATCCAGCGTTTTCTGCAATACCGGAACGCAAAAATGGCGGGTTTCTGGAATGTGCCGGAAGCCGCTGGAAAGCAATGCAGGACCCTCGCATTGAGCGCAAAAAGCGCTATCCCCTGAGTATTCGTAAAGGCTATTTCCATTCAATCCAATTTTAATGCCCTCGCCCTGCTTATTTGAGGGTAAGCTCTTACTGGACAGTATAAAATGGTGGTATCATGAAATGTGAAGATTAGCAAGTGAGGTGTAGATTTTGAAAAAAAACATGCTGTTCTCCCTGGTTCTTGTTTCCCTCATGGGGCTTGTTCCTGGGAATAACTCTGATGGCAGGGCTGGCGGCGGCTTCTTGTTGGGGGCGGCGGAAATTGATAAGCAAGCCATAGCCTCCATATTGAACCACCATGGAGCACGGAATTTCATTGCCGGGCCCATTGGCAAGGATAGCCTGGACCTCATCCTCCAGGCGGGAGCACGGGCGCCCAGCGCCAACAATCGGCAGCCTTGGCATTTTACGGTCGTGCAAACCCAAAGCCTTGCGCAGCGGATGGTGCCAAACATCGTGGAAGGCAACCTGCTGATCGTCATTTCCACTTCCGGGGACGGCAAGATCAATGGCCGGGAGATACTGGACTGCGCCCTGGCAACAGAGAGCATGTACCTTGCAGCCCAGGCACTGGGGCTTGGTTCCCGAATTTACACCGGTCCTATGAATAGGATAAACAGCCAGCTCAAGGCCGATTTGGGGCTCCCCAGCGGCTACAGTGCCGTGGCCTTGGTACGGGTGGGACAGGTCGAGCAAGCGGTCGATGGGGTAAGCGCTGCCTCCTCCCGGAAACCACTGGAGACCATCGTCAATTATAAATGACTATAATTGAAGAGGGAATGCATCACCGGGATAAAAAAGAGGGTGATAAGCGTTGACGAGGTAAGTCCCCCGATTACCGTGAGTCCTATGGGCTGAATCATCATGGATGCTTTTCCCGGGAGTTTTATCTGCTGGTTATCGGGATAATTCTGATGCCGGTTTTGGCGATCATTGCCCAAGGCTTGATCCTGCGGCTCACCGAGGGAGACCGCCAATACTCCGGTATATCCCATGAATGGCGGGCTATTTCTTCCCTTATCCAGCGAACCCGGCCCGATACGGATATCACCATTTTTCGCCATGATTTAATGGTGATCTATTCAACCAATGATGATTTTATTTCCGGTGAAACAGGGGACTTTGAAAAACTTCGTTCCATTTTTACAACCGTGAATTCCCGTTATGGCTATACCTTGAGTCCCCCCTTGGCTGCAGGATACTCGGGTTTTTGTTTTGTTACGGATAGACCGCCAAGGGTCCCGGCCTCAGAATCCTATTCAGTATCCCCCCATTATAAGCTCCGGTGGTGGTCTATTGCCAGGAGCAGCCCAAAAACAGCCTTGGTATTCGTCGATTGGGCGGTAAACCGCAGGGTGGCCGGTTCATAGTGCGCACGCTGATAGGGGATAAAATCAGGACCCACCGCTTTGGCTACCCGCTCCGGGAAGGAACCCTGCTCTCCTTCAAAACGGCGCCGCAGGGCATCGATATCCAGGGCTTCTTTTGCGTAAAGAATCACCAGATAATCGGTTCCCGGTTGCTGGTCCATTTGTATCCACGAAAATTCCCCGGGAAAAGCGATCACGTTTTTTCCATAATCTAATACCGGCGATATGGTACTCCCTTCAGGCGGAAAAATCCGGGTTGTATCGGGGGACACCGCATCTGCAGCAAAGGCGTACACATAGGCCGGGGCATCATTCCCGATGAGGAAACGGAACTCCGTCCCCGAGGGATAGGAAAGGGTGGTCTGGTAATACCCCTGATGAAAGCTAACGGGCATGCCCTCATCCGAACCGTAGCGTTCAATCTCCGCAAAACCGGCATAGTGTACCGCATCTTTATAGGTCGTAAGCTGTTCGATGATTTCATAGGCTTCAATCGCAAAACGGTCAAAGACATCGTAGGGAATCCATATATAACCGGCGTTACCCCATTGTTCACCCCAGCTATTTTGAATTTCAAAGGCCCCGCCATAGCGTGTATCATCATAACCAATGACACAGAGGGCATGCCCGCCATAGTTTTCCTGGGGACTTTCGGAAGGATGCCACACCTCTTGAGCGGTGAAAAATGAGTCGGGACAATTTATCGCGATGATAACCGGCTTATGCTCTGCAAGGCTTTTCTTTACCCGTGGGGTCCGGGCAGGATCCTCCCCGGTCTTTCCCCGGGGGGATACATATAAGGTGGTATACCCGGCGATGGGATATTTCCGGCTGTTTGAAAAAATGGAAAGGAGAATGTTTTTAAAATCCATGGACTTCTCAAGGTTCAGCATCTTGACTGCCCCCTGGTCCTGCATGAGATCCAATGCCCAGGGGATTGCGGTACCCTGTTGGCAGGAGACATCGGTGGATATGCTTTTATAGACAAAGGCCGGAGAAAAGACGCTGTTGGTGGTAAGAAACCGGTCCCGGCGATTGAGGGCTATGGATTCTGCAATGGTCCGGGCAGCATAGGCGCTGGCCCAGGCAACACAGGTACCATAGGGGTTTTGATCCCCCGGATAGGGGGCGTATTGCTTGAGGGAAACCGCCGGGGGAATCGCGGTATAGCTGCGGGATAATTGGACCGCTTTTTGGGGAAGACTGTTATAAAGCTCCGGATCGAGGATGGCGCCCCGGGACTGGGAAAATAGTGGAAAAGCGGATACCCATACTAAAAGCGCTATACCTACCATCGTGTTCTTGTTTTTCATACACCCCTCCTCTTGCTTATGAACGGGGACGGAGGAGCCGGAAGCCCAGATAACTGAGCCGGCGTACTGGAGCAGTGCTGCCCCGGTTAGCCGAACGCAGGTACTGCCCATAGTTAAGCCAGCCCCCACCGCGAATCACCCGGTCCATACCGGAAAAAGCGCCTACCGGGTCGCTTTGAGCCCCATTGCCGTAACTCCCGTACCAGTCCCAACACCATTCCCATACATTCCCGTGCATATCATAGAGGCCCCAGGCATTTGCCGCAAAACTCCCCACGGCGGTGGTCTTTTTCCGGGAGATCCCCTGCGGATTGGGATTATTTGTTCCCTGCGCCGCGGAATTCCCATCGTAGTTTGCGTAGTTCGTGGTAATGCTGTTCCCGGTACTAAAGGCGGTCGATGTTGTTGCTCTACAGGCATATTCCCATTCCGCCTCAGTGGGAAGCCGGTAGCCATTGGCACTCCGATCCCAGGTTATGGTTTCCCCGTTTATCCTATACGCCGGGGTAAGTCCTTCCTTGACGCTCCGCCAGTTACTGTACTGTACCGCGTCATACCAGCTTACCAAGACGACCGGCTGATCATCCTGCTGGCTGAAATAGGGGTTCTTCCAATTGGCATCCTTTTTTTCTTGCCAGGTGCCATTAGTATATATCCACCCACCGCCTGATGTTTCAGCAGTGGTTCGATACCCGGTGGTGTTCACAAACTGCCGGAACTCCCCGACAGTTATCTCATACTTCCCCAGATAAAAATCCTTCACCTGTACCCGATGCTGGACTTCATCAGCATCCCGTGAACCTTCGGTCCCTGGACTTCCCATTATGAAGGAGCCACCCTGGATCCATACCAAGTCACTCGGTATAGTAACCGGGGGCGGCGTTATAGGATTTGCCACCAGTACCCCTGGAGAAGGGGCAGTACCGCCGGGATTCAGGGAATAGTATTTGTCACTGATGATGCTCCCCTGCTGGAAGGGGCGCTGCTTTTGTCCGGTCAGCTTGAGGGTCTCCCGGGTAATATCCGAAACGACTAGGGACAAGGGTTCGCCGCTGTTCATATACTTAAGGAAGGCTTCGGCAAAGGGACTGTTCCGTCTTCCCCGTTCCCCATCAGCGGCCACTGCTCCTGCCGCCGTGGAAAACAGCACGAACAGGTCCTGGGGCAGGTGCTCCACGGTTGTAAGCCCCCGGGAAAGGCTCCGGTTACTACTGGCGGTATTTCTAAAGGGATTGTTCCGGCACGCATCCAGGATCACCACATTCAGTTTATTCCGGGCGGTCTGCTCAAAGGACAGGAGCAGCCGGTTCAGGGGATACGAGCTGTACATAACATCCACCGTGTCTTTCGCGTCTATGTCCACTGGCAGCAGGTAATTTTCCCCCGCTACCTGGACCCCGTGCCCGGCATACCAGAAAAAACCTTCGTTCTGCGGGTTGGAGGAGAGCTGCCGCACATAGCGGTCAATTGCCCGGCCCATTTCGGCATTCCTCACATCCTGTTTGAGTTCCACTTGAAACCCAAGCTGCCGCAGTTTAGCGGCCACGTCGGAAGCATCATTCGCGGGGTTAACCAGCGTTTCGATGTGCTCGTATTGGCTGTTTCCAATGATCAGGGCAAATCTTCGGTTTGGTTCCACTGCGAAAAGCACTGAGGTAATGAAAAACAGGGTGGAAACAATCACCCCTCTGCGTGAAAAAAATCTCATGAAGTACCCCCATATCAGGCTTAAAATTACTCCCATAAAATATGCAGGATAAGTTTCAAAATTGCAAGTGAGGGAGGCACAAATGCATCTTTATCAAGACTGATGGAGCCGGAGCGGACCGCCGCCACCATGTCCTCATCTTCGGAAATGGGAATAAAGGCCTCGGAAAAGCCCCCCACATGGGTCGAGGCCATGACCCCGCCTTTTTTGACCATATTGATGTGAGCATTGCCAGGGCTGCGGTGGTACCGTGGGTCCCTGCGGCTTCCAGGCCCATCTCCTCAACCGAAGCGCAGACCCGCTCCGTGAGGGACAGCGCTTTGGGGATCGAGTCAATGAGCCGCCTATCCCCATGGGAAAAGCCCTTCTGGACCAGGGCGGAAAAGCCCCCGACAAAATCAACCCCCAGTTCCTTGGCAACCTCATCCAAGACCTGGGCGTGGGGTATAGTCCTCATCTTCCGAGGAGCAGGCGACCAGGGCCAGAGGTGTTACCGAGATGCGTTTATTGATGATGGGGATACCGATTCGGTTTCAACGTCCCTGCCGGTTTTAACCAGGGGTCCCGCCACCTTCAAGAGCTTTTCCCGGATCCGCCAGCGGGTTTCGACCCCCGAAGCGCAGGCGCAGTCTAACGGGTTTAGGTATCAAGACAAACAAAGGCAGGAAGTTTTTCGCTAAGGAACTGTAATTATATAACTTGAGTTTCTTGCATTGTAATTGTTATTGTCCTCAACACACTTTATTTTCAATCCTGTTTTGGGTAGTTGTCGATGCTATCAACGGTATCGTTGCCGCTAGAGAAATGAGTGGTTTCCCCCGCCAATTTTTGCTTATAACGCACAACATTTTGTGTGCTATCTTGTTCCACGTTGATGTACCAGCCGGGAAGTGAGATACATCCACTTCAAGACCGGTTACATTGGCAAATTCCTGTAATGGCTTTTTCCATAACCGTACTCTATACCCATTGCTGCCACCACCATCGCATTATGCTTTCAACCGCAAATTCCGTCGTGTCCTTGCTTGTTCCCAACTTCACAAACCCGGTATGTTCGTTTAAACTGCTTTGATTTGTTGTTTATGTATTCAATTAGTAATGGAAATATTTCGTATACTAGTAGTGATACGGCTACCGGTTCAATTCTTGTTGTCCGGGGGAATTCTAAGAGGATTTTTTGAATATTATCAAAATTTTGCAAATTTACCATATATGGTTATAGATTCTGTCTTTGAAGTTCGGGCTTTTTAACACTAAGTCACTTGAGAACATGATAAATAAAAGTATTGATTGTACGTTTTGCGCCGTCCATGTCGTAAAACGATTTACAGGTGGGGGCAAAAAAACTTCGTTTAACAGGTCTGTATATGCAAAATGCCTGGCGGCATTCTGGGCTACGAAAAACCCCAGTTAGCGTTTAGCGCCTTTGTGGGGTTTTTCTCCGCCACATTTTGGCCCGTCGCAATGCTTCGCGTTACTTTATAGGCGGGCCAAAACGTCATATACAGCAGGAACGTTATGTGCCATTTGCCCTAAAATTTGTTGGATAATATATTGACAATACAAACATACAGGAATATAATTGAAAATTATGGAGGACAATAGGGAAAATATGATTTTTTGTCAAAGTTGCGGAATGCCGTTGGGCAAAGATGAGGATTTCGGAACCAATGTGGATGGAACCAAAAATAAAGACTATTGCGCTTATTGTTATAAAGATGGGAAATTTACCCAGGATATAACAATGGAAGGCATGATTGAAACATGTGTGCCGTTTATGGTAGCGGCGAACAATGACATGACAGCGGAAAC
>JAITNP010000163.1 GCA_031290455.1 Treponema sp. | reverse complement strand
GAAAGCACCGAAAGGTGCGGGAATGCTCCTGAAAACGTGAATACCATCCGCAAGATAGCGCTTGCTCTGGCAAAGCACGACACCTGCCAACTTCTTTGCCGCTCAATTTTAATGCGCCGACCCTGGGTACAGCGACAGGATTTCCTGCCGCGCCCGGTTCCGTACCGGCAAGGGCTTTTCGCTCCCCCCAAGGGCGATCAGGAGCTTGACGCCGGTATCACTTAAGGGAGGACCGGAAAAGCGGCAGAGGGAACCCACCGCCGTGGCAACGGCTATCAGCGCTTGTACATCTTTGACCAGCGCACCGGGAGGAAAGAGGGCATTTGCAAAGGCTTCGAGGGCAACCCCTTCAGGATCGACCCCAATGCGGCCTATGGCGTGGGCGGCGGCGACCTTAACCAAGGGTTCCGGGTCATGGGTAAAGAGGTCCGCCAGAAAAGGGAGCAGCTCTCGGGAACCGAGGGAGGATAAGAGCCGTACCGCTTCGATCCGGTGCTGGAAATGAACCGGAGGCCGAACACTTGATACCTGGAGGCTATTCCGCACACTGCCGGCAACCTCCATTAAGTAGGTGGTGAAGTACGGTTCATCTGCGCCAACCCGGCCTGCCCGGATACGCTTATCAATGAAAGTCAACTGGGTCTGCAATCCGGTTTCATTAAACCGGTTATAATAATCACTGCGCCGGGGCGGCAGGGGATTGCCAAGACCGTAGTTGCCCTCGGGTGCGGGACCGTAGAGTTTTTCTTCCCGGAAGCGGACCCGGTTTTCGATCCCGTAGGCATAGAGGATCCAATCTTTTCCGCCGGAATAGAGCAGGCCCTCGTCGCTGAATGCCGACGGGGAGGCTGCCCCCAGGAGCCTTATAAACCAAAGCCGCTGGCCATCCTCGGTAAATCCCGCGGCCCCGAACTTGGAAAGCATGTAGATGCCACGTTCATCGTAGCACATGCCCGTTTCTTCCACAGGATTCCCCGATGACTTTTCTGGAGTAACGTTGCTTTCTTTGGTCCAGAGGATACCCCCTTCCGCCACGGAGAGGAGCAGTACCCGTCCATCCGCCAGGACCATGGCCACCCTCCCGTTGCGGCCTGCCGCCGCCAGCGGGGAGGCAGGCAGGGGCGGGGGAGGGGGGTAGGAACCGCCGCGTAATTCGGTGTCGCCATTTTTATAGAGGATGAGCAGCCCATAGCCGTTTTCCGGTGTGGTGATGGGAACCACCACGGCAGGTATGGCCACAAGTTGTTGGGGGCGGATTTCCCCAAAGGGGCTTATCTGGAGGAGTTCCCCGTTATCCAGGACCGTGATGAAGCCCCCTTGGGTATCCTCCCTGAGGTTCAGGGCAATCGAATGCTCCAGCGCTTGATACCAGAGGAGCGACCCTGCCGCAGCATAACAGAATATTTTTTTTTCAGTGGGTATGAAGAGCCGCCCATCCCAGCCGATTAATACCTGCCCCGTCAGGGGGGCGCCCAGGTTGACCCGCCATAATTCCCGTCCCACCCGGTTAATGGCGATAAAATGACCGTTGGTCCTGCATATATAGCTGGTTCCTTCCCGGGATCTGGTTAAGTAGGGGGTGAGCCTTCCCTGGGCAAAATATTCCCACAGGGGAACTCCCTGCCGGGTATAGGCTTTCAGGTTTCCCCCGTCGCACACCACTACCACCGATTCCACCTGGGTCGAGGGCGTCCCTATGACCGCTCCTCCCAGGGGCTGCTTCCATATCGCCTGCTTGGTGATGAGGGACTGCGCCCCCCCCGTCTGGGCCATGAGGGGCATAAAAGGAACGAGGAGGAACCATAAGAGGCGCCTAGCCATGGAGGGTCCCCGGTTTTCTAAACACCGCCATACTTTCGATATGGGCCGTTTGGGGATAAAAGTCATACATCGTCAGATCCTCAAGCCCATAGCCGCCGGCGGATAGTTCCCGGCTGTCCCTGGCCAGGGTCGCGGGGTTACAGGATACATATACCAGGAGGGGAGGTCCTGCCACTGAAAGCCGGTGCCGCAGGGCCGGGGAAAGTCCCTGCCGGGGCGGATCCATCACTATGAAGCCGTAGTCCCGCATGCCCCGGTTCCCGCCCTGTTTTATCCACTGGTCGCAGGAAAGCGGGGCGTACTGCATCCCCTTCCCCCGGACATTCTCCCTCGCCAGGTTGAGGGCCGCCTTGTTTTCCTCGACCATATCAATATGCGCAAACCGGTCCTGCAAAAACGCGGCAAAGGTTCCCACCCCGCAGTACAGGTCCGCCATGGGACGGGATGGATCCGCTTCCCCGGCGCGTTGCACCAGATCCTCAATCAGGGCTTCCAGCATAATCCCATTACTCTGAAAAAACACCCCTGCATCCATGAGCATGTTCCGGTCGAGGATTGGAACCGTCCCTCGGCTTTTCCCCCCTTCGCTCAAAAAGGTGTTTAACCGGGCGTACACGGTGAAACGGTCTTTTTCCGGGGGTGGAACCAGGCTTTTCTGGTGCAGAGCCTGTCGAATTCCCGGATCCGCCATAGGACAATCGGTCACGGGGATGATTGTTTCGCTGTTCCGGGCCTTCAAGCCCAGGGCCGGCCGTGCGCCACGGAACCGGTATGGGCCGTGGGGCTGCGTCCCCGGAGAGGGCTGGATAGTATAATGTAATTGCATCCGGTTCCGATATTCAAAAAAAGGGGATTGCCGGATCTTTGGTTTCGGCGCCGGGCTGAACCCCCCGATCCGGGTAAAAGCATCCTGCAGGATGTGGACTTTTGCGGCGATCTGGGCGGTATATGCAAGATGCTGTAGGGAACAGCCCCCGCAGCGTTCGTATTGAGGACAAACCGGTGGAACCCGCTGGGGAGCAGGTTCGCGGATTTCCATCAATTCCGCTTCTGCCCAGTCCCGCTGTTCCCCGGTTATACGGCCGGTTACCATGTCTCCGGGGGCCGTGTATGCCATAAAAACACGCTGCCCCTGATAGGTCAGTATACCGGCCCCCCCGGCGGCGATCCGTTCCACCGGAGCGGTAAAAATTTCACCTATTACCATGCATTTTATAGTATAACATGATTGCACGAATAATAACAGAGGGAGTACAATAATCAGTATGGATGGACCGAATACACAGGGAAACGCCCAAGATGCTGATGAGCCGCAGTATACTGGTATTGTAACCAAGCGGGATGAGTGGATACTTTCCGGTGACGGGCTTAAAATTTTTGTGCGGCGGTGGATTCCCCTGGAATTGGATAAACCCCGGGCACTCCTGCATATTGTCCATGGCATGGCCGAACATTCCCTCCGGTATGAACGGCTGGCGTGCCGGCTTTGCCAGGCGGGTATTGAGGTATGGGCTGCGGATCAGCGGGGCCATGGTAAAACCGCGGACCTTAGGATAAACGATCCTGATAAGGGGGGGCTGCTGGGCCATTGCGCTGACAAGGACGGCCATATAAAGGTGACGGCGGATATTGACCTCATCAATCGGCGGATTACGACCATCTATCCTGAGGCGCCCCTCTTCCTTTTAGGCCATTCCTGGGGTTCTTTTCTTGTTCAGAACTACATTGAAACCTATACTTACCCCCTGGCAGGATGTATCCTGTCGGGAACCAGAGGACCGGATGGCTTAAAAATAAAAATAGCTGTTCCGGTGATGGCCATGCTTGCCCTGTGTAAAGGCCCCCGTAAGGGTTCCGTCCTCGCCCGGGCCTTGGCTGACGGGCCGTTTAGTAAGCCCTTTAAGCCGAATCGGACCCCCTTTGATTGGCTCTCCCGGGATGAACACGAGGTGGATGCTTACGTTGCGGACCCCCTCTCGGGAAACCTCTGTTCCGTTGGGTTTTACCGTGATTTAAGTGTACTCCTGTACCGGATTCATAAACCGGAAGCCATCCATGGGATTAGGCGGGACGTACCCATCTATGTGTTTAGCGGCAACACCGATCCGGTGGGGGACATGGGGGACAGCCCCACGGCCCTGGTGAACGCCTACCGGTCCATAGGGGTGAAGGACCTGGAGTTTGTGTTATACCCCGATGCCCGGCATGAAACCCTGAATGAAACCAATCGAGCAGAGGTTACGGAAAATCTGCTTGACTGGATCACCCGGCATTGTAGTGGAAATGAGTTTCGTTGAAACTGACAGTGATTTATATGTGATTGAGAGGCTTCCTTGCGCATCCGTTATGCTACTGAAAAAGACGGAAAGCCCGTTAAAAAAGCTGTTGTATATACCCAGGATGAACATGGTATTAATGTTACCAATGTAGATGCTGAGGCGGTGCATATTATCGAACGGCTCAAGGCCGGCGGGTATGAAGGGTATATTGTCGGCGGGGCAGTCCGGGACTTGATTCTGGGTAAAAAGCCCAAGGATTTTGATATTGTGAGCGACGCCAGCCCCACCAGGATCAAGAAACTGTTCCGTACTGCCCGGATCATCGGTCACCGGTTCAGGCTGGTTCATGTGTCTTTTGGCCCCAAGATTTTTGAGGTTTCTACCTTCCGTTCCCTTGAGGGGGGGGCTAACAGTAATACCTACGGGACCATCGAAGAGGATGTGCTCCGCCGGGATTTTTCCCTGAACGCCTTGTTCTACGATCCCCTGACCCAGGTGGTGGTGGATTATGTGGGGGGCATGAAAGATATACAGGAAAAACGGATCCGGCCCATCATTCCTCTGGCTACCATATTCAAGGACGATCCAGTACGGATGATCCGGGCGGTAAAATACGCGGCAACCACCGGTTGTAAGCTGCCCCTGTCCCTCAAATGGCAGATCCGGCGGGAATTCCGGTTACTGGCCGATATATCTCCTTCCCGGCTTACCGAGGAGATCTTTAAGATTATTCATGGGTCCGCCACCGCATTGATTGTGGAAAACCTGGAAGCCTTTGGGTTATATGCCTATCTCCAGCCGAATGCGGTCCAACTCATGAAGGGAAAAGGCGATTTCCGCACCCGGTATTTTAATCGCCTGGCCGCTTTGCATCAGGAAGGATCCACCGGCGTCCCCGGAGAAGCCATCGCCGCCCTGGTATGGGATTACCTCGAAGATACTATTGATTGGGCAGGAGAGGGAATAGCGGAACAGTATAAAGATATTTTCATGGCGGCCCGGCGCTTTGTCCTTCCCATGAACCCACCCCGGGTGGAACTGGATCAGGGGGTACGGCTTATTTTCAAGCGCCATGGTATCACCATTAAAAAATCCCGGTTCCCTGAACGGGAACGGCCCCCTTTCCCGGCGAGAATAGCCGGAGTTCAGCGTCCGGACACCCAGGCCTATCCCCAAGCAGAGGCTGTCCCTAAAAAGCGCCACCGAAGGCATCGACGGGATGAATCACCCCATACCGACGATTCCTGACACGGGGAGTTGCATACGTGCTACCCCTCATTTGAGCCACCGGATATATTCATCCACCCGTTCTTGATACCGTTCCGGGGCAAGGATCTTGGCCTGTTCCAAGAAGCGTATCGCGTCGATAGTATGGCCCGCCGCTGCCGCATTGATGCCCAAAGCATAGGAGATCAGGGCCTGGTCAGCGTCATATTGCAGGGCGGAACGGTAGTATTGCTCCGCCATCTCATATTCTTTCTCGTCATAGGATAAAAGCCCCAGATAGTAATACGGCTCAAAACGGCTGGGCTTGAGGTTCAATGCGTTCAGGAATGAAAGTTCTGCCGTGGGGGCATCTTTTGCGATATAGGCCTTTTGTCCCTCCTCAAGGAGTTGCGTAAAGGTTTTTCGGGAAGACACGTAGGTCTTATAATCCTTATCCAGGGTATCCAAATTGATCCAACGGGATATATGATTCAAGACCGATTCGGAATTACCCATTGCCGAGGCTGAACGGGAGAGGAGCATAAAACTTTCAATGATGATCCTGAAATAATCTTCTTGCCCGCCGTTTAAAAAAAAGGAAACCAATGCCCATGAGGCGCCTTGAAAATTTTCGGGAATCCCGGTTATGTCCGCGAGTAATACCGATTGCAGAGAAGGGGCACGGTCTCCCAGATTTTTTACCGTATCAAGCCACGTCAAATTTTCTTCATAAGAAAGCTTGATGGAATCCGTCGTAGCTCCACGAGAAGGGGCATCAAGGGTAAGGGTATTAAAATAGATGGTGAATCCTTCCCGCATCCATGACGGGGGATAGGGAATAAAGCCCCTGAAATATTGGATAAAAGCCTGATGGGGAAGCATACTTCTTTCATCCGGGCTTCCCCGATGTATGACCAGTTCCCGCCGTTCCGGCTGATTATAGTGCAGATAAACCACCCCCGGCCTGGTTCCGCCTAAGCGCGCCGCAACATACCCATCATAGTCCTGCTTGTTTTTATAGGCCCGTACTTTAAAGGGAACCGTTACATCCTGGGGATTAAAATGGAACAGGCGGTTATATACCTCAAAACGGCTTTCCATTTCCTTGGAGAGGGCCGCTGCATCGTCACTCCCCCCATCGGATAGCACTTCGTAGTATTGGCTCTTTGTCGAGGCCATGGCGAGAAGGGTGCTGTCCTGGGCAAAAACGGAACACCGCATGGATATGGTGAAAATTAAAACCCCCACATATTTTTTCAAAATATCCTCCATTCATAATGTCGTCATTGTATTATTTTATCTATAATAATATTCACCTCTTCAATGAGGATACCGGTGTACCGCTCAATATCATTGATGATGTATTGTTGCAGGCCATGCATATTTCCTTCGAGTTGGATCCCATAGGGCACATCAAGGGTGATAATCAGCCGATACCCTATATTGGCGTCTTTTACCCCTATTTTTTTGATCCCGATATTTTCATTATATTCATCCACACAATGGATTACCATCTGGCTCAAGGCGGTTTCGGAAATAATCACCTTCCCTGGCCGGGAATACTCAGGGCGGACCACCGACTTTTCATGTACTTGCGGGGTTGGGCCGAGGCGGATAGGGCTATTTTTCCCTTTGAAGATCCGGATGGCATCGTAAAAAATATGGGGATAACTCCGTTTAACCTCGATAGACGGTACCGGAATCACATGTTTGCCTTCAATACGCCGGATCCGCAGGGCCTTTTCAATATCGTCTTGGGAAGATATATCCTCAATCTTGACGATCTTGCCCGGCGGGGGAAGCTGCAGCCGGGTGGCTATCTTATTCACCATTTTTTCCGAGGTTCCCAGGATGAGGATCTTTTTTGATTTTTCCCCCTGCAATTTCCGGGCAACCTCATCCCGCTGGGCCTTTTCATCAAAGAGGGCGACCTTTACCGCCGCGAGGAAGCTCTTTTCCTTTTTTGCCGAATGACCCGCTAAGATACGGTTATCCCGGATCAAAAGCCCATCGTCAATGATAAAATCAATGTGGTATTTCTGGGCCACAAGCTTTGCCCGGAAACTTTTACCCGTACCGCTTTCACCCACCAGGGCATAGGTTTTAATGCGCTTAAAGGCTGAAAAAATATCCCTAAACATGCTGCTTCATATACCTTCTATTAAAAATATAGCACGTTCAAAATGCCGAAACTGGTAGGAACGCCCGGGATCGCCAAAAACCCGCGGGGGAAGAGCAGGACGGGGTGGATGGAGAGGGAGTTGTTTTTTTCTCACTATGAAGAGGCGAGGGTGGAGGAGTATTGGGTGGTTGACCCGGAAAAACAGCGCTGCTGGCGCTTTTGCTTAAACCCGCAGGTCGAGGCCCATAGCGGCCCATAATTCTGTAGCGATTGAGACCCTGCCGGGATGCGTTATCAACTTCGATCACGTGTTTTCACTCGGAACACCGGTTTGGCTATCATGAGCTAGGGGATTTTCACCGCCCCTCCCCAGAGTTCATGGATCCGTTTGATGAAGGGTGGGGGAAGGGGGGCTTGTAGGATGGTGGGTACTTTGGGGGCCTCCTCAGGGGGAAACACTAAGGTAGCGGCGTGCAGCAGGAACCCTCCGGGCTGGAAGGTTCCCCCGTATTTCTTGTCCCCTGCCAGGGGATGCCCGTGGAAGGCGGCTTGGGCGCGGATTTGATGGGTGCGTCCGGTATTGATTTCGGCCATGATAAGGGTATATCCAAGGGAGGATGCCAGGGGAACAACCGTGGTTCCGGCGTTTTTGGCCCCCCCTTGGTCCTTCCCGGCTATGAAGGTCTTTTCCTGGGTTGTATCCCGGATAAGCATATCCTCCCACACCACGGGAGTTGCAAGGTTCCCGTCCACGAGGGCTAGATAGCGCTTCGTAATCCGCCGTTCCCGGAGGAGGGCGCTGAAATACCGGGCACCCTCCAAGCTTACGGAAAAGACCATGATGCCGCTGGTGGGTTTATCCAAGCGGTGCAGGGGACCGGGCCTGAAAGAGAGGGAAGGGGGAAGCCGCTCCGCAAGGTAGACCCGTACCTGGGTTTCAAGGCTTTCCGGACCATGTACCGCGATGCCCTTAGGCTTATTCAGGATGAGCAGTCCTGCGCCTTCCCAAAGAGGACCCCAAGCCGGCGCTCTTTGGGGCGGTCCTGCCGTTTTTATTGATTGCGCCGGTACTGCTGGGAATTGTTGCGCTCTCCCAGCGGAGGTTTCCACCGCCCCTTCAGGAATGGTAATGACCGATCCTGCCGTAACCCGGTCTGCGCCCTCTGCGGGGGTCCCATTTACCAGAATCCGGCCTTGCCGTAAAAGCCGGTGTAGTGCCGAAAGAGGCAGCGCCGGCAGTGCCTTCCGCAGAAGCCGGTCAAGCCTGCGCCCATCATCATCGGCACAGGCGATCATTTCTATAGCCATAGGGTATTTTAAAGCGGAGAGCGGAAAGCGGAAAGCGGAGTGACAGCGGAGAAACGCAGAAACGGGTGTTGTTATGCTTCCGGGGCCCTTCCAGAGCCGGTATAGTACCATTAAATCTTTGCTCAGGGGCTTCTTATATACTTCCTTTATACTTCCTCATATTCCGAATTGAAAATGTGCGGTCCTTTCAATTCCTGGTGATATTTCAATTTTGAAAACAACCTATTATATTAAAAATATTAATAACTTGAGGAGGACAGCCTTATGCCCTATTCAGATCGTATGCAGAAAAATCATCTTTATACCGTATTTTTTGCCCCCCGGGGATTTGATCGTATGGTTGACCTGGGTATGCAGATAGCCCAGCAGTACCTCAGCCCCTTCGACAAGATCGTCGGTCTGGTGGGACTCGCGGGGTCCGGCAAAAGTATGATGATCCGGGGTATGTTTCCCGGGCTGGAACTGGTGAATGATGACGATGGGGTGAACGTCCGGCCCCTGCCCATCCTGGACGTAGCTGAGGAGAATACGGGGTTCTTCAGTGCCCATACCTATCATCTGGATATCCACTTCGAGGCCGCCTTTACCCAGATGCATGTACTGGCCCAGGCGATCATGGACGCGGTCAACCTGGGCAAGCGGGTCATCGTGGAACACTTTGACCTCATCTACCCCTTCCTGAACCGCAACGCCCATCTCCTTATCGGCATTGGCGAGGAGGTGATCATCACCCGGCCCACCCTGTTTGGACCGGAACCCCAGGATATTGCCGACATCGTCTTCAAGTCCCAGTCCTTCCGTCGTATGATCCATACTGCGGAGGATCTCTTCGAATACGTGATGCGTAAACACGGTATGACCGAGACCTTTCTCCATGCCGATGTCCGTCATGGCTTTGTCTTCAGTTTCCAGGACAAGCCTCAATTGCGGATCAATCTCGACGAGATAGAACAGGAGGTAAATGCCATGATTATCCAGGACATCCCCATCTCCTTTCACGATGATCTCCATATTCGTATTGGGGAGGAGATGTGGCTTTGTCACGGCCCCCGGATGCATGTCCGCAGTACCGGGGAAATCAAGATTTTTACCCTCAACAAGGAATACCTCGTGGAGCCTATCACCGGACGCTTCCTCCTCGTGGGCACGGTGGGGGAGCGGGGCGCTCAAAAGATAAGCGATTTAAACAAGATTGTATAGGGGAGTATTATATAGAGGAGTATTATCATGAGAATAATTGACGCTGTTCTTATCACCAGCGTGGTGAAGCGGCTGTGTATAGATGCCAACCGGAACCTGCCGGAGGATGTGCGGGAATGTATCCGGCATTTCCGTGAGATTGAATCATGGCCCGTGGCCCAGGATGTGCTGGACAAGATCATCACTAACTTTGAGTTAGCCGGGGAGCGGCAGGTGCCCATCTGCCAGGACACGGGGATGGCCTGTGTGTTTCTGGAAATTGGCGCTGATGTGCATATTGCGGGGGATATCAATGCCGCCGTTGATGAGGGAGTACGCCAGGGTTATCATGAGGGTTTTTTACGTAAGTCGGTGGTACAGGATCCCCTGGACCGGGTGAACACCGGGGACAACACCCCCGCAATGGTGTATGTTGATTTTGTTCCCGGGGATAAGGTCGCCATTACGGTGGCCCCCAAGGGTTTCGGTAGCGAAAACATGAGCCAGATCAAGATGCTCCGTCCTTCCGACGGGCTTGATGGGGTGATCGATTTTGTCCTTGCCACGGTAGCGGCTGCGGGACCCAACCCGTGCCCACCCATTGTGGTGGGGGTCGGTATCGGCGGCACCTTTGACAAGGCGGCGCTTCTGGCGAAAAAAGCGCTGCTCCGTCCGCTGGGAACATGGAACCCCAAGGCATCCTATGCGGAGTTGGAAACATCCCTGCTCGCAAAAATCAACGCCTTGGGAATCGGTCCCCAGGGTTTTGGCGGCGCCACCACCGCCCTCTCGGTGGCGGTAGAAGCCATGCCCACTCACATCGCGGGGCTTCCCTGCGCCGTGAACATCAACTGCCATGTGGCACGCCACGCCCGGGAGCTTATCTAATATGGAACATCGGATTACATTACCGCTAACCAGAGAAAAAGCCGCACCTCTTATTGCAGGGGATACGGTATACTTCAACGGTATCTTCTATACCGCCCGGGACGCCGCTCATAAGCGCCTCATTGCATTACTCGATGGGGACAATCCGCTCCCGTTTCCCCTGGAGGACTCAGTGATCTACTATGTGGGTCCCACTCCGGCAGCGCCGGGACAGATCATCGGTTCGGCAGGCCCCACCACGAGCTATCGCATGGATGCCTATGCCCCACGGCTCTTGGACCTGGGCCTGCGGGGGATGATCGGCAAGGGGAAGCGTTCTCCTGCAGTGGTGGAGGCAATGCAGAAGGCGGGGGCGGTGTACTTCGGGGCTATCGGTGGCGCCGGGGCCTTACTGTCGGACTGCATCAAGGCTGCGGAGGTCATCGCCTTTGATGACCTCGGTCCTGAAGCTATCTGTCGCCTTATTGTGCAGGACTTTCCCGTGGTGGTGGTTATTGACAGCCAAGGGAACAACCTCTACCAACTGGGAAGAGCAGCCTATTTGGGGAGGAACGTACCTTCTCCTCCTCAATAACTCCAATTGATTGTATAGTACTCCATGAGGAATGCCGTTCAATAAGGGACATCCCCGGTTACCCCGTGTTTCCGCCGCTCTGCCCGCCCAGATCAAAGTCCTGATGCACCTCCGGCTCGGGATGCTCAAAATCAAGGTCCTTGCAGTATTCCTCCCCATCATCATGGAGCGTTTCCTGATTGCCTTTCAAGGAAAACAGATAATCACCCCCTGCGCTATCATACCCAACACTTCAGGAATCGCGGTGATTACCGCCATTGCATAGCGACGAAGCGTAAACAATCCTGTTTGCGTCGTTTTGCTTTTTACATTTATGCTATTATAAAAATAATGATACAGCACAATATAGTAATAATATTGCCATTACTATATTTAGTATTTTTCCATGCCTGTTAAAAACTATACTAAATAATGAACCAAATAATGCCCAACATATTGATCCGGTAAATCCCACAAATGATAATAAAAACGCAAACGCTATTAATATGGGAATTTCTTTGTAATATGGTAATATATACGATGACATTGCCGTTATTCCATATATTATTATTTTTGGATTTATTAATTGCAATAATGCCCCTATTATAAAAGTTCCATTATTAGTTTTAATTTCATGATCTTTAGCGGGAACTATTGTTTTTATAATTAAATAAACCATATAAGTGGCTCCTAATATTTTCATCGGAAGTTGTATCTTAGGAATTACTGTATATAAAACTGTGGAAAAAATTAAACATAATATCATAACAACAGAAAAACCGGTAAAAATTCCCAAATTGAATAAAATACCCTTTTTGAAGCCAACGTTTTTTGCATTGTTCATGGACATAATATTATTTGGCCCTGGGGTATAAGCCACAATAATTGTATATGAAAGAAAAGAAATCCATGGAAACATTATAAATCACCTGCCTTAATACATTATTTTATCATTTTTCTTCAATTTTTGTCAATATATTTTTGAAAAAATGGCGCATAACGTTCCGGCAATATACGACGTTTGGGCAGCACAATAAAGCAAACCGTAGGTTTGCGTACTGCCCAAATGTGGTGGAGTGAGGTGTGGGAACGAAGTGACCTAGTCGAACAGAACCCGAGGGCCGCCAGGCCCGTAGCGTAGGCCTGTTAGACGATGTAAAACCTGCTACGAAGCGCCCAGCCACGGATGGCTGGGCGGTCATTTAGAACTTATTTACTATAAGTTTCATTCATATCATCATCATAAAAATTTGTAGCAATTATTTTATAAGCCTTTTCCTTATACCGTTGAATGCTGGCGCGCCAATAAAGCTACCATCCGCGTCGGCGAGCATACCGGCAAATTCAGCTGCAGGGATGGTAAAGAAAAAGGTTTCGGCGTCAAAATGATTACGGGATACAATATCGCAGTTTCCGATAATGGCCCTGGATGTTGCGTTACGCAATTCACCAAAAGGAAGACGGGCAACAGACGCACAACCTGAGCACATCGTCATAATAACGGCATCCAGCGCCGGATTCCGGTACGTGAATAAAGTCGCCAGTGCAGCGAGCTGGTCGGCATTGACGAGCGTAAGCACTAATTCGGGCGTGTCGCCTGTTTCGTATGGCTTAAATTCAATCGCGTTACAATTTTCAAGTACTGCTTTGGGCTGCATCTGAAACATTGCCTCAACATCTTCCGGCGAGTGTTTGAACCGTTCCCCGGGTGGAAAACCCTCTCCCCTTCCGCAGGATACAAAATACTTTATGTTCTCCAGCATTTCCGGAGAAGGATCTTTAAATCCGAATCCCAGCTTCCCTCCATTGCACGATACAAGATCCAGGGTCAATACAACCTTTTCTCCCGCAAAAACATTCTTGAGAATGCGGAGTGTACAGCCTTTTGTTACCGGTGAGTAGCCTGTTTTTTCATTAATCCTTTTTATTGAAACAAACGGCGTTTTAAGTGCAAGTTCATGCGCAAGATTTTCATGTGTCATCAGTAGACCTCCTTTCCATTACCTTAAAAATAATAGATTCTTTTAATATTATACCGTATTTTTTGTATTTATCAAGACAAATATTCATTTTTGTTATTCATTTTCCATAAATTTGCCTTTCTTTGCGGCGGCACGGATACCTCCGCTCTTCATAAAGTTTAGGTTTTATGTCGTCTAACGTTCCGGCGGTATATGACGTTTTGCGGTTGCGAATAAGGACTTTGCGTAGCAAAGACCAGTAACCGCAAAATGTGGCGGAGGTTTTGGGTGGGAATGGAGCGTAGCGGAATGACCTAGCAAACGGAATACCAAGCCCGCTACTGCGGGTGTAGCGTAAACAGACCTGTTGAATTTGCAGAAAAACTGTTTCCCAGAACCTGTATCCTCCCCCCAAAAACTCATTTTTAGGTATATACCCCGCACTTATGTGTTCCGGCCCAATAGGACGCCTCTTCCTCGCCCTTTCTCCCCCCTATTTCACCCCGCCATGCCCCCTC
>JAITNP010000161.1 GCA_031290455.1 Treponema sp. | reverse complement strand
AGAGGTACCGGGTTTTGTCCACATAGACAAAGTTTTTGGTTATGATTTGCCTGAAGTCCTGCATGCCAATGGGTAGTTTTTTCATTTTTTATGCTCCATACATACCAGTATACGCTAATGGTACCTCTGTGTATCGGTATGGGAAGCGGAAAGCGAAATACGCCATTCATTGTGCCAAATTTCCACTTTTCTGGAAAAAATTTTAATGCCCTCGCCCTGGATACACCGGCTTTACCGCTTTCCCATAGATTAAAAAAAGTATTAGCAAATTTACCACAATGAATGTATAATAGATTTAACATTAGTGCAATTGTACCTATCTGTGTTTCCCTTTTGACTTTTTAGGGTTCATAGGTTAATCTCGATTGGATATACAAGGAGCAGGTGTGATAAAACGTGATTTCCCCAAAATTCATTTTTATGATCAGGATTTTGTTGATATATATGATAAAACCTGGGCATGGATTCAGGATTGCTGGAATACCGGTAATGAAAAAAGTACCGGGGAAAAGCCTTCGGGTGAAAAATCTGAAAGTGAAAAATCTGAAAGTGAAAAATCTTTGATTGAACAGGCTTCGATTGAAACCTGTTCACCTGAACCCCCCCGGACTGAAGCAATTCTCATTGAAAATCTCCTATCCGTCAGCGAAATGGTTTCATTTGAAAACCCCCCCGGAGAACTCGGGTGGGTTGACATGGGAAATTCCACTGAACAAGAAACGTCCGTTGAAAATCCGCCGCCGGACATAGCGTCGATTGACGCCGAACAGCCCGTGGATCTTGAACATGGCGCGGATCCTACAGATGCGTTTGACCTTGAACATCCCTTTGAAAATGAACATTCCTTTGAAAATGAACATCCCTTTGACCTTGAACATCCTTCTGAAAATGAAACTGAAGCGGCATTGACCGAAAATTCCTCACCTGAAAAGGCTTCAACCGAAAAACCGCGGATCAGTGGAAAATTTTTCTCATATCCCGGCAGCGGTGTGGTTCAGCAAGTGGACGCCATCTTTTCATCCTTTTTCCTGGTATATTCGAATCGGATTTATCAGGCCCACCCGACCCTGGATATCTTTTACGAACACCAGGAACCGGACGGAGCCATCCGGTCCACCTAT
Source organism: Treponema sp. (assembly GCA_031290455.1). Lineage (GTDB taxonomy): Bacteria > Spirochaetota > Spirochaetia > Treponematales > Breznakiellaceae > JAITNP01. The sequence goes on along the minus strand of JAITNP010000161.1, from coordinate 9,873 downwards.
GATATAGCAACCGGCCTTCCGGTGGTGGAAGCGGATAATCCTGAAGGCTTGGGGCTTCCCCTGTTTGCCTGGGCTGAATTCAACCTGTACCATAAATCGGCGAACAAGAAGCGGGTTAAGGAGGTTCTCCCCATACTCCACAAGTACACGGAATGGATAGATTCCCTGTTTAAGCGGCCTAACGGGCTGTATGCGGTGCCCCTCAGCGCCACCGGCATGGTGAACGCCCCCCGGGAAAACGCCGCCTATCCCCTGGACTTCAACGCCATGATGGCCATTAATGTGCTGTACCTATCGGCCCTGGCGGATATCCTCAACGATAAAGAAGCGAGTTTTCAGTATAAACGGCAGTATTTTTCCCTTAAAACCCGGATCAACACCCTCATGTGGGACAATGACGCGGGGTTTTATTACGATATTGATAAGGATGAGCAGCATATCCTCGTAAAAACCATAGCCGGCTACTGGCCCCTCCTGGCGGAGATTCCCAATGACGACAAGGCGGAGCGGCTCATTGATAAGCTCCAGTCCCCGCAATTATTCGGTACCCCCCATCCCTTTCCGACGGTGGCGGCAAACGAGCTGGCTTTTGATGAGAACGGTAGCGGTTACCGGGGGGCGGTGTTTCCCCACCTTACCTTCATGGTGATAAAGGGGCTTGAACGGTATCAGCGTTGGGATTTTGCCCGGGAATGCGCCATCAGGCACCTCTACTTTGTCTTGGATTCCATGAGTCCCGAAGGGAATACCCACAACAGCCATCATACCGGGAATCATCACAAGGGCAATCTCTGGGAGGCCTATCTTCCCTTACGGGAAGGACCTGCGCAATGGACTGAAAACCCAGCCTTTCCCCGGTCCCAATACCTTACCTATGACGCCCTTTCCACGGTCTGTCTGACCATAGAAAACATTGTGGGGCTTTTTATCTCCCTCCCCCGGAAGACCGTGGACTGGATCATCCCCAGCCTTGAGATCATGGGGGTGGAGAACCTTTCCCTTAAAAAGAATATGATCACCATCCTTTCCAACAAAAGCGGCAGGGGCTGGGAGATTCACATGGAAAGTGAAAAATTGTATTACTTTACCATTAATATTCTGGGGAAAAAGAAGAAAACCCTGCCCATTCCATCGGGAAAGTGTTCAATGCTGATAGACAAGTTGTAAGCGGCTCATTCCTCTGGGGAGCAGCGCCGCGCCGATTTCTGCTTGCTACGAATATGTTTTGATTGTATCCGCTTTTCCCTGGCCGCGGCGGAAGGCTTGGTGGGCCTCCGGTGTTTGGGGAGCCGAGCGGAGGCAATGATCAGGGCTTCCGCCCGTGAGAAGGCCCGTTCCCGGTTCATGTGCTGGGAACGTTCCTCCTCGGAGGCGATGACCATTTCCCCTGCTCCGGTGAGCCGGGATGCAAGGACCTCCCGAAGGCGGCGCATTTCTGCTTCCGAAAGCCCCTCCAGATGAGTCAGGTTCAGCCGTAAGGTAACCTTGGTATTGACCTTGTTTACATGCTGCCCCCGGGACCGCCGGAACGAGAAAAAGAAACCTCCGCAGCAGCTCGAAGTGCGGTATGTAACAAAGATACGTTCATTGGTTTCAATCCACACGCTCGCATGGAGCGCGACTCAGCACCTTCACCGTGGGGGTTTAATACCCCGCCGCTCTGCGGCGGGGATTCTTTATTGTAACCACGGACACCCACAGACCAGCGGGACGTTTCCTTCCTTGCTCACCCGACTGCCTGCTTTAACTCCGCCACCTTATCGGTTTGCTCCCAGGGGAATTCGGTCCGGCCGAAATGGCCGTAGACGGCGGTTTTCCGATAAAGGGGACATCTGAGGCCCAGGGTGGTGATGATTCCTGCGGGGCTGAGGTCGAATACCTTGGTAACCCCTTCCTCAATACGCTTTTCAGGGACCGTGGCAGTACCGAAGGTGTCGATCATCACGGAAACCGGAAAGGGTACCCCAATGGCATAGGCCAGTTCAACCTCGCAGCGTTTCGCAAGCCCCGCGGCGACGATGTTCTTGGCCACATACCGGGCCATGTATGCGGCGGATCGGTCCACTTTGGTGGGATCCTTGCCGGAAAAGGCGCCGCCCCCATGCCGCCCCATGCCGCCATAGGTATCGACGATGATCTTCCGCCCCGTGAGGCCGGTGTCACCGAAGGGTCCCCCGACCACGAAACGGCCGGTGGGATTGATGAAGTATTTTGCGCTTCCATCCAAAAGGCCGGTGGGTTCCAGGATCGGTTTGATGATCTGGTCTATGATGGTTTCTTTGATTTCTGTATGGGAAAGCCCGTCGTCATGCTGATGGGAGACCACCACCGCGTCAATCCTGACCGGCTTGTATCCCTCGTATTCAACGGTTACCTGGCTCTTTGCGTCGGGCCGGAGCCATTTGATGGTCTTGTTTTTCCGCAGCTCCGCGGCTCGCCGCAGGATCTTGTGGGCCAGGGTGATGGGCAGGGGCATGAGTTCCTCGGTTTCGTTACAGGCAAAACCGAACATCATCCCTTGATCCCCGGCGCCCTGCTGCCCCTTGTATTCATCAAGCCCAAGGCCGGAAACCCCCTGACTAATATCCGGGGACTGGCTGTGGATCATGTCTAAAACCGCCATGGACTGATAATCCAGCCCGTACGCGGGGTCCGTATATCCCACATCTTTTGCCACATCACGGACAACGCTTTGAAAATCAACAAAAGTCTTGGTAGTTATCTCTCCGCCTATCAGTACCATGGCGGTGGAGGCAAAGGTTTCGCAGGCAACCCGGCTCTGGGGGTCGTCCTCTAGACAAGCGTCCAGGATGGCATCAGAAATCTGATCACAGAGTTTGTCAGGATGACCCTCGCCGACGGATTCGGAAGTAAAAAAAAATCGCCGCTGTTCCATTTATGCATAGCTCCTTATGTATGGTGATAGGATACTATATCACCATGGAATTGTTCAAGATTGCGGGAAGGGCGGAGCGTAAATAAAAGAAAAACAGAACCCTGGTGTGCGATTCACTCGATACCTGCCGCAGTTTCCCTCAAAATATCCCGGTATGCGGCAATGGTCTCGGCGTGAACCAGCCGGTTTCGTAGGGCCGCACCCCCCATCAGCCCCTTGGTGTACGCACAGAACTGCTTCCGCATTTCCCGGCAGGCGGTCCTTTCGCCAATATCCGCTGCTCGTAAGACCAAGTGCCGGAACCCCGTTGTCAGCCGTTCCGATGCTTCCGGCGGCATCCAGGAACCGGTCAGTAACCAGGACCGGGTGGCGGAAAAGATGCAGGGATTCCCCATGGACCCCCGGGCAAACATCACGGCGGCACAGCCCGTCTCTTGGAGCATCCGTCCCGCGTCTTCCGGGGAAAAGAGGTCCCCTGACCCTGCTACCGGAACCGCAATCCGGGAAACCAGGTCCGCGATGTGGGACCAGTCGCTCTGCCCCGCATAACCCTGGGCCTTGGTCCGGGCATGAAGGCTTACCAGGGCTGCCCCGGCTTCCACGGCGATCCGGGCACATTCCCGGTAATTGATGGATGCAGCGTCCCAGCCGGATCGCATCTTCACCGTTACCGGCGCCTCCCCAAGCCCTTCTTTTGATGCCCGAACCACCGCCTCCACGATACGACCCAGGGTAGCAGGGTTCCGCATCAAGGCCGAACCAGCTCCGGTTTTTGTTACCTTGGGTACCGGGCATCCGCAGTTGATATCCACCACCTCAGGATGATAGGGGGCCAATAAACCGGCAGCCTGGTACATCACCGCGGGATCGGCGCCAAAAAGCTGGATGGCATACCGGGTCTCGGTATCCCCCCGGCGCAGGATAGGGTTGGTCCGGTCCCCCGGGGATGACCGGTCATGGGGTGACCGGTTCCGCACCAGGGCTTCCGAGGAGACCAGTTCGGTACAGGTAAAATCCGCTCCCTGGGCTATGCAGAGGGAACGGAAGACCCGGTCGGAATAACCTGCCACCGGCGCGAGGAAAAGGTTCCCGGGAAGGGTGAGGGAACCGATGACCACCGGACGATAGAGACCACTCACTAATTGGGAAGTCCAAAGAAGTGGTTGGCATTCTCCCAAAGGATGGCGGACAACTCCTCATCGCCGATTTCCAGCATGTCCGCAAGGAACTGGGCGGTGGAGGGGAGGTATTTGGGCATATTCCGCTTTCCCCGGTAATCCGCGGGAACCATAAAAGGACTTTCAGATTCGATGAGGATCCGATCCAGGGGAAGCACGTCAATGGTCTCATGGAGATTCCGGGCATTCCGATAGGTCAAATTCCCCGCGAAGGAGAAATAGAGGTTCAGGCGCAGGGCTTTCCGGGCATATTCGGCATTTTCCGAATAACAATGGAGGATCCCCCCCTTGGGGGGCAGCCGATCCCGGAGGATGTCCAATACATCATGCCCCGCATCCCGGTTATGGATGATAACCGGCATATCAAGCTTGGCAGCCAAATCGAGTTGGGAGATAAAAAGCTCGATCTGGGACTTTTTATCTCCAAATTTACGGTAGTAATCGAGGCCAATCTCCCCGATTGCCACCACCCGGGGAAGCTGTACGCTTTGTTCTATTGTTCGCGCCCATTGCTTCCCTGGATTCTGTACTTCCGATGGAGAAACCCCCACAGCATGGTACACCTGTAATGCGGATTTAAGATTTTCGTAGACCCTCCCAAAATCGTGAAGGCTGTTACAAATCGAAACAAGCCGCGTAACGGAAACCTGACGGGCTTCCTGAATAACTATGAGCTGCTCAATAGGGTCATCACATATAAGCCCTATATGGGCATGAGTATCGAAATACTGCATGGCTTAATCCAAAGAAGTGATATCTGACTTTTCCAAACTGGATAATATGATTATAATACAGTCTTTTCTTGTTGTCAATGAAATGTATATCATCTTTAATTCACTTGATGCTAGACCAGGATATGATACTATGGTAAGCATAAAACTATGAAAGTTGATGGAGGTGGGTTATGACGATCAAAGGTAACGGCCCAGGATGGCGGGGGGTGATGCTGGTGTGGCTGGCGTTAGGTACGCTGGCACCCCTGGTCGCCCAGGACCGGCGGGGCATCGAGGTGATCCTTGCCGACGCGGTGGGGAAGGACGCGACGGTGGGCAGGCAGTGGGCGGTGTTCATTGCCATAGACCGGTATCAGGAATGGAAGCCCCTGTGTAACCCGGTCAAGGATGCCCGGGAAATACGGGACATCCTGACTGAGCGCTACTTCATTGATGAGGTGAAGGAACTCTATGACCGGGAGGCAACGGCGGCTAACATACGCCGGCTTTTCGCTGAACTCAGACAGAAGGCCGGGGTCAATGACTCGGTCTTTGTGTTTTACGCGGGCCATGGCCACACCGATGACATGACCAATACGGGGTTCTGGATACCGGCGGACGCGGGGAATGATGTCTTTGCCCAGGCTAACTGGCTGCCCAACATCCAGGTGCGGAACATGCTGGCCGCGCTGCCGGCGAAGCATGTGTTTCTGGTTTCGGACGCCTGTTTTTCCGGGGACATTCTGGATACCAACCGGGGAGCTGTGCCGCAGATCGACAGCGAGTATTTCAAACGGGCCTATTCCCGGGTGAGCCGGCAGGTGATGACCAGCGGCGCCAGTGAGAACGTGCCTGATACGTCGGAATTTGCGATGCGCCTGAAGAGCACCCTGACCCGTGCGGAGGGGCTGTGCATAGACCCGGAATACCTCTTTAACAACGTCCGGGAAGTCAGGTCAACCCAGCCGCTGCTGGGGGTTATCCGGGGAACCGAGCACCAGGACGGCGGCAGCTTTCTGTTTTTCCGGCGTCCTGTGGTTCAAATGGTTCAACCCAAGCCGGGTACGCGGCAGCCCGCGCCGCAGTGGGGCGAAGAGGTGATAGAGACCGGAAGTCTTACGGTGAGCACGGTAACGGCAGGCGCGCTGGAGATACGGCAAGGGAGCGAGGTGATAGGCAGCCGTTCCATAAGCGCAGGCGCCCGGCTTCCCATCAACAACCTGGCGGTGGGGACGTATACGGTGCGCATACGTTACAGCAGAGGCCGGACCGAAGAGAAGACCGTAACGGTGCGGAAGGACGGGGCCGTGGCGGCGGCCTTTGACTACCAGCCGCCGGCTGCCGCGCCTGGTCCAGCGCTTACCCCGCAGCCTGCGGTACCCTCCCAGCAGACCCCTGGATCCCGTCCCCCGGAGCGGCCGGTTCCAGACGGCTTTGTGCGAATCAACGGCGGGACGTTTATGATGGGAAGCCCGGCGTCGGAGGCTGAACGGCATAGTAGTGAAGTGCAGCATCAGGTAACGGTGAGCGGCTTCTTTATGGGGAAATACGAAGTAACGCAAAAAGAATATCAGGCGGTGATGGGGAGCAATCCGAGTGAGTTCAAAGGGGATAACCTGCCGGTGGAACAGGTAAGCTGGTTTGACGCGGTGGAATACTGCAACGCCCGAAGCCGCAAGGAAGGCTTGACCCTTGCGTATACGATAAGCGGGTCTGGAGACAGCCGGACCGTAACCTGGAACCGGAACGCTACCGGCTATCGGCTGCCCACTGAAGCTGAATGGGAATACGCCTGCCGCGCCGGAACAACGACGCCATTCAGTACGGGAAGCAATATCACGACGAACCAGGCGAACTATCATGGGAATTATCCGTACAACGGGAACGCCACGGGGACCTATCGAGAGAAGACGACCGCGGTGGGCAGTTTTGCGGCGAATGTGTGGGGCTTGTACGACATGCACGGGAATGTGTGGGAGTGGTGCTGGGACTGGTATGGAAATTACGGCAGTGGCTCTCAGACGGACCCGGTGGGCGCGTCCTCGGGCACGCGCCGCGTGGGACGCGGCGGGTGCTGGGGCGGCGATGGCCTGAGCCTGCGCTCGGCGTGGCGGAGCGACGGCACTCCGTCTGCCCGGGTCAGCATCCTCGGTTTCCGCCTAGCCCGCCCCAGTTTATAAAGCCCAGCCTAGCAAGCCAGGCATAGTAGCTGCGGCGACATGCCCCCACCAGCCGGGACGGCAGGGGGCATGGAGCAGCAGCACGGGAGGGCCAGCAGCTGAGGAATTAACCGGGGGGTTCGGGGGGCCTGTGGCCCCCCGATCTTTCGGTACAAACCACGAGGGCAGTTCTAAAACGTGAGGAGTTTCGGGGATTGGGTATTTGAGCATTGGACTAAACGCTCCGCCGCCGGCAAGGAAGCTGGCGGCGCTTTGGAGCCGGGGTGGAGATTTCAGGGAAGCTGAAAAAATGGTACCTGATGACGGGCGGTTCCTCGTTAAGATTCACGGTTCGCATCACCATGAGGAACTCACCGTACGCACAAGAAGAAGACCCTCCGCGGATTTACGCGGATTAACGCGGATTATCGCTTCCAATCCGCGAAAATCCGCGTAATCCGTGGACCTTTTTTTTCATTTTTTGTAATCCTGCGTACCAGGGAGTAAAGCAGGGCAGTAGGAACACCGGAGCGGCAGCCCCAGATGGGGCTGCCCTGTGAGCAGGTTTGGGCAACGATACCGGAGTTGTCCAAAGAGACGGACAAGCAGTTTCAGGCAAGCAAGGCGACCGGATGAATCGCCGGAGGATGGCCTTCCAGGGCTCGGTGTCTGTAGACAATAGGGCGTTATCTTGAGACAATAGAGGCTTGAAAAGGCTGGCCAGCCCTTACAGCCCTGTTGAAAACAAACCATTCTTAAAAAAAAGCGAGGTACATTGCTATGTCAACGATTACGAATGAAGAAAACAAAACCACAGAAACCGCGGAAGTCAACCGGGCGCAGATTCAGCACCGCGCCACCTGGATGGCTCTTATCTATGATGAGATGGTAAAAGCCGGGATCGACGCCGAGCCGATTATCCGGCGGGCAATCAAACGGTGCGGTACTATCCACGGGGAGCGTTTTAAGCGGCAGTGCGCCGACCCGGGCAGCTGTACGGACTTTAGGACGGTGTTTTTAGGCGATCTGGGGATCAACACCTTCAACATGGATGCCATCAGCGCGGATAAGGACAATATGCAGGTGAATTTTCACTACTGCGCCCTGGTCGATGCCTGGCAGAAGCTTGGCTTTGACGACAAGACCTGCGCCCTGCTCTGCGATATGGCCATGGACGGCGACCGGGGCATTGCCGAGGCCATGGGCCTCAGCCTGGACCTGAGGGAAACCATAGCCCAGGGCTGTCCTGGGTGCAAGCTCCACTTCCATACACGAAGCGCCTCATAAATGGACCGGTTCAGCCTTTTCTTGCTTGGCCCCCTGGCGCTCTTGCTGGGCTTTTTCCTGGACCTCCTCCTGGGGGATCCCCAGTGGATGCCCCATCCGGTCCGGGGTATCGGCTTCTTAATACGTGAGGGGGAATCCCTCCTCCGGCGGCTTTTACCGGGTAAGGAACGACTGGCCGGGACCATCCTCGTGATCCTGGTTACGGCGCTGACTTTCTCATTATCCGCCGGGGTACTGCTGCTTGCCTATGGCCTGAACCGGTGGGCCGGTTTCGCGGTGTCAGTCATCATGTACTGGCAGGTTCTGGCCCTGCGCTGCCTGGATATCGAAAGCATGAAGGTGTATACCAAGGCGGCGGCGGAAGACCTGGCCGGCGCCCGAAAAGCGGTGTCCATGATTGTGGGCAGGGATACCGCCGATTTATCCCTGGAGCAGGTGATCAAGGCTGCGGTGGAAACCGTGGCGGAAAACCTCTCCGACGGCGTCATCGCCCCCCTGTTCTTTCTGGCCCTGGGCGGCCCTCCCCTGGGGATGCTGTACAAGGCTGTCAATACCATGGATTCCATGATCGGGTATAAAAACAGCCGGTATATTGATTTTGGCAGGACCGCCGCTCAACTTGACGATATCCTCAACTGGCTGCCTGCCCGACTAAGCGCCTGGCTGATGATCCTGGGGGCGGCTATCCTTGGGCTTGACGCAAAGCATGCAGCGCAGATATACCGGCGGGACCGGAACAAACATGCCAGCCCCAACAGCGGTCACCCTGAATCGGTATGCGCCGGTTCCCTGGGCATAGCCCTGGGGGGTAACGCCTCCTACGGTGGGGTATTACACGAAAAACCCGTACTCGGTGATGCCCTAAGACCGGTTACACCCGGGGATATACCACGGGTTATCCGGCTCATGTATACTGCGACCGTACTGTTCCTGCCCATAGCCTGTCTCATCAGATATCTGATAGGTTTTGTCATGTCCTAAGGGTTTAGCCTATCGGACAGGCACAAAAGTATGGCTTTTTTGTTATTTTTAGAATTTTGCAAGCGATTCTATTGACATCTCTTTTTATTTATTATACTATGTTTAACACAACACTATGAGTAATATAATAAATAGAGACATTATCAGGAATCATATTGATACCATCATCTTACGCCTGTTGACCGAAGAGGACCGGTATGGGTATGAGATTGGTAAAGAGGTATTGATCCGTTCCGGCGGGACCTATCAACTGAAAGAGCCTTCCCTGTATTCGGCCTTTCGGCGGCTCGAAAGCTCCCAGTTCGTCGCCTCGTACTGGGGAGACGATGTCAGCAAAGGGGCGCGGCGGAAGTATTACCGAATTACTCCAGCGGGGACTGAGTATTACCATCGCACCATAGAAGAGTGGCGCATGGTCAAACAGCTTATGGATAGACTCACCGGAGAGGAAGGATGAAAGCGGGGAACCTATGAGTTACCTCAGGGTAATTCAGAATATACTAAGGAGGCGTTTTTATGACGCATAGAATATCAATAAGCTTACGGATATACGCGATTGTAGTTATCCTGCTGCTTGCAATCATGACCCTTATTCTGACGGTTTATTTCACCGCAGAAGGTGTCAAAAATACCGGCATTGCCGATACCGCTGCAGTGAT
>JAITNP010000129.1 GCA_031290455.1 Treponema sp. | reverse complement strand
ATACTCATACTATGACAATGGGGGCAGTAGAGTTGTATAGTTATAGACATTTTTCTATACTATCTCTTTTTGCCCTTTTTGTCATCTACTAGCCCAGCATACTTTCTGGATCACCTCCTAAAGAGGTTTGAAGGGACTTAAAGACTGGGGGGCGCGGGATTCGCGTTTTTCTCGCAGTTTGACTGGGTTTTTCGCGTTTTTTCGCGTTTTTTTGATCAGCAAAAACCGGAAAATATATTGTATAAATATGCGATATAAACGTATAAACATACGATAATGCCAAATTTGGAGGCTCATGCTGCATGGCCTACGGCGGCGGCACGTTCGTCGTGGGCAGGGATAACGGCAAGATGGCGTATTCCAACGCGCAGGAATAAGGCTTGAGGGCGCGGCGAGTATTCCGCGCTATTGCGGCGTTGCCGTTGGGCGTGGCGGGGGAACCGGGGTATGAGTATGGCAGACCCGCTCAGTATTGGGCTGGCGTTACGGAAGGCGCCCGGCATGGCGGCAAGGAGATTCTTCAGAACAGGGTTATTCCTCAAGTGCCTTCCAGCCACTCAGCGTCCGGGTCTTCGCGTCAAACACTGCTCCCACCGTGTCCCTGGTGCTAACAAGCGCGTCCGCTCTACCTGCCGCTGACCGTACCGCTGCCTGCACAAAGGCGCCCATCAGCGTAAACGCCATGAAGAACAGCGCCTGATAGTGGCGCTCTGTATCATCGCTCAACTCATAGCTTATCAGCGAAAACAGCGTCTTGATCCGCCGTATAAACCCATCCAGGTTACGTTCCTGCAAGTCCTTCACGAAATTTGGAACGAAAAACCCTGTCTCAGTGTAATTTGCAGAACGGTTCCAACTAACTGTCCGGTTATCACCTGAATCGCTGATAGTATCGGGCCGGCGCATTAAAATTGAGCGGCAAAGAAGTTGGCTTGCATAACAGGGATTCCAGATAATCGCTCGACCAGCCCATCAATTTGAGTTTTTTTCTGGTGCTACGCTTGGGAGTGGTAGCGTGCTTTGCCAGAGCAAGCGCTATCTTGCGGATGGTGTTCACGGTTTTTCAGAAAATTTTAATGCCCTCGCTCTACTGATAGTATATACAGGGCTTGACCTCTCCCGCTGACTTCGCTTATTGCCGTATTCGATAACCAGGGCGTATTTATTTTGAGCGCTCAGGATTCCTTGCAAATTTCCTTTAGAAGTGCTTAAATGAGGATGTATGATGAGCGCATTTTTTGAAGCCCTGGCCCTTTTTCTGCAAACTGCCGTACAGATGGGTACCCATATCCTCTTTGCGGTTTTGGGGGGCATCCTCTGCGAAAAAATAGGTAACATGAACCTCGGTATTGAAGGGATGATGCTCCTCGGCGCATCCGTGGGCTATGCCGCGGCCCTGGGGACTTCCAATCCCATAGCCGCCATCCTTGCCGCTGGTTTCGCCGGCGCGGTGGGGGCCTGCATCTACGCTCTGATTACCGTGACCCTCCGGGGAAACCAGGTGGTTACCGGACTGATTCTGACCATATTCGGAACCGGGGTCTCGGGTTTTCTGGGGAAGTCCTTGTCGGGGAAGCCCCTCCCGGAAGCAATATCCAGGACCTTTGCCCCCATATCCGTGCCGGTGCTCCACCGCATCCCCGTGATTGGGCGGGTGTTCTTTGAACAAAGCCCCTACGTGCTTGCAGGCATGGTCCTGGCAGCTCTGCTTTATATGTACTTCCAGTATACCCGGATAGGGTTGAACGCCCGGGCGGTGGGGGAGCATCCCGGGGTGGCGGACGCTTCGGGTATCCCCGTAACCTTGTACAAGTATCTGCATATTGTTTCTGGTGGGTTTCTCTGCGGCTTGGGAGGTGCCTATTTATCCCTGGTGTTTGTACCGCGATGGCAGGAAAACATAACCGCCGGGGCAGGATGGATTGCGGTGGCCCTGATCATCTTCAGCACCTGGAATCCCTTGAAGGCGATTTTTGCCGCCTATATCTTCGGCGCCCTCAAGGGGGTGGGCTTCAAGTTTCAGAATAGCAACCTGAGCGTCTTCGGGAAGAAGCTGATCTTTTACCCCCAACTGCTCGACATGCTTCCCTACATAGCGACCATCCTGGTACTGATTATCATTACCCGTAGAAAAAAGAAGGAATACCAGCCCCCGGCGGGACTTGGAATTCCTTATTTCAGAGAGGAACGGTAGCCGCGCAGATCACCTCATTTCTCTTTATGCAGTAAGGTAACCACTTCTGCTTTGGAATCGGCGTTGATCACCTGCTCACGAATCTCGTCATCCTTTAAAACAGCGCCTATGGCCGCGAGGAACTGTAGATGGGGACCATTGGACTGCCGGGGAGAAACCACCAGAATGAAGAGCTTGGTCTTTTCGCCATCAAGGGATTCAAAATCGATCCCCTCTTTCTTGATTCCTACCACCACACATAAATCCCGCACCCCATCGGTTTTGGCATGGGGCAGGGCAAGACCGTTCTGCATACCGGTACTCATGGTCTTTTCCCGTTCCAGCACATCCTTGAGGACCTCATCCCGGTTTTGCAGTTTCCCCTGAACCGCCAAGGTATCGATCAGTTCGGCAATAATCTCCGCCTTGGTGGTTCCCTTGAGATCGGGAACCACTCCTTCCGGCTGAATGTGGGAAAGCATATCCCGGCTGGTCCGGCCATCCTCAACAAAGAGTTCCTTCTGCATCGCCTTGGGGTCTGCAGAATCCTTGAGCTTTTGTATGGCGTCGGAGAGGCCGAGGATAACCTCGTACACCGCGGTTTTGACAAAGGGCATGTCCACCTTGGCGGTTACGATAGTAACGGAACGTTCCACCTCGGTGATGGAAAGGGAAATATCATCCTTCCGCGCCTGGGAAAGGCCATCATCAATGTTCATCATCTGGACATAGAAACCCTCGGACTTAAGGTTCAGGAGCAAGGTATCAATCACGAGGTCCACGATTTCGTTAGAGTGAAATTCCCATACCATGGTTGCCGAATCATCAGCCTTCACGGGCTTTCTGGTTCCGAACCCCGGGATTTTAAGGGCAGCGCTGAGGAGTGGAGGCGCCACCAGCGTGGTGATGAGGGTCATAAGGATGATGACCCCGAAGAGCTGATTGTCCAGAACGCCCGATGCAAGCCCGATCCCGGCGATGATAAGGGCCACTTCCCCACGAGGCACCATACCGGTACCGATCCGCAGCGCCCCCCGTCCGTTGAAACCCAAGGCCAGGGCTGGAACGCCGCAGCCTACCACCTTGGCAAGGATCGCCACAACAGTATAGATGGCGCCGAAGATCAGCACCGGCGGGGAGATGATTTCTCTCACATTCACCATCATGCCCATTACCGCGAAGAATATGGGGACAAAAAACTCATAGAGGCCGTGGATCCGTTCCTGGATAATCGCGGCAATATCGGTTTTGGAGAGGGAAAGCCCGGCGATATAGGCGCCGATGATCATGGCCAGTCCCTCTTTTTCAAAGACCCCCGCAAGGAGCAGGGCCAGTCCCAGGGCCAGAATGGAGAAATCGAAGGTACTTTTAAATAATTTCAGGAAAGCGGCAATTTTTTTTGCCAGGATAAGCCCCAGGGCGGTGAACCCCAGCCAGATACCAAAGGCTTTCCCCGCTATGGCGAGGATCCCCGCGGCACTTAAAGAGCCTTGCCCCCCGCTGATAAGGGTCACGATGCCCAGCACCACCGCCAATATGATGATCCCCAAGACATCGTCGAATACCGCCGCTGCAAGGATCGTGACCCCCTCGGCGGAATCCATCTTCTTCTGGTCCGACAGGATCCGTGCGGTGATGCCCACGGAGGTGGCGGTGGAGAGGATCCCCAGAAACAGGCAGCGGGGGTCCATGAAGGGGACATGGAGGAGCATGACTCCCACGAGGGCGCCAAAAGTAAAGGAAAACACCACCCCTCCGATACCGATGACCCCTCCTGCCACAGAATACCGCAGAAAAAGGCCTAAATCGGTCTCAAGCCCGGAGGCAAACAGTAATATAATGGAAGCCACCGTGGCAAAGGCATAGAGTTCCGAGCTTACGGCGAGGGTTCCCTCCCCCAGGGGGAAAAGTCCTAGGGGAAAACCAGGAAGGGCAATACTTCCCAGGGCATACGGGCCGATTACGATGCCGGCTAACAGTTCCCCCAACACCGAGGGAATCCCGGCTCGTTTGACGAGCCGTCCGCCGAGCCGGACGGCGAATAGGATAATGCCTATCTGCAATACCAATTCGGACATGATTTCAGTGATATTCATACCATTACACTCCAAACATAGGAAATATTATGAAATACTTAGAAAAGTATGACATATACTAGAAAATGTTTCAAGGCGCTTTTTGAAGGTTTGTGGATAGTATCTTTTAATTGACAGCATTTTTTTGCTTTTTCGTGCTATATTGTTGAAGACCTATTGACACATATTGATACCTATTGCATAATGAAATTGTTCATTAATGGTGGATGTAGCTCAGTGGTAGAGTTCCAGATTGTGGATCTGGCTGTCGCGGGTTCAAACCCCGTCATCCACCTTATTTCTTCTATATATGTATATTTTTTTGTTTTGTAAGATTACTTGGATTAGGAAAGTTGGCACCCGTGCGTTTATCGTGCGTTTATTTTACTCAATAGGAGTATGCCATGCCAAGAATTTCAGGTCCCTATTACATCACAAAACGCAAGGATACAAAGAAATTTCAGATCACCCTTTATCCCGCCTCCGGGCTGCCTCTGGAGGTGTGTGCACAATGGCAACGCCGAAGCTTTTTGAATTTCCCTCCGGAGTTGGCGCTTTTTAGAGAGCCGAAAACTAAAGGGACGGCGGATACCGGCGCTGTAGCACTTATTGAATACCTTAAGAAGCAAGTGGAGCAGCCACCCCCTACAAATCCGATCAGGCAGGATAAACTCTTTGTCCCGTATGTAGCTGAATTTCTGGACCAAAGAAAGTACCTATGTCAAGGAGAAAGCACTGCTTGAGAAAAAACCTCTCGCTACGGCCTACATAAAACTGAATTATGAAGATGTCAAAAGGCATATTGCCCCCTACGGGGGGTTCCAGGGTGTTACCCTCGGGGCGCTGACTACAGGGCATATCCGGGACTGGAAACTCTGGGCTGCGGAGAAGGGGTTATCGGGGAGACGTATCAACAGCGTTTTAAGTGCCATGCGGGTTGCAGTCCGGTATGCCGTAAACCGGGAGGAGTTAGAGAGAGACCCTTTTCGAAAGATAGAAAAGGCTGCGGAAGATCTGAAAGAAAAAGGGGTCCTATCAAGTGAAGAAATGGCAAAACTCATTCAGTCGCCGATACAGGACCCCCGTGCCCGCCTTGGGATATTGCTGGGGATGCTCTGCGCGATGCGGCGGGGGGAAATCCGGGGACTCCAATGGGGAGATATAAGCACCGGGCTTATCCATATCTGCCATAATTGGCAAGATGGAGAAGGCATCAAAGAACCGAAACGAGGAAGTCGCAGGATTGTTCCGGTCCCTGCCATTCTATTAAGGGTACTAAATCTGGTGGGCAAAGATGCCAAAAATTTTTCTGCAGATGCATTCGTTTTTGACGGTATAACAGGAAAACCTCTTGGGAACACTTTTTTCAGGAATGCACTTATCCGGGAACTTAAAAATATAGATATAAGTTCTGATGAACAGAAGCGCAGGAATATCACCTTCCACAGCCTCAGGCACACCTGCGTAACCTTATTGAGACTATCCGGCATCACTGACCTTGCAATACAGGCCCTAGCCGGCCATAAAGATGCAAATATGATGCATCATTATAGCCACGCCTTACAGGTTCTGAATATCGACGCTGCACGGGAGAGTCTGGAAAAGGCTCTGGATAATATTCTGTAAAAAATCCCCATATACGAGGGGAAAGGAAAGATTTTTTCAGCGTTCCTGTGTCACGGGAAATCGAAACACCCCCACGCATGTACGGAAACCTACCTAAAGGGCCGGGGGGAAGTGGACTAAACCAAGCCGCCCTGGGCTTTTTAGGCGGGTTATTAAGTAACCGTTTCCCCTAGGCAATGGGTTACTAAGTAACCTATACGCTACCCAGGGGATCACTTTCCACTTACCTCATCAGCTGATAGTGTGGAGCATCCCAGCCGATACCGGCCCGATTGAGCGGCGCCCAGGTACCGCCCCAGTCCAGGCCCAGGGATAGCCCGACATCCCCCATCGCCCGCCACATTCCTGGATACTCGACGACATTCCAGGGGATGCTCCCGGAGGGGAGCACCGGGACAATATCCGCAGCAAAACCATCTTCGTGACTGGAGTGGGTGACATTGGTAATTTTGTAGTTTTCTCCCGATTTAGTGAACAGGTACAGCCCTGCCTGTTTTCGCAACGTGTTGACCTGGTCCAGGCTTTGCCGCCCCTGGGCATAGTAGGCTGCCTGTACCGCAGCGGTCCGCAACGTTTCCACGATGGCGAACCGTATCCCTCGCTGCTTAAAGCCCTCAATAAGGGCTTCCATAACAGTCCTTGCTTTAGGGTGCAGGGCGTCTAAGGTCTTTATCAATCCCATCATTTCCCCCTTCATTGGTGATTTTTTCAATTTTCCGTTGTTTCAATCCACGCACCGGTAAAAACGCGACCTACCACATCCTGTATATATAGCAGTAGCCTGACGAAGTAGACTTAAGGCCGCCGCCGCCGTTTCCGCTTCCGTAGTCTGCGGAAAAGTAGCTACCGCCGCCACCGCCGCCCTGATAGGCATTACGGTAGACGGGACCGGTAATCTTCTCGTCAAACGCGGATGTTAGTTTCATACTGCTTCCCCCTTTGCCATCTACTACATATACAATTGTTTCGCCTGTAAATTTCGCTGCCATGCCGTTGCTCCCGCTTTGGCCGTAGTTGCTGTTGTAGCCGCTGCCGTCGCCTCCTATACCGGCGCCGGTGCTACGGCCGCTATTGCCCCCGGCTCCACCAACGTTATTACTACCGCCTTTCGCAGCAAAACCTTCTCTAGTTGATGCGCCATCTCCACCTGTACCGTACCCGCCGCCACCGCCGCCGCCAAGGCTCGATTTAGTTTCAGAATCATTGTCGTCGGCTGCCCCTCCTCCTCCGGAACCCCCAAGCGCCAACGCGATAAGTGAACTATTTTCCCGTATATAGGATACGCCTCCGGTACAGCCCCCACCGCCAGCAGCATCACTACGCGCATCATCCCCATCATTGCCGTTACCACCAGTACTTAACATAACCGTCATAGGTTTTAAAACAATTAGTGTTCCTACGACTTGTTCTCCATCAGCACCTTCACCTCCTGCACCGGCATAAGCGCTTCCGCCGTTGCCTCCTTTACCTCCCTTCAAATCATACCTATATACGCCTGGAAAGAGAACGGTTCCAACTTCTGAATTAATTACACCGGTGACCATACTCCTCCCACCCGTTAAAGGTATGGACTGATTGGTATTGATCATATTCATAGCATTATAACTATCGAGTATCACCTTGCCGTTATACTGCGACGACGTATAGAACAGCTTCCCAATCGCCCGGTTGTTGCCGTTATACCAGCTTCCCTTGGCGGGGTTCCACGTAGGCGCAGTTGAGGAGTAGCTGAAACTCGCTGTGGTTCCATTTGGGACAATATAGATGTAATTGACCTGGTTGTTAGTCGGCGTTCCTGCGATGGATTCGTTTCCATTGCATTTATATACCGCGCCGTTAACTTCTATAACGCTTCCATCCATAATTTGCGGGGCAGAAGTGTTATCAATATTAGTTAATCCGATATTAATATATCCTGCGTTGGTTGCATAGAGCAGCGTGTTCTGCCGCTGGTATCCCGTGGTAACGCCTCCGGGGACATTATCTGGGTTAAGAACCTGTTGTACTGCCATGTTATACTTCCTCTAGTGTTAAAATATCTTGTGCAAGATTTATTTCTGTTATGATAAAGTTAGATGCCTTGCTAAACTTTCTTCCGTTTATTGTTACGTCAATAGTAACCTTGTCAAGCAATTCAAATCTACTTGTGTCGATACCAGTAGCAATTTTTAAACGCTGGCGCATAATCGTATACCTCGTTCCCAGTAACTGCGCCAGGGCTTTCGCGTCTGTTTTTGATATAAGGTCCGTTTCATATTCCTTAACCAGTTTTTTTCGGTATCTGTCCTCAGCGTCTGCTTCCATATCTGAAAAATAATATTCGCTAAAAGTGTTTCTGTCGGTTTCAGTAAAGTTGTATTTTATAAGGCATGACGAAAAATAATTTTCATGGGCCTTGTCAAAATCCTTATCAGGTTTTTTAGTAATCGACCATGTGGGTATACTGCGTATACTGTAATTCCGTCCGTACCTTCGTATGGTAAACCGCCCGTCTGCCTGCTGGATAAAATACGCCATATCGCTTTTCAGCGTGTCGTCAATGGCCTTTTTTACATTCCCCCCTGTAAATACGATATTAACTCGGGGTGATATGGCGATATATGCCGCTACCTCAGCAGTATTCCAATTTGAGTTATGATATTGTATCAATGTTTTTTTCGAAACAAGGTCTTTTAGTATTTCTCCGATTTTGTTAGCTGTATATCCCGTTATAACGGCGGTATCAGGTTTAAGATATTCAACTGGATCGCTGTCTGGTTTTGTGCTTGTTATAGTAATAACCGTATAATCACCCTGCGTTGATGATGTATAGCTTAGAGTATTACCGTCTTTATCAACAACGCTGCTGATACTACTGGTTTTTTCAGCACATAAGTATTTGTTTATTCCGTCAAGGGGGATAGGCTTTACTTTTTTTTGGCCGTAAATAACCGGGATACTTTTTCCTATGGCGTCATCTTCGAGCGTTATGTCAGGGAAATCAGCCTGCTGTATAAGAGTACAAACAGACTCTTCCATATTGCGCATTTTATCCTGTACGTCGATAGTAAACTTGTCGAAACTTGTATTCGTGCTTCCCGCGAGTCCGCCGCGTATTTCAAGAAAGTCTTGATACACAGGATTTTCTACAGTCGATTTTTTCACCCGTACCGGGGTGTTGAATAAATCCCATTCGTCATCATCGTCAAAATAACCGTCGTCATTGGCAAGCGTGATGGAAAAGCCCTGGTTTAAGGTAATCCCTGAAATATTATCAGAAAGTTTTACAGTAAAACTCGGAACTTCAAGCCGCGTCTCCACAGTATCACTTCGCAACTCGTTGCGTGATGGATTATCCGGATCAAGTGATGATGATAAAAACTGAATAACATCTTCCATCTCCGCCTCGTAATCAGCATACAGCCAAGGGTGCTTGGGGATATTAAAATAGACCATCGTGTCTGATATAAACAGGGAATACGGTGTTAAAAGCAGTTCTGCCTGCGTGTTGACGTGCTGCAAAAACTGTCCGAAATACAATTCAATTTGCGTCCCTACATATTCGTCATATACACCGCCCCAATCTAACCAGTACGATGATGCCGGAGGTGGACTCATATCGATTTCGTAAATGTTATTGACGCGAGAATAACTGTTTGATGGGGTAGCCTGGATAAGGACATCACCACGAAAGCCGATTTCGGCAATGAAACGGATCATTAAAACCGCTCCTCAAAATCCCACTTCCGGGAATAGAGGTACTGCTCAATGCCTCCCTCAAAGCTCATAGCTCGTTGATTTTTTTCTCCCGCGTAAAGCCGGGAATAAGGCAGTTTATAGGTTTCCTTTTCAAATGACAAGAAAAACGGGTATCCCATGCCGATATATTTATACCCGGCGATAATTTCAGACATGGCTTCTGGTCCTATTTTATACCGGCTGTCGAGTGATAATGTACGGTAGTTGTACCCACCCCTCCCCGGTATCACCTGCCCAGAGAGGGTTACGCGGGGTTCAGCAGTGCTGTGCCATCCCGGCTCCTTCGCTATGCTGGTGCATATCTCTACCCCCTTACCGGCGGCAATGCGCCCTGCAAACGCCGCGTTTGTGGCGATGGTAAGCTGCGAAGCGGTGACTGTTTTTGGCATGACGTACAGACCATTTCCGGCAAACGAAATAGAAAAAACGGTATTACTGCTGTCATTGAATGTGATATTAAAATAAGTTCCGGTTGTATTTCCGATTCCAATAGCGTTTATCGGACGCGCTTTATCCAGTGTTATTGTTGAGGGCACTGCGGCAGTATCCGAGAGCGACGGTGATTTTATCGCGGCAGGTGCGTTGCTGTATTGTATGACGTCGTTGAAGAGTATTATCATACGTTGCCCGCCAATTTGAGGGTATTAAGTTCCCCGGCACGGGCTCCCCGGTTAATGATGTCGTATAACACCTGTTTGTCAAAAACAAATTGAAAATGATAGGTGGTTTCCCCGGCCATCCCCCGTGGAGTTACATCGACCATTTCGCCGGGATTTACACGCATTAAAGCGCCGTCTACCCTGCCGACATCCGGGACCGCAAAACGACCCCCGGTTTCGGCGGAGGGGAGGGGAGTAGTCATTATCTTTATTTGATTGGCAAGTCCCGCCGCTAGTACAGTTGCGGCAGCAACAAAATTAAAAGGATAAGGAACTACAGTCATGGCTTGAGATGCCGCAAGGTATGAATTTATAGCCGCCTGCGCCGCCGCAAGCGCTTTTGACGCAACGGCCCCGGCGACAGTATCACCAAAAGCCGCATCTGATAAATCTGATAATGCGCCAAAAAATCCTGCCATTGTGGAAACTTCGTTTTTCTTTATTTCTACAAGGGAATCGCTCAGCTTCTTCTGTTCCGATTGCTGCAAGGCATTGGAAGCGGCGATAAGTGAAAGTTTTACATCTTCTGTTAATTGCATATTGGCAAGAAGCTCCGCTTCTTGTTCTTCTATGTACTCTATCCGATCCGCTCCTTCTTTCTTTTCAGCTTCTAGTCGGGCAGCAAGGAACTGCTTAAACAGGTCAATCCGTTCCTGCTCCGCCTGTGCTTCTGTCTGCCCTAAAGCAAGAAGACTGTTTCTTATATAGTTTTGTTCCTCTTCCTGTTTACGCTTCTTTTCAGCATCAGCCTCTTGTCTAATTCTTTCTTCTTCCTGGCGCTGTTTTGTTGCTTGTGCTAATAATTCAGCGTCCATTTGTTTTCTGGTTTCTAATATTGCTTCATCGACGGCCTTAACTGCGGCGATGCGTTCTTCGGCTGTCAGCTTGTCGCTTACTTTCAAGGCTTCGGCCTGTTGATTGTAGAAGGCTATGCGTTCTTCACCGGAAACGCGTTCAAGCCCTGCCCTCTGGGAGAGGAAGGATTTTATCTGATCGATTCTTTCATTAAGTTGCTGCGTGGGGTTATATTCGATGTCGCTAAGACGCTGTTGTAGAGTTTTCTTAACATCTTCTATCGTTCTGGTAATAGTTTCGTTTATGCTGCCAGGAGGGGTAATGGCTATTGGGATTTCAACTATTTTATTTCCTTCTCCAAGCTGTTTGCCGATGTTGGCAAGCAGGGCGTTTGCCTGGGTAACGCTTTTATTCATGTTATTTTGTGCGCTGTCTACCACGCTATTATACACATCTATAGCTTCTTTGAACTCAAGCGCCTTCATCATATCACCCATTGCTTCTGCCTGGGCTATATTTATCGCTGCTTTTTCCGCATACTCACGGGCTTCTTCTCTTGCCTTCCCTAGTCTTTCTTCTTGTTTTATAATTTTATCGATCCAAATACCGGCCGCTTCAAGCGTTCTTCTTTCATACGCTTCCTTCTCTAGCCGGTTTGCCTCTTCCATCGTAGTATTGTTAGCTTTAATTTTATCTGTTAATTCTGGGTAAAGCTTTACAAGCTCCTCCGTTGTTTTAACATCAATCTCCTTGCCGGGGTTTAGTTGTTCATAAGTAGATAGTAATTCGCTGGCTTTGTCAGATGTTTGTTTCATCTGATTAGCCATTATTTCCCCACCCCGGTTTTGTTTGTCAGTGTATACGGCAAGCGCCGCTATCCCTGCGGCCAGGCCTCCTATCGCAAGCGCCGCTATACCTGCGGGCCCCGCAACGGCTGCTGCCAGACCTTTGATTGCGACCGTTACGGCTTCAATGGCCTTCGCCTTGTTTGATACAATAATAAAAGCGCTTAGAGCGCCGGTAGCACCGGCCAGGCCTATCTTTAACCCTCCTAAAAGGTTATTAAGGTTGTCCCCTTCATGAATCCAATCCATGAACGATCTTGTTGCGTCATAGGCCGCATCTGCGACTTTTTTGGCATAGGGCAATAATTCTTCCCCGATAGTCCCCGCGATAATGCCGATATTTTCTTTTAAACCTGAAAGCGTACTGTTAAATGTAACGCTGGCCAGCTCCATCCCCTCGTAAAATATTCCGCCTTCGTCGGTCATTTTATGAAACGCGGCTGTCAAATCATCGGCGGTTATTTTACCATCAGAGGACATTTTCATCATCTGAGCAACGGACACGTCCATAGATGCCGCAAGCTCTGAATAAATGGGCACCCCCGCATCGGCAATCATATTTAGTTCTTCCATGCTTACCTTGCCTTTAAGCATGACTTTTGTATAGGCGCTTGTTATCGTTTCAAGTTTTTGGCCGTTCCCCTGCGCAGTGTCGCCTATCATCTTGAAGGCTTTCATGGCTACGTCGGCACTACCGTTAAATGCAGGCATAAGGCTTTTTACCGATTTTGCTATTCCGTCTATCTCAAACGGCGTAGCCGCAGCTTCGATCTGTATCTGCTTTACCAGCTTCGCCGCTTTATCGGCGCTTCCCATAAGCGGCTGAAAGGCTGCCACCATGTCTTCTACGTCAGCAGCGGCCTTTATCGAAAATCCTGCGACGGCGGCAACGGCGGCACCGATTGCAGCCAGTGATGCTAGAGCGACTTTAGATGCCGCTTCTATTGCTTTGGCGTACTCTTTTTCTCTCTGCGCGGCTGCTTCAACGGCGGCAACTTCTTTTTCATGGGAGTTTACAAGCTTTATAAGTTCTCCCTGTAACGCCTTTATCTCGGTTGATTCCGGCGTAAGCCCTGCATCTACAAGCCGCTGAATCTCCCGCTGGTAGTTTTTTGTTTGCGTCGTCAGAACTTCTGATTCTTTCCCCGCCGCCGTCATTGCAACGGCAAGGCGGTCCTGGCGGTCTATGAAATCATCGACATGGGCCGCTTTCATTCCGTCTGCCCATTGCTGAATTTTATTTTGGAGATGCTCAGAACCGGCAGCCAGGTCATTAAATGCCTTTTGTGCCTGTTCGAAATCTGCCGAAATTTTTAATGCTAAGTCAGCCATCTATGTCACCTTGTACCCGTGTATCTGCGCCAGAAACCGGAATTCATGGTCCCTTCTATCCCGGTCGATAATTGTGTCAAACGCCGTTATAAGCTGTACCGTCCACGGCGGCCATTCAATCCACCCGCCGGGATAAGGGTTCCCTGCATGTTTACAACCAGTGTAAAAATTGTAGTAGTAGTAAAACTCCGCATTTACATACTCCTCTACCCTTGCGCTACTTATGGGCTTTGCTTCCCCGGGTACTACAATAGGCCAGGGGTCGCTTATACCATAGTTTTCTGTTTTGCCTAACAACAACAGCTTGAGTGCTATTGTTAGGCGGTGGATTCCCCCATAGTGAATTCGTCCCTCTCGCTGGCGTACCGGTACAATTCATCAGCTATCACATGGGCGGCGTCAATGGGGATTGTCTTCCAGAAATCCAAGACGGTTTTTATTTTTATCCCCTCGTATTCCAGGTTATCAATGCGGTTAACGCACTCAAGGAAAAAACGTTCATAATCAATTTTTCCGGACTGTAGGTTGTGCAGAAAGGTATTGATGATTTTATCGGAGATGATTTTCTGAACATTCTTATCATCTACCTTACCCGCATCAACCCCATCAAAAAGGTTTACTCTGTCCAAGACCGTAAAATCTTCTCCATGTATCGGGAAACGGTTAAATACTACCTTCGCCGGGTATTTTTCCTGGTCATTTCCAAACGATTTGAAAACATACTCCTTGTTTTTAATCCTGAGTGATTTTAAATTTGCCATAATGCCTCCTGATGTTTGTTTCAATCCACGCGCCCCGCACTGAGCGCGAAGAATCCTGTCTGCTACTCCACAAATTGATTGCGTTTCGCAGGGGAAAAATTACGCCGTTTTAGCGACCTTGTAAATAACCGCGGCTCCATGTCCACCCCTCGTCCAGCTCATGCTCTGCTTTTGCACGTCTGAGATGCCCATGGACAGGCTCATGGAAGAAATGATAATAGGAAGACATATAAAGTGATCCATCATCCCTACCCGCGACACGGCGTTGAGGTTTATCAAAAGGAATATGTCACCGTCGTTACGCGGTGTCAGCGTGTATACGCCGACTCCGCTATCAGTGGCTATATCAAAAAAACGGTTTACCATTACGTCGGTGATAAGGTCAAATTCTCCAGTCAGCTCGTGGTATTGAAACAGTTTCTCGATACTGCCGCTTATCACGATGTTACCGTCAAGGATACTCGTCCCGGGGTGGCAGTCGTCGCTTGTATCAATGGTACCCTGTTCGGCGCTTATGTCTGCCGTTGTCTTGCAAATCCGGTCAAGCACAAAGGGGTAGATTTTGTCGCCGGTTTTAAGCGTAATCTGGGTCGTGTTTGGAGATTTGAAAATATAATCAACCGGGAAGGGTAGACTGCTCGCGGCAGCCTTCTCGATTATCCTGTACCACTGCTTTGCGGTGGTGGTGTTTGTACCGGTTCCGGTAATGACCCTTGTCGGATCAAATTCATCAAAGAACACATGTGCATTTGCACCTGCAATTGTCATGTTTCCATCCTTTCTATCTCACGACAGTAAATCGTAGTTATTTTAACCGCCAAAAACGGTTTATTTCTTTTCTTCGGTTTCTTTTTTTGTGCGTTTCTCTTCCGCTATTTCCTTTACAGCCTGTTCAGCCTGCTTCTGTGCTACCTGCATTTTCGGGCAGTTAAATCTACCTCTTACAGGCGCTTCGTATCCTGCTTCCAGGATAGCTTCTGCTTCGGGCGTTGCCGCCCACACCATGGTCTTTTTCATAGTGCCTCCAATTCACAATCTCCCATGATTCCGGTCATGGTGTAATCAAAAAATATTTCCGTATCCGATACACGAAAATTTTCAAGCATTTCTATTGAGAAATTACCGGTATAATAACCGTAATACTGCGTTTCAAGTCGTGAAAGATAATGGCTCATGGCATCCATGTATTGGTATGCTACTACTTCCTCGACTCCCGATAATTGTAACTGTACCGTAAAAACGAATATCGGATTGCCGTTCACCTCGCTCCGGTTGAATCTAACCGCACAGAATAAAAGCGCCTGGTCTGTCGGATAGCCTATGCCGTAGCAATCGAAATCAGGGAGGCCATAGGTAACCAGTATGCCGGGGAGTCTTACAGCCATATCCTCTTTAAGCTTCGTGATTATCTCATGCACTTTCATAAACTCCCCATGCCTCCTGCATGCCTGCGGTTAAACCAGTCATCTACAATCAGTCTTGATGCTTTCCCAAGGAGCCCCGACATCTCCCCTCCCATTGCGCTTCTCAGTTCCCCACGGAGGATTTTTCTTGGTGCTTCCCGGACGCCTGAGCGGAGCAAGCGCCCACCCTCGAAAAAATTCAGTGGAAAACTTGATACGCGCACCCATTTAAGGCCCTTGCCGATGGAGTAGGTGATCATGCGCCTCCCCCCATAAGATTTTCTGTTGCCATCCATAGAACGAAACGTTATTCCCGCAACGCCACTCTCCATCATCCCTGCAAGTGCTACGGCAGCTTCCTTTCCCAGGTATCCCAGGATACGTGCGCCAATTGCCGGGAATTGTTTGGCCAGCAATGCAATGTCAGGGAATTCACCTTCCGGGGTTACTTCAATGGCTGCCAATTAACACCCCCGTCAGTATTCCTATCCCCGCTGCAACCGGCAATCCCACGATTAAGTATATTCTCAATTTCCTGGATTTGGAAATATAGGTCCCTAATAAGTGCGCTTGCCTCGCTGATATTTTTCGCGCTTCTTCCCAGGCTGTCTGTTGTTCGCCCAGCAATTGCCCTTGCATCTCCAATAATCCGTTGAGATTCTCCAAGGCCGTTCTCAAGCTCTCGTTGTCTTTGGTCATATTCTCGTTGGATGTTTGCAACTCGCTCATGATACTTTCCAGTCTGTTCAAGTTCTCGTATATGGGCGCAAACTCCTGTGAGAAGACATCCGAGGACAAAAACAACAAAATACCGAATAACGACCGCAATACTATTTTTGACATTCATGCGTCCCCCATTTTATCAAGCTCTTGACGGTAGTGTTTTCCCCGCTGCCA
>JAITNP010000101.1 GCA_031290455.1 Treponema sp. | reverse complement strand
AGCGTATATCCAATCGCCTTCCCCAAGAGCAATTCAGGATTCACATCGGCAGCTCTTTGGGTAAGCCATTTCTTAAATGCAGTCAAAACTACTCTCGCTTTATCTTTTCGCTGTTTAAGAAAATCCTCAACAGGTAATTCTTCTTCTCTCAACTCTTTTTCTATACGGTATAATTGCCGTATGTAGCCCAACGCTATTGCGGCAGAGCGAGACTGGCTTCCTACTTTTTCCGCTTCAAAAAACGTGCAGCGGGCATAACCAAAACACCCTACGTGAATAATACCCTGATATGATTTTAACGCACAATCATACCCTGGATATCCATCTGTTTGCAGGTATCCGATAAACCCGTCAATGAACTCATGGATGTGTTCCGATGCGCGAGTTGGTTTATACTTTTGGAATTGTCACCGGAATACTGCACCGCAACGATATAGACTACAGTGTCGCCAGCGCGATGAAACTGACGGTGCTGGCGGCGGAAAATTTTGAGCCAATCACCCCCACCGCCACGGACCAGGCTCTTGCATTGGCGAAAAACTCAAGCCTAATCGTTGACACCGGCTTCCTCGTGGGAACCTTCAACCAGGAAAAGATCAATCTGCTGCGGCAGGTGGCGGCGGAGGGCCGTAGCGTTTTCAGCCTGCGGGAAGCCGGGCAGATAGCGGCGCTCTATGGCACGGAAGCGCCGGCGATTACCGCGCTGTCTTGCGCGTCGGCACTGCAAGAGGCGTTAGCAGTGGGCAATGGACACTGGGGAGGCGCATAAAGATGACACCCCGGCTCCTTGTCCTGTGACCCACATCCTTGGCGGCCAAACGGGGTAATTCAGGGGTATAACGGGATAGCGACGCACACGCATGGCTAAAATGGCGTTTCAACGCGGGATCGGACGCTATGCGCTGGTAGAGATGGTAAATCGTCTCATGGGACACCCCTCTTTCAGGGTTGTGGGGATATTTGAGCCGTAACTATTCCGAAATCTGGTCGGGGGAGCAGTCCTGTTTGAACAAGGTCAGTACTTCCGCCATCAGGTCATCGTCGCTCATTTGGGGATGCTCTTGCGGTTCAGTTCATGGTATATGCTGCTCAGGTGCTTGCCCAGTATTACCGAGATATAGGTTTTAGGTAGTTTCATACCGAACATGACCCCTATTTGATTTGGCCAGGATCTATAATTCTTGCAATATAATCAATTATAATAATACTTTGACAATACAAAGATTGGTTTACAGGCACATTCCGCTTTTTCAGATTCCGGACAATTTTCAAAGCTTTGTTCTGTTCTCCTTGCCCAATAATCCAAGCTTCGCCGTTCCATCCTCCTCCCCTACCATCATTTCGGGATATTGAGAGACAGCGCCGGAAATATAGTCCTGCCCCACCGTCCGCTGATTATCTGGCCACGATCTCAATCATTCCGAATTGAAGGTTTTAAAGGCTTACTTGACGAAATAGGTAAAAGTATATACGCTATAAAAGGTATTGCAGGTATAATCCAAGGTTAAAAAGGCCCGTACCTTACTTTACACCTGAAAAATCTGCCGAGTTTTTATAAATATTAATCCTATAAAGAGGAATATAGTGACCGTATCTAAAGAAATGAGCCGCCTTGAGCATTCCGCCATAAAATTAACCATCACCGTTGGCAAAGATGATGTTACTTCCGAGTATGACAGTATCCTGTCCAATTACTGTAAGACCCTCCAGTTGCCCGGATTCCGCAAGGGGAAGGTGCCGAAATTGGTACTGGAACGGAAACTCGGGGATGCCCTGAAGGGAGAAGTCATGGCCAGCCTCCTGGAAAAGGCGGTTGCATCAACCTTTGAGGATGAAGACTTCCCTAAAACAGATCGCCCCCTCCCCTATTCCGCCCCTGAACTACAGGGAGAGCCTACCCTGGACCTGGGGGCGGATTTCGTTTTTTCCGTGGTGTATGATGTGTTTCCCCAATTCACCCTGGGCCCCTGGCAGGGCTTTGAGGTGGAAGTCCCGGATGTATGCGTTACCGATGAGGACATAAACCGGGAACTGGAAACGGTCCGGGAGCGAAACGCCATCGTGTTGGATAAGGATGATGATGCCCCGGCTGCCAAGGATGATGTGGTAACCGTGAACTATAGTGAGTTATCGGATACCGGGGAGCCTCTGGCAGGCAGCGAACGGGAAGATTTTGTCTTTACCCTGGGGTCGGGGTACAATGTCTTCAAATTCGATGATGAGGTTACGGGCATGAAGAAGGGCGAGACCAGGGATATTGAAAAAAACTATCCCGAAGATTTCGCGGACCAGAGCCTTGCGGGCAAGACCAAGAAAATCCGGGTCAGCCTGACCGTGCTCAAGGAGAAAAAACTCCCCGATTTGGATGACGACCTTGCCCAGGATGTGGATGAAAAATACAAGACCCTGGAGGATCTGAAAAACAGCATTAAAACCAGGCTTGAACGGACCCTCGAAAAGCGGCTCCGGGACCTTAAAGTAAGTAAACTCCTTGAAAAGATCATTGAAACCACGCCGGTGGATATCCCCGAATCCATGATCCGCATTGAGCTGGATTCCCGGTGGCGAAATCTGGCCCGCCAATTTAATACCGATGCGGAAAAGCTGGCGAATGCTATACACAACTCCGGTAACAACTACGAGACGATTCGGGCGGAATGGAGGCCCGACTCGATCAGATCCCTTCACTCGCGGCTCATTGTGGAAACCCTGATACAGGACCTTGGCATTGAAGCCCCTGCTGAAGAGGTGGAAGCGACCTTTGAAACCATCGTTGCCGAGACCGATTCCACCATGGAAGAGGTTAAAAAGTACTATGAATCGGAAAACATGAAGGACTTCCTCGACGAAGACATCAAGGAACGGAAACTGTTTGAGCGTTTGCTGGCGGAAAATACGATTAAAGTGGGTAATAAAGAAAATTACCTGGACCTCATGGGAAATAATGGGTAGATTGTATACATGAATGAAAACATGAATAGCCTCGTCCCCATTGTGGTTGAACAGACTGGAATGGGTGAACGATCCTATGATATTTATTCCCGCCTGCTCAAGGACCGGATCGTTTTTCTGGACGGAGAAATCAACGACCTTACGGCGGATCTCGTGGTAGCTGAATTGCTCTTTTTGGATGGACAGGATACGGAAAAAGATATAAACCTCTACATCAATTCGCCGGGGGGGTCGGTAACTGCGGGGCTTGCGATTTACGATACCATACAGTACCTCAAATGTGATGTCCAGACCATCTGCCTGGGCCAGGCCGCAAGCATGGGGGCCCTCATCCTGACCGCCGGAAGCGCGAGCAAGCGGATGGTGCTGCCTTCTTCGCGGGTGCTCATCCACCAGCCCTGGGGCGGCGCCCAGGGGCAGGCCCGGGATATAGGGATACAGTCAAAAGAAATCGTCAGGCTTAAAAAGCTTATCATAGCGTATTTTGCGAAACATACCGGTAAAGCCTTTGATACCATTGCCGCTGATATGGAGCGTGATTTTTACATGTCTGCCGAAGACGCGGTTGCCTACGGCGTGGTGGATTCAGTCTTAATAAGGGAGCAACATGGCACGGCTTCGTAATGGTTCTAGTGGAGTAGATCGATGCTGCTCCTTTTGCGGGAAAAGCGCCGATATGGCTAGGCGTCTCATTGCCGGGCCTAATGATGTGTTTATCTGTGATGAATGTGTGGATGTATGCCGGAAGATCCTCTCCGAAGAGGATAGGGACCTTTCTACGCAGTTTACCGGGGATATACCCACCCCCAAGGAAATTAAAGCATACCTCGACCAGTTCATCATCGGTCAGGATAATGCAAAAAAGGCCCTGGCGGTGGCGGTCTATAATCACTATAAACGGATAGCCAACCCTGCCAAGGAACCGGATGATGTGGAAATTGAAAAGTCCAATGTCCTCCTCATCGGACCCACGGGCACGGGGAAGACCCTCCTCGCCAAAACCCTGGCCAAGAAACTCAAGGTGCCTTTTGCGATTGTGGATGCGACGACCCTTACCGAGGCGGGGTATGTGGGAGAGGATGTGGAAAACATCCTCCTTAAGCTCATCCTGAATGCCGGGAGCAATATCGCCGCTGCCGAACGGGGCATCGTGTATATTGACGAGATCGACAAGATCGCCCGGAAGGGAGAAAATGTCTCCATCACCCGGGATGTATCCGGTGAGGGCGTGCAGCAGGCCCTCCTCAAGATCATCGAAGGGACCGTCGCATCGGTACCTCCCCAGGGCGGGCGGAAACATCCGAACCAGGAGATGATCCGCATCAATACCACGGACATCCTCTTTATCTGCGGCGGGGCCTTTGTGGGGCTTGAGAAATTCATTGAGCGGCGGGTGGTACAGCACCCCATGGGCTTTGGCGCCGATGCCAGCAATTCGGGAGAAAAGAACCTCAAGGAACTGTTTAGCGCCCTCCATCCCGATGATCTTATCCACTTCGGTATGATCCCCGAATTCATCGGCAGGCTTCCCATTACCGTGAACCTTGAGGAGCTGAAACGGGATGACCTGAAACGGATCATCACCGAACCTCGGAACGCCATCCTCAAACAGTACCAGGCATCCATGGCCATTGACGATGTTAAGCTGGAATTCACTGAAGGGGCCATCAATGCCATTGCCGATATGGCGATCAAACAGAAGACCGGCGCCCGGGGATTGCGGGCCATTGTTGAAAGACTGATGACCGACATCATGTTTGAAATTCCTTCGATGAAGGGAAGCAAGCACGTCGTCATTACCCAGGAAGTGGTGGAAAAATTCCAAGCCCCTGAAATTCATTCGTTCCAGAAAAGCGCATGAAGTTCCTTTCTTCCTTGACCGGGAAGTCGGTGAAGGGGAAGCCGATAAAAGGAAAATTGATGAAAGGAATTCTTCTGAAAGGACAAGTCCAGACCGAAGAGTTTCCTCTGCTTCCATTGCGAGAATTGGTGCTCTTTCCCCATACCATGGTACCGGTGTTTATCACCTATAAAATGGGGATAATTGCCGTTGATGATGCATTGAAACGGGACATGCGCCTTTTTGCGGCGTGTCTTAACCTGCAGGAGAGTGGAACGACTTATCCCGCGGGCAGCGTCGTCCGGATTGTTCAGCATTTACGGCTTCCTGACAGTTCCTTCCGGGTGGTACTCCAGGGAGAATACCGGGCGATCATTGTTGCTTCGGTACACCACGATGATCTCGCCCTGGTTCGGGTGGAACCTATCAAGGGGGAGTCAGATGAGCCTGCGGGGCCTGAAGCCATTGCGCTGATACGGACGGTCCAGAAGTCCTTTGCCCAATACGGGGAACTCTCCAAAAAAGTACATGCGGATACCATGATCGCGGTGGAAAAAATCGAAAGCGCCGAACGGCTCGCGAATCTCATCGGTAATGCCCTGGTTATCAAGGCGGAACGGAAAGTAGGGCTTTTAAGTATTACGGATCCCACCGAACGGCTTGAGGCTGTCCTTGAAACCCTGGAACTGGAAAATGAAATCTTCGGTATTCAGCGAAACATCAGCGGTAAGGTAAAGACCCGCATGGAAAAACATCAGCGGGAATATATCCTCCATGAACAGCTCAAAGAGATACACAAGGAACTGGGAAAGAACGAGGGGGAGGATGAATTCGCCGAGCTTGAGCGCGTTCTTGAGGAAAAGCATCCCGGTGAAGAGGTGATCCTTAAAGCCCGGAAAGAGATTACCCGGTTACGGAAACTCCAGCCCCTGTCCCCGGAAGCAGGGGTACTCCGGGGATACCTGGAATGGATCGCGGACCTTCCCTGGAATGAATACAGCACCGATTCAGGAGACCTGGGGGAAGCTGAACGCATATTAGACGAAGATCATTTTGATATGCGTAAGGCCAAGGAGCGGATCCTGGAATTTATCGCGGTTCACCAGCTTATCTCTTTGGGGAGCGCCGGTGTGGGAAGTATTGCCGCGGGAAGCATCCAACCAGGTATCAAGGGGCCTATTCTCTGTTTTGTGGGGCCTCCGGGCACAGGGAAGACGAGCTTGGGAAAGTCCGTGGCCAGGGCCTTGGGCCGGCGTTTTGTGCGGATATCTCTGGGGGGTGTCCGGGATGAGGCGGAAATCCGGGGGCACCGGAAAACCTATGTGGGGGCCTTGCCGGGGAAGATCATCCAATCCATGCGCAAGGCCGAAACCATAAACCCG
The DNA here is from genome assembly GCA_031290455.1 of Treponema sp. Classification (GTDB taxonomy): domain Bacteria; phylum Spirochaetota; class Spirochaetia; order Treponematales; family Breznakiellaceae; genus JAITNP01. The sequence continues at coordinate 7,277 of JAITNP010000101.1, read as the reverse complement.
GTGTTTCTTTTGGACGAAATTGATAAACTTTCCCATGATGTTCGGGGTGATCCTGCATCGGCCCTGCTTGAAGTACTCGATCCGGAGCAGAATGCAACCTTTGCGGATCACTACATGGAGGTGGCCTATGACCTTTCCAAAGTGCTCTTTATCACCACCGCCAATTCCCTCCATACCATACCCTACCCCCTGCTGGATCGCATGGAGATAATCGAGATCCCCGGGTACGGGGAGCATGAAAAGCTGGCCATAGCCCAGCACTTCCTCGTACCCAAGGAACTCGGTGAGAATGGGCTTGGAACGGCGACCATCTCCTTTACGGATGAGGCCATCCGGGAAATCATTCGGCACTGGACCATGGAATCGGGGGTGCGGGGGCTTGAACGGGAGATTGCCCGCTGTATCCGGCGTATTGCCCGGGACGCAGTTAAGAAGGAATATGGCAGAGACCCGGAAAAGCCCCTCATGTCCTTTACCAGGACCGTTGATCGGGAGGATTTGGAAAAACTCCTGGGCAGACGAAAGTACAAGAACGATGTGGTCTTCAAGGAAGCGCGGATCGGGGTGTGTTACGGCCTTGCCTGGACCGAAACCGGGGGTACCATGTTGCCGGTAGAAACCAGCAGGTTTGAAGGAAACGGGGAACTCATCATCACCGGGAACATCGGGGATGTAATGAAGGAAAGCGCCCGGATTGCCCTGTCCTTTCTCCGGAGCGTCCAGGACCGGTATCGGTTTCTCGTGGAGGATCTGGGAAAAATTGATTTTCACGTCCATGTCCCCGAAGGGGCCATCCCCAAGGACGGCCCCTCTGCGGGCATCACCCTGGCGGCCTCTCTCCTCTCCACCCTCTGCGAGGCCCCGCCCAAGCCCGGTATTGCCATGACCGGGGAACTCACCCTCACCGGCAGGGTTCTGCCCATAGGGGGACTCAAGGAAAAGCTCCTCGCCGCCATACGGAACGGCATGGAACGGGTGCTCCTCCCGGAGGATAACCGGGATGACTGGGCCGAACTGGATGCGGAAGTGCGCTCATCCATTGCGGTGGAATTTGTTGAAAATGCTGATGACGCTTTTAACCTGTTGTTTGATGGAAGTATTCACAAGACATCCGTATCAAAGACCCTTACCCCAAAGGCCGGTAAGGGAGTATCGAAAAAAAACAAAAACGGTATGGGTAAAGGTGGTCAACTCGTAACCGCTGATACGCTTGAGCAATGGAATCCGATGGTTTCGATACCATGAACCCGAATGTACTCAAAAGTATTGAAGGTAAAAAACGTGAACTGGATACGTTACGACCATTTTCTCGGGGAAAATTTGACCGTTACCTATTCCTTACCTACCGTAATTCGGTTTCCCAAGATCCGGATAACCTTGACTGCGGTTCCGCTTTCGATAAAAATCCCCTCCGCTTCTACCGCGTAAAGCTTTCCCTCAATGGTAGCTTTTCCCGAAGGCCGCAAGATCGAGACTGCCGTTCCGGTCTTACCCTTGAGCTTCGCGTAATCTCTTTCCTCTGATTGGAACAGCCCGCCTGGAACCGCATCCTCTGGATCAGGCCCCCCGGCGGTACCGGTGATCTGGGTCTTGAGGGTAAGCCGATCAAAGAGCCGTGTCTTAGGCCCCAGAAGGGCGATGATTGCAATCCCGGTAACGGCGGCGATGATTCCGATGCATACCACCACCACATTCCGGCCCATCAGGTTCCATTCCCAATCAAACCGGGGTATCACAAAATCCTGCATGGAAAACACCAGGGAAAGTCCTATCAAGATGATACCCGCGATTCCCATGACGCCGAAACCGGGGAGTACGAAGATCTCCACTGCCAAAAGCCCCATGCCCACGAGGAAGAGGATGAGTTCCAGAGACCCCACCCGTCCCAAAAGGGCGCCCGAACCGAATACCGTCAAGAAACAAATGACCGCCACGGTTCCGGGTATGCCAAAGCCGGGGGTATTAATTTCCAGAAACAGCATCACGAGACCCAGAATTATCAGGAGGGCCTGTACCGGGGCGGCGGTTAATAATGATATGATCTCATCAGCGGCGCTGGGGGTGTTTTCAATAAATTCCCCGGTTGCGCCGATGGCCCCAAGGAGGGCGTTCCGATCATTGGCGATGCCTGCGGCAAGCCCGTAACGATAGGCTTCACCGGCAGTAAGGGAGAGGAGTTTCCCTGAAGGGGAGATAAGCTCCCGGCGTTCAACCCGGGGACCGGGGGCCGTACCCGGCGCCCCATCCGCTGCCTGAGCAGCAGCGGATTTTTCAAGCCCTTCCAGTTCGGGAAGGGTCAGGATACGGGTTTTTCCATCCACCCAAACTTCCCATAACTCCACATCATAATCAACCATGGCCAGGGCGATCCCCCGTGGGTGACCGTTTTGCTCCGCCAAGGCCGCCATTTGGGAGCGGACCGCCGCGACGGTCTTTTCCCCGGTAGCCTCGGTCGAACCGTCAGCCCCCAGGGTTACCGGAGCGGCGGCTCCCATGGATGTCCCTCCTGCCATGTAAATAGCATCGCAGGAAAAGGCGATAAGGGCGCCGGCGGACCAGCTTACCCCCATGGACTGGTCACTGTTATGCACCCAGGCAATGGTCCGGACATTTTGATGGGATCTGTTTTTAAGGGATATGATAAAAGAGGTTATCTGCAAAGCCGAATCCACGCGCCCCCCAAAGGTATCGATCTCAAAAACGATGAATTCCGCCCCTGCAACACTGGCTTTCCGGGCTTCCCGGCGCACAAAGGCAGTCATGGACGGCTCGATATCTCCCCTGATGGGTATAAGCCACACCGCCCCTTGGGAACCCTCTTGATCGGGGGAAATCCGGCCATTCCCTGAAAGGACCGGGGACGCCTGGCCGGTATCGGGCGCCTGGGCATGTACTCCAGGAACAGGATGCATCATTCCCACCATACAGAGGGCAAGGATAAAACACCGATAGGAGACGCTTCGTTTTTGTAGCATATCTTTATATGATATACCGGGTCATGCTGAAATGCAAGGATAGCGGAGAACCGGAAAATATGATATTGACAATTTATGCCAGCCAGGGTATATATATTAGAGAATGGTCCAGTAGCTCAGGGGATAGAGCGGCCGCCTCCTAAGCGGCAGGTCGGCAGTTCGATTCTGCCCTGGATCAGTTATAAGTCATTGCTTACAGAAAAAATGGAATTTCGTGGCATTATTCTAGGAGGCAAAATGATGACTAGTGTTTTTGATGTAGCAAACTACATCCTTCAACTCGGCAAAGAAAACGTCGTCGATGGGGAATACGACCTTACGCCAATGAAGCTCCAGAAGCTCGTTTACTACTGTCAAGGTTTTCATCTGGCGCTTTACGACAAGCCGCTGTTCCCTGAAACCATCGAAGCGTGGAAACATGGCCCGGTGTGTCCACCGCTGTACCGCGCATTGAAACCATGTGGTTCGGCTTTAGTTTTTGAGATAGACGCAAAGGATAGCCTCACTGAAGCGGAAAAACAGCTTGTGGCTGATGTGTACTGGAAGTATGGGCAGTTCGCCACATGGAAACTAAGGAGCATGACCCACGAAGAGGCGCCGTGGTTGATGGTCCCAAGCAACGGGACCATCTCAAGCGAATCAATGACAGACTTTTTCAACAAGCATTTCTTTGAAGTAAACCCACAAGACATACCGCCTTTGACCGGACAAGAACGGGTTGAAATCGGGAAAGCCTTTGAAGAACTTGAGGCAAGCGGTGAATTGAGCATATCACAACTTCGCTGAACAGCAAAAAGACCGGATGCTCAAAGAGCATCCCGAAATTCAAGCGTTTGTCTCTAAACTTGAAAGAAAAATCGTGGACAACCCTGAAAGGGGAGCGCCTGATTCAGCCATTACAACCAATGGCCGGTCAATCCCCTGCATTGGAAGACTTCAGGCGGGATCAAAGGACCGTGGGCTATGGTCAGCGCGGAAGTGCCGTGAGTAAAAACCGCCGTCCATGTGGTGGTGGGCGAGGAAGCTTCCGGCGATGTGCCGGTTTTTTTTCATGGGGAGGCTGGAGCTTTTAGTGATCGCGGGTTTGTGGGCGCAAAAACGGCAGAAACTTTTTATTAAGTTTTAGAGATAAAAAACCGAGGGGATAGTATTCTGAGAGGAAGTTATGTATCTTAAGAAAATGAAATTGCAGAATTATCGCTTGCTTGAAGCAGCGGATATATCTTTCCAACATGGGATGAATGTCTTAATTGGTAAAAACAGTACCGGAAAATCAACGGTGCTCGAAGCGATAGATTTTCTTTTGAGCAATAATAATGCAAATATTCCAGCGGAAGAAATAATTCCATATAACATGAGAAATAAACAGACTGTTCAGGTACGTATTGATGGGTATTTTGAAATGAGTGATATTGAAAAAGATAGCGTATGTTCTATTTTGAAAAATCAAAACGATCACGACCTAATTAAAAATTCTCACATGGAAATAATTTATACAAAGATTATTAGAAAATCTGGAAAAAGTATTCGGGTTACTCAAGATGTACAAGCTAATGGAAATGGCATATCCCGTAACTCTAATCTTCTGACTCAAGTGGTTAACTCATTATTACCTAAAATACAGACAAACAATTTGTTAAGAATAACAGATTTTGAAAACGATAATAATCTACAGCCGCTTTTGCCCCTCAATCAATTGATGCAAATGGCACCTCATCAATCATCTTTGCTTAATCAATATATTCGCAATGCGTTTTATGATATGAAGCAAGGCAATATTGATGAATTTAATAAAATCAAGAACAACATAATAAAGTCATATCCTGAGATGGTGGATATGGATATTGAATTTGACCCTAAACGTGCGCAGATACAGATATATTTTAAAATGAAAGACAGCGATATTAAAATACCGCTTGAAAACGAAGGTTGGGGAATTCGAGAATTTTTTTACCTTTTTTTAACTTTGTATTATTTCCCTGATACTCTTATTTTAAAAGATGAAGCGTTGACACATATGCATAAATCGCTATTAAGTGATTTTATTATTGCGCTTGATGGATTACAATATCAAATGATAACAACCAGTCACATTAAAGAATTAATACACACTCTTGATTTTGGAAATATTATCATTTGCAGAAAATGCGATGGTAAAGTGACCGTAAAAAATTTAATGTTAATGGATGAAATTGACAAGGCGCTTGAGGAGCTTGGCTATCCAATTGATGCTATCCCTGAGATTGATAATCTTATTCAAGAAAACTAAGGTAAAGTGTATGGCTTTTACAGGTGAACTGGAGAGTAAGATTCAGGCAGCGTATTTTGCAATCTTAAACAAGAAGCGTTTAGGAAGAATATATGGAAGAACTTTAAACTGCGATTCATTTTGTAAAATCGCCGAGGAAATAAAGTCTGTAATAGGTGAAGGGCTAAGAACCAGAGCAGGTGTTTTGGAAATTGCAAATAATATAATTTTCAAAATCTTAAAGGCAGATTTCTTTGTGCATGAAAATCATCAAATGGCTACATTGATCGGGTATATTTATTTGAAAAGACAAGGCGTTACAATTAACAACTATTCTGTAGATGGCATTACTAATAGTTCAACACTTAGTGACATTAGCGTATTAACCAAATCATGGTAAGAAAGCGGATTAACAGCGCCTAACCAATCGGTTACTATGTAACCTACAATTCTATCTTGTAACCAAGTCCCGAAAAAATCCGGGGCTTTTTTATTTTCCAGCCTTGTTCAGCACTTCCCTGTAGAGGGCCTGGACAGGGCTGGACAGCCGACCCAGGGAGTTGAGGGTGATCGAGCTGCTGCTCCGCTGGTAGCCGTTGAGCGTCGAGGTTGGCACCACATAAAAATCCCAGGTGAGGCCCCATGCGTTCTATATTTGTAGTATATGTACTACATTAAGCCAAGGCAATTTTGAAGGAGCTGGAAAATGGAACTTCCTGAATGGGATATGGCGGATAATATCAACAGCAAAGAAGCGGTTTATGCCTACCTTGAGGCCGCACTCGCTGAAAATAATCTTGAGACATTGTTTGATGTGATAGGAGCTATTGCAAGATCAAAGGGCATGTCGAAAATAGCAAGGGATCTTGGACTTAACCGGAAAAGTTTATATAAAGCTCTTTCCAGGAAAGGGAATCCGTCCTTTGCAACGATGACTAAGGTGCTTGATGTTCTCGGATATGAGTTAAAAATTCTCCCGAAAAGCGCCTGATTTTCATTCGCGGGAGGCAATGGGCCGGATACGGTTATCATTTGCGAAGCAAAACGGGCCGCTACATGGTCTTTATTGCTCATGGGAATACAGAAGTGGTCACGAATTAACACCGTTCTTTCCAGAAACTCCAGTCTTGAGTCTCTTGTTCGCACAGAATCCGCGTCTCATCCGGTACCGGCTTGTATTCGCCTTTTTTAGATTACCTAGCTTTTCATGCCAAAAGTCCGGCCCTTTTGTGTCAAAGGCTCGAGCCTCTCGCCAATACGCCGGAATGGGTGACTGCCAGCCATTCCCCCATGCATTCACGGGAGCGCCTGCGACGGGCTGCGTGTTCCGCCGACGCGCCCGCCTCCCGCTTGCCCGGTACATCGCAGTACCATGCCATTATAAAACCGTACAAAAAATTTCCCTGCCTTACGGCAGGATTAATCCTTTTTTGCAAGGGGGCCAGCCCCCTTGCATCCCCCCTTTAAAAGGTTAAAGGGTTGAAGAATTAAAAAGCCCAGACGGACCGAACTGAACATGCAAGCCTCTTGGCGATGCCGTTCTGGTAGCCATCGCTGAACCTCTGACCCCACGAGTAACTATCCTTGTACTCCTTGTACTCCGAAAAGGACCAGTACCAATCGCTACCAAGATTCATTACTCCGGCTTTTTGCAAATTCTCATATATAAGATTTAACTCTGAGCTTGTTGGTAAATACCAATCAGAATGTCCCCCTCCTTTATAGTTCCTTGCTTCGGTTTTAGCTTCACTCCATGAATACTCGCCTAATAACCGGCTCATTTCCGAACCGAAATTTCCTTCCACATAAAAGACCGTTCCGCCTCCCGGTCCCGTATCACCCACCTTGTATTTCCCGCTTTGTCTGCCTGATTGCGTATTCTGCACCACCTGTCCTTCACTGAAACCTATCCCCGCCGCAAAAGCGCTTACCAGGGACCGTATCCCCGTATACAGAGCGCTCGCGTCTCCGCCCATAAAAGCGTCCGCGCTGTGGGAAAACCGTCCGGTGGAGACATCCAGGATCTTCACGGTGATCGCATAGCTGGCGTCCAT
>JAITNP010000057.1 GCA_031290455.1 Treponema sp. | reverse complement strand
CCGACGGTGGACTTCCCGCAGTTCACGCTGAGGGCTATTTCCCGTTGCGTATACCCCTGCTCCCCTAACCGCAGCATCTCGATAATTTTCATAGGTTCTTCACTCCTCATGTTAGTCCTCCTGTACTTAGCTTACGCCCATAATACAGGATTGGTTTTGAGATGCCGGTACTTTTGCCCGAATGTTTCCAGAATCCCTGCCCGGATGTTTCCAGAAACTTTGGCCGAATGTTTCAAGAACTGTTGGCCCGATGTTCCAAGAATTCATGGCCGGATACAACCGGATTTATTGCCCGGATGAGATCAGAATCTCTGGCCGGATGTTTTCAGAACTGTTGGCCGGATGGGGCCGGATTAGTCAGTCTTCCGTCAAAAAAAATTGGCGGGCGATCGGATCGTATTTTTAAGATCGTCAAAGAGTATAGCAAGGAGTAGAAGATGAGTATCGAAGAAAGAAAACAAAAATGGCTGGATTTTTACGATGGTAATGTACGAACCATGGTTCTCATCGATCAGAATGATTTCGGCGTGCGGCCCTTCCCTTCCCCCGATACCATGAACGCCTTTTTTGACTGGGACATCAGGCGTTACCGCCTTCAGATGGATAGCATGGAATGGCTTGAAGATGACCGGGTTCCTTATGTTACCGCCCTCATGGGAACAGACATTTTTGCCGGCGCTTTTGGCTGCCCTGTTTTTTATCCGGTAGACAACAACCCCTATGCCCGTCCTCTCATTTCCAGCGCAAAAGAACTGGCAAATCTGAAACAGCCAAAACTGGAAGATTCATCTCTGATGAACGTTATTGAATTCGGCCAAAAACTTCGCGCCGCCGCTCCTGAGGCTCTTATTCAACTGCCGGATATCCAGAGCCCGTTGGATATCGCAGCCATAATCTGGGAAAAAGTCGATTTCTTTATGGCCATGTATGATGAAAGTGAAGCGGTAAAAGACCTTATCGCCATGATCTATAAACTTCTGACCGAATTCCTGGATCTCTGGTTCAAAACATTTGGCAGGGATTTTATGGCTCATTGGCCTGATTATTATATGCCATACGGAATTACCCTGTCGGAGGATGAGATTGGTTCCATTAGCGCCGATCTGTTCCGGGAATTTTCCCATCAGAGCCTCTGCGATCTTTCCGCCCGTTACGGAGGCAGGATCGGCATTCATTGCTGTGCCAATGCCCGGCACCAGTGGGATCTTTTGAAAAGCATACCGGGATTAACCCTTCTCAACCTGGGGCAGCCCGATAAGATCATACGCGAAGCTTCGGTATTTTTCAGGGGAGGACCGCCAATCTGGGCCGCGCCGAACCAGAATGAATGTTACAGTTTCGAATCTCAGGGAGTTTTGCAGGGCAGTTCCACTACAAGAGAAGAAGCTATGGCGGAACTTGACCGGCTGAGGGAATACGGCGAATATTTTTATAAGGCATAATTTTTTATTGGAAATTTCAAGCCCTAGTAGGTTGATTATATTAAACGAATTGATATAAAATACCCCTGCCCACGGGAGGGGTAATAGCGATGAGAGGGAAAAGCTATCGGGTAGATTTATTGAAGGAAGAAGAAAAGCGGTTAAAGGACATCGTAAGCAAGGGAGTACATCCGGCACGGCAAGTAATTCGCGCGCATATTTTGCTGTTGTTGAATGAGCACGAAGACATTCAGGGAAAGGCGGTTAAGGAACCGGGGCAACGGGAAATAGCGGAACGGTGCCGGTGTGAAACGGGCTTGGTGTATAGGGTAAGCAAGCAATACGTGAAAGAAGGGATAGAACGGGTACTCAACCGGAAGAAGCGGGAAACGCCGCCGGTGCCGGCCAAAGTAACCGGGGAGGTAGAGGCAAAGATTATCGCGTTAAGCTGCGGCGAACCGCCTGAGGGGTATGGGCGCTGGACGCTGAGGCTGTTGGAAGAGCGGAGCAAGGTTGAATTAGGGATTGAACTGTCAGACACCACCATACGGTCGGTGTTAAAAAAAAACACCCCTGAAACCTCATCTGAAGGAATGCTGGTGCATACCTCCCAAGGGAAGCGCGGCGTTCGTGGCCGCCATGGAGGATGTCCTTGAGGTGTATCACCGGCCGTATGACCGGAAGCGGCCGGTGATCTGTATGGACGAACAGCCGGTACAACTACTGGGAGAGGCACGGGAACCGATACCGATGAATGAACATCATAGCAAACGGGAAGACAACGAGTATGTCCGCCAGGGGACGTGCAGTATCTTTATGTTTGTTGAGCCTTTAGGCGGCAGGAGGTATGTTTCGGCATCAGCGCAAAGAACGAGGAAGGACTGGGCGAGGGAAGTGAAGTCCATAGTCACCGGGCAGTATCCGCAGGCGGAAAAAGTCGTGTTGGTTATGGACAACCTCAACACCCACACCCTGTCGTCGTTGTATGAGACTTTTCCGGCAGAGGAAGCTTTTGAGATAGCCCAAAAACTGGAGATGCACTACACGCCCAAGCATGGGAGTTGGCTCAACATAGCGGAGATAGAATTAAGCGCGATGACCAGTCAATGCTTAGGCCGTCGGATAGGCACGCTGGAGAAGCTCTCAAGTGAACTGAGGGCATGGCAGCTTGACCGGAATACAAACCAGAGAATAGTCAAATGGCAGTTTACGGCAGAAGACGCCCGCATAAAACTTCACGGTTTATATCCGGTCTTTTAGCCTAATCAACCTACTAGGTTAAAAGGCATTGTGGAGGGCTTTTCGGATACCATGGCCCGGTACGGCAAGATCCGCCTGGTATCCGTGACCCAGCTTGGCCCGGCTGATGCGGCCGTTTCATCGTCCGCTGAAGCGGCCGCTGGGGCGTCCGCTGGGGCGTCCGCTGGGGCGGACGATGAGCTCCACCTCGTGGGTCAAGTTTAGACCGGTTCCCGCGGTTGTCAGGCTTCTTTGTAACCCTTCTTTTTCTTTCCTTCCGTCTGCTTTTTTGCTTCTGCCTCAGCCTCGGCGGGGCTGCCGAATTCCTTTGTCTGAGTTTGGCCGGCGGTTCCTGTTTTGCCGTAATTTACGGTGTAGATCTTTTCATTGGTTTCGATGTTCCAGAATTTGTCGGATTTTTCGTCCTTAAAGACGAGCTTTGTGGAATAAGCCATGCGCATCTCCTTTTACGTTTAACGCCCGCCGGCATGATATTATATAAGAAAAATGTATAATTTGTTCAAAAAATCCGGCCACGACCATTTTGTTATATCCCCGCTGCCTTCTTGACCTGCTCTTGCAGAGCTTCGGTGACATATTTAATGGCCTTGGGATTCTGCTTAACCGCGGCCACGCAGAGTTCGAGGGCGTTGGTAGTATCAGGGTCGCTTGTATCATCCAAATCAAAGTGGATATGCTTCAATTCCATCCCGTCCTGGTTGAGCGCCGCAAGCTGAACCTCC
>JAITNP010000054.1 GCA_031290455.1 Treponema sp. | reverse complement strand
TTCCTGAGTATTAACATATCCCAATTCATACTCGATAATGTCTATGCCAAAATTTCCTTCCGTAGAAGCCCAGCCTGCATAATTTTTTCTGTCTATGATGAACAGAAATGATAAAATATATTTTTCAGGTCCGAAATAAGAATCCCATGTTTCTAATTCCGTTTCTTCTCCACTGTCAAGACTGCGCGATTGAGTCCATTCTTTATTTAGCCTTATTCTCTGTTTATATATATAAACACTCGTAAGTTCAATGTTTTGCTCGTGTGAACTCTCGTTCTTTATGACAAAATGAGGCTCTAAACAAATTACCGAATACTCAATTGCCACATCAGATATGATAGAGAAGAAAATAAACCACAGACCTCACAGACTACACGGACAATTAAGAAAATAAGCGGAAAACATCACCTAGTATGTCCGTTTAACCTGATTGAAAGCGGCTCTTATTTCAGATATTTATGTAGCTTAACCAAAACATCATCGAAATCCAGAGGCTTACCCAGATGGTCATTCATGCCGCATTCCAGGCATTTTGCTATATCCTCCTGGAATACATTGGCGGTCATGGCGATAATCGGTACCTTTTTGGCGTGCGGGGCATCCAGGGCGCGGATACGGCGGGTGGCTTCATAGCCGTCCATCTCAGGCATCTGTACATCCATGAAGATCACATCGTAGCTATCAGGGGCGGCGTTAAAGAGCTTCAGGACTTCCACGCCGTTTTCCGCACAATCAATGGTCAGCGCCGTCGATTCCAGGAGGGCGATCACGATCTCCCGGTTGATCTCCACATCATCGGCAAGTAACATATACCGGCCCTCGAAGCTGCCGACTTCATCAGATGGTCCTGACTCTACAGGCTGCATATTCGTATGTATGCCAAGGCATTCATTGATACAATCAGCTATGTCTGTGGGGAACAGGGGCTTGGACAGAAACTTATCCACCCCGGCTTTTTTCGCATCTTCCTCGATAATAGTCCATTCGGTGGCGGATATCATGATGACCACGGAATCCCGCTGATTTCGTTCCTTGATCCAGCGGGTAAGTTCAATACCGTTGATACCAGGCATTTTCCAATCCACAAAGTACAGATTATAGGGACGGTTCACGCTCATCATCTCGATAGCCAGTTCGCCCCGAGGGACCGCATCGCAGGTGAGACCGAACCCCTGCAAGATCTCCGTGAAATACTCCAGGACCTCCGGCGCGTCGTCCACCACGAGAACCCGGATATTATTCCAGTTTATCCCGGGGCTTAACAGGCTTCTTGGATGATCTTCCGCGCTCCGCTTGACCTGTACGGTAAAACCAAAGGTGGAACCCCTACCAAGGGCAGAATGTATCCAGAGGGTGCCCCCCATCATCTCGACAATACGCTTAGATATCGCAAGCCCCAGACCGGTACCGCCGAACTTCCGGGATATGCCGCTATCGGCCTGTTGGAACGAGCTGAATAAGTGGCTCTGCTGTTCCTTACTGATGCCGATACCCGTATCAGTTACCTGAATCTGTATGACACAGAGACCATCCGTTTCTTTGAGCAAGCTCGTCGTCAGGCGTATGGCTCCTTGTTCAGGGGTAAATTTTACGGCATTGGAGAGGAGGTTGGTAATGACCTGCGCAAGCCGTTGGTCGTCGCCCACCAAGGCATCCGGGATTGCCTTATTAATGTAGACACTCAATCTTTGTTGTTTTTCGTCCACCCGGAAATTAATGACATTGACCACCTTCTGGAGCATCTTTTCGAAGCTGAATTCCGTAAGGGAAAGATCAAATTTATTCGCCTCTATTTTCGACATATCCAGGATGTCATTGATCACCCCCAGCAAGTGGGTGGAGGCGTCGTTTATTTTAGAGAGGCAATAGTCTTTCCGCTCAATAGCATCGGCGCTTCTCGCTATGTTGGTCATCCCGATGATGGCGTTCATGGGGGTGCGTATCTCGTGACTCATATTTGCCAGGAATTCGGATTTAGCGCGGCTGGCGTTTTCCGCCGACTCCTTGGCGCGTACCAACTCGGTGGTGTTATGCATCAACACCAGTACCCCCGAAACCCTGTTTTCCCCATCATTAAAGGGAACGACTCCTGCCTCGTAGAGCCGTTCTCCTGATGAGGCGCTGAAATTACGGGGTTTACCCTCCTCAATGACCGCATTAACCGCAGTCAACAGGGCCTTACCCAGTTCCGGGGGAAAATACCGGGTGGTCATGGTGGCTAATGCACGCCCCGTAAGGATATCAGGATTTTCAACCCCCATAAAAGAGGCGGCAGTATTAGTACCCAGAAGATATTTTTGATTATTATCCAGCAAGAACATGATATCTGGGCTATTTTTCAGAAACTGACGGATATACGCTTCTTTTTTGAGTTTATCCAGATGCATCATCTGGTGAAGATTTTCCTGGGTAGTCATATTGAGCCGGAAGGTATCCATGAGCTTCTTGTTTGCGTATATCTGGCGGTTTAACTTACGGATTTCCTTTTCGGCTTTTTCCAGTTTCCCCCGGATTTCATTGTATGCTTCCTCTGTAAGGGTATCACCGATAATAGCGGCCTCCTATCACAACACACAGGCAATAATAGAGTAATTGTGGAAACGATTCGTTACTTTTGTCGGGCTGTGTGATGTTGGGCAAATTTCGCCTCCCGCATAGGCAAACATGAAAGGCACCAACCCACTGAGTTTCTCAACAATCATATTGGCCTCAGTGAGGGGTTTATCGCCTAAGGTCATCCGGCGCACCAAACATGAAAAGATTATAGCGGCCTGAGGATTGGTCACTGCCGCGAGCTTGTCCACCAGTTCCGTCGAAGTCTTCATCGTATCATCACCGGTAGGGTTTATCAGGGTGAATACCGAATTTTGATACATATTTCCACGACCAACCCCATAACCGTTTTCATCAAAGGTTACCATCGCACGCATCACCGGTACGCCGTCATAGTCAGTCCGTTTTTTTAAATCCAGTCGCAAGGGCACGAACTGTATGCCCTCATCCAGTACGCCATGTTTAGCAAAACCAATACTCTCAAAATATTCGCTGGTACGCACATCGTTGATCTCCTGCACTATATTACCTTCGCTCTTGGTAATTTCCCCTGAGTAGGGCAAGGTATTGGTATTGGATACGGTGGCGATAAAAAAGTGGGGTGAGACATTACCCGCAACCAGGATAAAGGCCATGCGGGAAAGAGAACTTTCACCATTCCACAAGGTACAACAATTTTTAAAATCAATGGAATCGCTGATGGCCAGCGTACCAAATACGGGGGTATCCGGACACAACCCTTCAAAGGCCTCGATATAGCGATCACCGGAATTTTGCAGCAGCAGCGGGGGGAACACCAGAACCAGCTTGGGCTTTTCCGGGAGCTGCGCCGCAACCGCTTCATACACGGTCTTGGTGGGAGCCAAGGCGTCGCCCCCATTCGGGATAGGTTCAGTGAAACCCGCTTCAAAGAAAACATCATCGCTGGTCAGTACCATCAGGGTCAGCATCAGTATATCCGCTACGCCGTTTACCCCCTGGCTCATCGTCGTGGCCCCCGCCACGGCAAAAGGCAGCGCCTGGCAGACCGCAGGATACACCCCGGAGTCGATAAATTCCGGATCGCACATCAAAATACCGATGGTATTTTTGAGCAGCCTGATTTTCTCCAATTGGGTCATGATTTCCTGCACCGCAATGGCGGGATCGTCAAGCTCATAGGTATACATGGTGGTAGATCTAATCATAAATATCTTTAATATACCTCTCTGGAAAGCGGAATGTCAAATAAACCGGTCCGTTTCCGGCTCACTGAATCGTGTTCACCGGTACCACCGCGCCTCCGACAATCCTGCACACATTCCACCTCGTGCCTTGCCCGTCCTGAGGAACCGTAAAGGTATTCAAGAGTCTAGCACTATTATACAGCCGGATAACCGCCCCGGACCGCGAAAGGGCACGGGAAGATCGGTTCCCTAAATGGGTATAATCAACCACATAGAGGGTATAGACATGCGCTGCCTCGGCCTTCACCACCGTTATCGTTTCAGGGCCATACCCGTTCCGGTCATCCCGGTCAAGTTTTACGCTGCCGTCGGCGGCACTGTGCATATTCCGCCAGGAGATATGATAGCCCCCCTCCCGCTCAAAGTGGATGTCCAGGTCCGCCGGCTCTTCCCCCCAATCAAGGACGAACCGGAAGTCCCCCTGCAATCTTGGAGAGATTGAATACCAGTTGTTGTACACCAGGGATAGTTGTATTTGGAAGTTGATGGTGGTCGTGATAAATCCCGGTTTTAAGAAAACCAGGGAGAAACGCCCATCATCCCGCTGCGGAAAGGTGATAATCCCCCGGCTATCGGTAACAAAGCTCCCGATCCCCTCGATATCGACCGTGGCGTTTGCGATAGGCTTGCCATCCAGGGCATTGCCGAACCGCATCGGTATCAGCCCGTCCAATTGCATCAACGCCATGTCACTCCGCACCATGACTTCTTCCATATCATCAAAATCAGGCATTTGGCTGTATACCAAAACACCAACCCACAGACCCGCGAATACCATCATGATTGCCTTTTTCATCCTATTAAACCCCTATGATATATAGTTAATGCTCTGCCGATATAACATCCAACGGAAATTCATGCTGTCAAACAGACGCTATTTAGTAATATAGCACATCGTACAAGAAATACCAATGGAGCACTTTCACTTCAATGAGGCGCCCTTCTATGAGGTTTTACAGATGGATTTCTCGGCCCTTGAAAAAGAGATATCTATCAGCTTCCACAGCAAGAGACAACATGATCATGCTTGGGTAATCTTCCAGCTCCTGAAGGCCGGGTGAAACGGGCATGGACCATTTGGATGCTTGCCAATGGGTCGTATGGCTGTAAGCTTGACGGCGGATATAGTTCTGATCGGACCGGGGGACCAGTAAAAAGCGGTACAATAAGAGAGCAGGTTTTACTATCGATTATGCCATCAGGCTCCAGCGGACGTAAATTGAGTGTTGTGATGCCCTGCTGACCCGCCTTGAAGGAATCAATGGAAAAAAAGGACCAGGGGAAACAAAATTACCGGTGAAAAGCATGTGGACGCCAATTTATCGCCGATCATGAACGGGCCTACCGGGGATGCCTTTCATGGGTATGGTCAAAATCATGTTCGTACGAGGAATTGGCATACAAGCCATCAGCGCGGTACTCAAAATGAGCGCTTATCCCTAAATAAGTATTGCCAAAAAGAGGAATAGAGCGTATTAAAGAGGGATGAAGGAGACGCATGATACAAAAAAAGGCATGGGAGATAACCGACGAGTTCTGGGAAGCAGTCAAAGAAATTTGGTTCCTTACGTGCGGTAGACCAGTATTTTCAACTATGGAGTGAACAAGGCGTCTTTTTAGCACTATGGCAGCGAGGGTTTGAGAGGTATGATGAGCTGAAAGGTATCCAATGGGAATGGCAAAGTATCAATGGAAGTATGGTAAAAGCCTCCTTGGCCCAAGAGGAAGCCGGTCCAAATCCGACTGATCGGGGGAAAAAAGGGGGTAAACGCCATGCCTGGTAGACAGAGCAGGCATACCCCTTTCGACAGTGCCGCCAATGTCCATGATGTAAAGCAGGTACCAGAGGTGCTGGACGGTATCGTCATAGAAGGTCCCGAGTGGACGGGGATACCGTGGGAAAATTTATGGGCGGACCAAGAGTATTTTGGAGAGCCGGCGCTTGAGACGATAGTATTACGAAGGTATATCCCGCAGGTGGTTCCACGGGGGGAGGGGGGAAGAACACCAACCATTGAAACGAGACAGCGGGAAGCGGGCACGGCGGTGGGTTGTTGATGCTCTTGGCTCAATCAGTTTAGGAAACTGTTGGTCCGTTACGAAAAAAAGCGGTCAATTATCGTGGTTTGCTTATGTTTGCTTGCGCTTTTATTTGTTTTCGGCACATTAATATTATTGAGGGATAAGCTCTAAGAAGCTATTTGGTCAAGAATATATACATTTATATACAGAACTTGACTTTTTGCTTGACCTTTGCCCTGGGACTTTTGGGAAAATAGCTGAATTTAAGATTTTTTTACATTCACCCCCACGCATCCCCGGTCGGTGTGGGGTGCGCACCGTAACCCTCTCTTCAGCTTCCCCCGCCCCCATGCATCCGCTGGCGGCGTTATGCGGAAATATCGGCTATACAATTTCCAAAGTGTCCTTAATCGCTGTTTCCAGAAGCTGGGAATAATTAATGCCTTCTTTTTCGGCAACCTCTTTGAGCCACCGAGGTATAGTTATTGTAGTTTTAACCCGGCGATTATCCATTTCATCTTTGAAAACATCAGGATAAATTGTAACGGGGACAACCATATCCTTGGGACCAATAGCAGAAATTTTATCAGTACGGTCAGGAAGATACTCCCCGTCCTTTTCTATGCCGTAG
>JAITNP010000009.1 GCA_031290455.1 Treponema sp. | reverse complement strand
TTCTCTCAGTCCGTAGACTGATTCTTCCTTCGCACCAAACCCTTTCGGGCCTGCTGCTTCCTCCCCTTCCCTCATTTGCCAAATATCACCGGTAGTCTACCCTCCCGGGTACCCCACCTCAGGCTCGGCTTTAAAACCGCACCTTCACCTCAAAACTGCTTTCGTCTCTCGGTTTTTAGAAATTACTACATTTCCATCCATCTCGTCAAGTCATTTTTCGTTTTTTTTAAAAAATATTTTATACAACCAGATAAAATAACCAAACCTGCTATGAAAGGTGTAATCATCCACCAATCTATTTTTTTCAAAAAACACCCTTTATTCATGAAAACCACGTCAATTATAAAGGCAATTAAGACTTTATCATCATTCAAATATAATTGCAAGGGGTTTTTCGCCTTTTTTAACATTTTTTTTAAAAATATCGGCACTAACAAAAAAAAAAAAACGACATTGCTCCAAAAATAAGCAGGTGGAGCGAAAAAGCACAAGGCGGTAGTTCAGTACTGATTAGCGTATTGACCCTTACAGCTTCAGCCCTACCCCGATGGTGAACTGCAGGTCCGTTGCGATGCCGGGTTTATGGTACAGGAGGGCTTCACCGATTCCGCTCTCTGAATACATCAGTTTGTTATGCTTGACGACCACATCAAGTTGTGCCCAGGTCGATATAGCCAACCAGGAAACGACCGGTGGAATCAGGTAATTTCCCCGAAGGGATGCCGCAAAGGTCAGCTCCTGCTCATCCTCACGGCCCGAGGGGGTACTGGCATCCAGGTTTGCTTTCTGGGTATTCTTGCCTTCGTCATTATGGGATACAAAAAAATGCATCTTACCATGGAGCATACCAAGGAAACGAGCGGAGATAGACCCAACCCCGGGTAACAGGTACGCCGTATCGAGCTGCAAGACCAGAGCATCTCCGCCAAAGGGATAGCCGATATAGTCAAAATGGACGTGCTCTCCGGCGCCAATCACATCATATGTGCGGACCGAGAGAAAATCTACGATATCCCGCCGGTATAAGAGGGGAGTTGTATAGGCGCCCTCCAGGGAACTGGTCAATACTCCAGGCCCAAGCCCCCGGGCATGTTCAATGCCCACCAGGAATCCATAGGCATCGGACTGACTGGTATCTTCATTGGGAGCCTTCGCCTGGTCAATCACCCACTGGGTATAGAGGTTGAATCCAGGGAGAAAGGTAAAATCAAGTTCAATCTGGGCGATGGCGTTAAACAAGGACCGATCATTGAGATTATGAAAAATAAAGGCCGGATTTACATACCGTACATTGAAGGCATTGTCCTGGTACATCACATTTTCTGAAATCGCGAAGGTAAGGGATTTCAATATCCTGAATTCCAGCCGGTGGGCCATGAGAATTTTGAAGGTTTCATCGCCATTATTAGTATAGGGCATAGGAAAGAAAACATTGAGCCATTCATACCTGAATCGCCCGGTGAACACCGAGTACCGGGCAAAATCATTAAAATCGACCTGATCATCGATCACGAAGTTCCCTGAATGGCCATTGCCCCAGTGCACCTTATCCCGGGCCAGGCTTAGGTTCCAATGCTTGCCGCCAACCGACATAATCGCACGCTTGGGCCAGGAAAAATCAAAGTCCCTGGTTTGGAGGATGAAGTTGGTAAGCACGGGCTTGCTATAGGCCCAGGACCGGATGGGGAATGATACCTCAGCGGTGGACGCTGGGGGAATAACCGCCCCAACGCCGTCGGGGAGTGCCCCGAGATCCCGGCGTAGGTCTGCTTCCAGAAAGCGGTTCCGCCCGTATTGGAGATCCGTGTAGATATACATAAAAGAGCCGACTGCCAGCTCCAGTGAAAGCAAGGCCATGGGTTTACGCGCTTCATACCCGTAGATCCAGTCGGTATCAAGGACATACTCGGTACTATTGGTATGAGTATAGGCTTCAAAGGTAAGCTCCAGGTTCACGTCCAGACGGGTATGTTTATCCAAGCCAAGACGCAGGGGCTTTGAGGCATCGGATGTAATGTGGTCATAGAGCCTACGTTCCACCCGATTCAAGCCGAAGGGGTCAATCCGGTCCAGCATGACCATGATCTCGGTCACGGTCCAGGGACGGGCGCCGGATGGACTTCCCATACCTTTCAGGAGATACAAGGCATCCATTTCCTCATAGATTACCGATGAAAGGGGAATCACTTCCTGGGTTTGGGGGTACCCCCCCTGCATGGCAAAAACAATACACCATACCAAGACACAGAGTATCCGCAGCTCCTACTCCTTTCGGTCTTCCAGCTCCGCTGTTTTTTTTTCAATAGATTCCCGGAGGGACGCGAGTTCCCTGAGGATTTCTTTGATTTCAGGGGCATCGGGACCGATGCTCCTATCTCTTCGTTCAACCAAGGCTTGATACACTGCGGAACCAAGCTGGCACACCAATTTTTGAACCTGCCCTTCAAGCTGCTTGATTTCCATGATCAGTACCCCTCGTTCTCCCAGGTTCTGAGCCTTGGCGCCGGCTTTACTCACCAGCTCCTTGGAAGCCTGAATTCCCTTCTCCCCCCAATCCTGGGCTTTTTCTCCGGCCTTGGACGCCAATTCTTTCATTTTGTCACCAAAACGCATATATACCTCCTGTTATGAGCACTGTTCATGACCGTATATCCTGCAGATGAGCGAATCATCATCCACACATCCTCCCTCCCTAGGTTGAATATAATACATATTTTTATCCCCGTCCTTACTTTTTCCGGCGGAAAACCCGGTAGTTAATAGTAGGAAATATATTATGCCGGCGTTCCAGGCTGGTAAGCCATTCGGTACTGATGTAATTGCTGCCCAGGGCTTCATAGATGGTGGTAAAATTCCGCAGGCAGCTTTCAATCTGGCACCGGGCATATTCGGAATCTTCCTGTTTGTATAGCAGCTTCGGCCAGTCCGAAGTTTGCGCCAGGAGTACTTCCCGGGCCGCCTGATTTAAAACCCGTTCCTTAAGCCCCGATTCATCGGGGAACCGTTCCGCCAATTCAGTCATCCGTTCCAGAGAACGCACCATGTGACGGTACATCCAATCATTGGACGCATCCAGCCACATTTCAGCATACCCGTTGGTCCCGGTGGATGAAAACTCGGGAATCACGGTTTGGAAGCTAAAAGCAGCCTGTTTATAGAGGTATTCTGCGGGATTCATAAACTGGATTTCCTCCCGCCGGCTCCCCTCCCGGAACAAGGCTTCAAGAAACTGGGATCCCTCATGCCAAAAGCGTCCGAAGGTATCCGCATCGTAAGCGCAGAGGCTTATGGCGGTCTCTTTCATGTACTCCCCTGCGGCACGGAGCCGGGAAATACGGGCATCCAAGAAGGCCCGGACCTGCTCCTGTACCCGCGCCGATGCTATTCGGGGATCATAGATCTGTTTTTCCATGTCCTCCCCGCCGCTGGCCCAGTATTTATACCCGGTCCGGGTACGCCCCCCATTGGATCCCAGAAAAGGCTTTACCAATTTAGGTGGAAGCTCGTATCCCACATCCCGATAAGTATCCCGATAACAGGGGTCATGAGAAAAGCCGGTATCCCTAGCCATGATGTCCTCTGCGGCGTAGTAATCCCTGGCTAAAATTAATACCCCCGAAGGGGTTTTTACCGGATAAAAGCTTCCTTTTGCGGCCCGGGGTTCCCCAAAAACCAGCCCATGGGTATCGACCACGGTATAACCGAAATTATAGGCCCGGAGATAGGTTTCTAATGCAGGAGACCACCCGAGTTCGGGCAGCCAAAACCCCTGGGGGTACCGCCCGAAATTGAGGCGATACGAGGTAATGGCCACTTCGATCTGCGCCTGAAGAGCTTCAGGGCAGAACCCATAAAAAGGCAGAAAGGCATGGGTAGCTGCGGTGGTTAAGAGTTCGATGCGGCCTTTTTTTTGATAGTGGTTAAAAACATGCAGAATATTCCCTTTGTACCGCTCGGTAAAACATATCCGCCGGTCCACCGCCTTATCATAAAAAAGTTTTGCCAATGCCTGCAATGGAGGGCTGTCTTCGGTCCGCTCAATCTCCTCAAGCCCGAATTCGATCTGCCGGCTGGTATAGTCAAGATACCTTTGCACCAGCAGTTCATCCTGCAAGAGGTGACAGAGGGTAGGAGAAAGGGCAATTCCCACCCGAAAGGGAACCCGATCCGCATCAAGCCGGTCAAACACTTCCAGTAAAGGGAGGTAGGTTTCGGAAAGGGCCTCAAAAAACCACTGTTCCTCACTGGGATTGGACAATTCAGGGTGCCGCACAAAGGGGAGGTGGGCATTGAGGACTATCGAAATTACATGACGCCTATCCATATCATCCGGCCTGCCGGGAATCGTCGTATCCTTTAATACGGGACAAACGGTCCGCGCTGCGGAGCACCTGGAAATCTTCCACCCCGGATAATCGAATCAACGGCTCAGTATACACCCCCTCCCTTTCACGGTTCACCGTATCCGGCGGGTTGATCAATTTTGGCAGTCTGAATGGGCGGGATGCGGCAAGGACGATCACCTCTTCCCCTCGAAGAACACACAGGTCCACCCTGAAGCGGCCCTCAACGGAAGGAAAATCCAGATACCATGCGGTGTCCCCGGTTCCCACCGGAACGATAAAAACCGCTTCCCCTTCGGCAACCCTTCCCCGCTTCAGAGGAAAAACCTTTAAATGATACCCCCCAAAATCAGGGGCTTTTTCATACAATTCCTTATCATGGCTTTTAATTTCCCAAAACGTGAAGACCCACAGGGGATCCCGGATCATGACTTCGATAAAGGTGATATTATAGCGCTGGGGCAGAGGAACGGATTCAGGAATATCCGTTTCAATTAACACCGGTTTTTCATGGTTCCCTGAACCGGACACATCAAGCCCATCGGCGACACCATAACCGGCAGCATCCATCACATAATCAGCGGCAATATCCATTAATGCTTCTATAATAAAAATCCGCTCTAATCCCGGGGGAATATCAATACCAAAACCATCCGCTAATTTTACCAGCTCATTGGTGGTTAAACTTTCCAGATACGACCGTTTCAGGGAAGGCATTTCAAGCGACGGCGTATTCAGCGAGGGCATGTTCAAAAACGGCATATTTAAAAATGGCGTATTAAATCGAGAATCATCCATATTTACTGTATCATGGGAAAAAGGATAGATAGTGTCAAGGGCATGCCTGCGTCTTATCGGAGTAGTATTCCCAGGCTTCCTTGGCGGTAAATTGTTCGTGCACGATCTTGCCGATTGCCTCGGCCATTGCCGCCGGATAATAGCTCTGAAATATGTTCCTGCCCATATCAAGGCCCCGGGCGCCGCCCTGTATCGACTGGTAGGCCATTTCCAGGGCTTCCTTTTCCGGGAGTTTCTTGCCGCCGGCCACGACAATGGGGACCGGACAGGCTGCAACCACTTCCTCAAATTTATCGCAATAGTAGGTCTTAACGATATTGGCGCCGAGTTCGGCTAGAATACGGGTTGCAAGTTTGAAATACTGATCGGTACGTTCCATGTCTTTTCCGACCGCGACAACCCCTAAGGTAGGAATACTGTAATGGCTGCCCGTGTTTATTACCCTGGACAGGTTATCAATGCTTTCCCGTTGTCCCTCCGCGCCGATAAAGACCTGAACGGCCATACAGTCAACGTCCATGCGGATAGCATCCTCGATGTCCACGGCCACCACTTCATGGCTAAGGTCGTCGTTCAACATGGACGAGCCGGAACTCACCCTGAGGGCCACCCCCTTCCTGAAACCGGGCTTCACACTGGTGCGCAGGGCGCCGCGGGTGGCCATAAGCACGTCGATATGGTCAATCAGTTTCGGCAAGAGCAGGTCGATACGTTCAAGGCCGGACACCGATCCCATAAAGTAACCATGGTCAAAGGCAAACATTACGGTATTACCACTTTTAGGGTTAAAAATATTGGTGAGGCGCTTCTTCATACCCCAATCAAGATTCGCCGCCCCCTTCACATGAAAGGTACCATCAGCGGCAAAGGCCTTATCCAGATGATAATTTTTTTCAACCTTACTTCCTTCTAAATCAGCCATAGCATAATCTCCTTTTATAATATAACAATTATTCCAAAGTTAGCTGGATTATACCGGTACTTTTTTTGTAAATCAAGCATTTTTTACTGTTTCTTCAATTCGGAATATGCGATTGAGATCCTGGCCAGATAATCAGCGACCTGGTGGGGCAGGACTATGTTTCCAGCGCTGTCTCTCAATATCCCGCAATGACGTCAGGAGCAGCGGGAAGAGCAGCTGCGGTAGACCCTTTAGTCAGGTCAAAAATTCCTACAGTACCCCTCGTAATTCATTATACCACCATGACGTATAAGCCTATTGTCTCCCCTCATTTTCCCGGTTTTTGAGGAAAATCGAGACCTGCACAGTTGTCAAATACCGCTCAAACCCCCGTAAAGTCCACCAACTTACTAACAAAATAAGCATACCCTAAATTGCTTGACAAATTGACTTTTTCAGATATACTGAGGATATAAAAATGTACTCATAGAGGAGAATCCATGGCTGACAAAACGTTAATCGAAAAAACCCTCAAAAAGGGAGCAGGCATCTTCCGCCTGAACCCGATGTTTATTCCCAGGCCATTTGGCAAGGCAGGCCGGCGGCTCAGGCTGCACCCGGAGGATTACTACGCCTATGGGCTTGAACGGGGGTCCATCAAAGAACGCTGGATGACATCCACCAATGTCGCGCAGAACGGCCCCCTCGCCGGTCCTGAAGAGGGTTTGAGTTTTGTCGCCGTCGAGTATGGCAGTGATGAAAAATTCAGCCTTAAAGAGGCGATACAGGTTTTAGCCGCTGAACTGGTAGGCGAAGGGTTGATGCGTACCTATGGCGGCTGGCCAGTGTTTTCAAAATTCTACGACCTGACTACCCCACTGTTCCATCACCTGCATCTGGACATGGAAGCCGCCGCACGGGTGGGGAAACTCGGCAAACCTGAGTGTTACTACTTCCCCCGGCAATTTGCCAGTCACTCCGGCGAAATGGACGCGACCTACTTTGGCTACGATCCCGACACCACCCCTGAACAGGTGAAGCAGCGGCTTCTGGACTACAACAAAGGGGATAACCGCATAACCGAATTATCCCGGGCATACCGGATAGAGCTGGGCACCGGCTGGTATTCCCCCGCCGGCGTGATTCACGCCCCCGGCTCGGTTCTGACCTTTGAGTTGAACTGGAACGGGGATGTCAATTCGGTTCATGAAAACGTCGTCTCCGGGGAAATCTTCCCCCGGGACTTCCTCGTGGGCGAGTGTCCTCCGGATAAGAAGCAGGATATCGACTACATTTTCAGTCTCCTGGACTGGGAAAAGAACACCGACCCCCACTACAAGAAGCACTATTCCCGCAAGCCCATTACGATTACCAGCACCAGGGATTACGAGGAAAAGTGGATATCCTACGCCAATGACGGGTATTTTAGCGCCAAGGAACTGACCGTTTTCCCGGGCAAAACCGTTACCATAAAAGAGCCGGTGGTTCACGGTATCATCTTGACCCAGGGACGCGGGAAGTTTGGGCCTTTTGTCTGTGAATCTCCCACAATGCTGCGCTTCGGGCAACAGAGCGCCGACGAGTTCTTCGTTTCAGAAGCTGCCGCACAGCAGGGTATCGTCATTACCAATGAAAGCCCGGTAGAACCGCTGGTGATGCTCAAGAGTTTTGGACCGAATCACCCGGACGCGCCTCAGACCGTTCCCGATGCATAACCCGGAGGCATTATGTCCGACACCTATATAATGGCGATTGACGCGGGAACGGGGAGTGTCCGTGCCCTCATCTTCGACGCTGAGGGAAACCAAATCGGGTGCAACCAGCGTGAATGGAAGCATACAGCGGACCCCCGTTTTCCCGGGAGCATGGACTTTGATTGGAAGACTAATTGGGGCCTCGCCTGTTCCTGTGTTAAGGATGTGCTGGCGGAAACCGGTATTGGCGCGGCCAAAATCGCCGCAATCTCGACGACCTGTATGCGGGAGGGTATCGTCCTCTACGACGGGGCCGGGCAGGAAATCTGGGCCTGCGCCAATGTGGACGCCCGCAGCGGTGACGAGGTTGGACAACTGAAACAGATAGCGCCGGAACTGGAAAAAGAGCTGTATCTTGAATCAGGGCAGACCTTTGCGTTGAGCGCACTGCCGCGGCTCCTCTGGGTTAAAAACAAACTTCCCGAGGTGTATCAAAAAATCGCCCGCCTTGGGATGTTCAATGACTGGCTCATCTACCGTCTATCGGGGGTCCTCGTGGTGGAGCCGAGCAACGGCTCCACCACCGGTCTCTTTGACCTGCAAACCCGGACCTGGGATCGGAACATAGCCCGCCGCTGCGGTATCAGAGATGATATATTCCCCGATGTGGCCGAATGTGGCACGATGATAGCCACGGTATCCCGCAAAGGCGCGGAGGAATCGGGGCTTGCAGAGGGAACGCCCCTGGTAATCGGCGGTGGCGATTGCCAACTGGGTTCCATCGGGGTCGGGGTCGTAAACGTCAATGACGCGGCGGTTTTCGGCGGGAGTTTCTGGCAGTATGAGTACAACACCAATAGCGGAAAGCCTGCTCCCCAATGCGCTGTACGGGTGAACTGCCACGCGCTGGATTCGGTGTGGCAATACGAGGCCCTAGCCTTCAATCCGGGGCTGGTGATGCGCTGGTACCGTGACGCCTTCTGTCAGGAAGAGAAGCGCCGTGCCGCTGAACAGGGTACCGATCCCTACGCCCTTATGGACCGGGAGGCTGCGCGAATCCCCGCCGGCTCACACGGCATGATCTGCACGTTCTCCGACGTGATGAACTACATAGCCTGGCGGCACGCCGCCCCGTCGTTTATGAACTTCGATCTGTCCCCTGAGCAATTTAATAAATACACCTTCTACCGGGCTATCATGGAGAACACCGCCCTGGTTACCCGGGGACACCTGCGCCTCGTGGAAGCAGCCACTGGTAAACGGCCGGAACGGATAGTGTTCGCCGGAGGCGCTTCAAAAAGCGCGCTCTGGTCTCAAATTCTCGCGGATGTGCTGAACATGCCGGTTGAGACGCCGGTCGTTAAGGAGGCCACTGCCCTGGGAGCGGCCTTGCTGGCCGGCAAGGGAATCGGCCTGTACCCGGATATTAAGGAGGCCGCCAAAAAACGGGTAAAGATAGCCCGGGAGTTTACGCCGGATCCAAAAAACGAGGATGTATACCGGCGTGCTTATGAAACGTGGCAGGCTGCGTACGCGGCGCAATTAAGCTTAAGCGATCACCATATCACGCGGTATATGTGGTCAGCCCCCGGCTTATTAAGTAACTTAGCGGAGGATACCAATGTTTATTGCAGATGAAAAAGACGAGCAGTACCGTTTCGGCGATCATGGACCTAAGTATCTGATGAGAGGTCCCAGGATGAATTTCGCGCTGGTACAATTCATGCCCGGTCAGGATTTTCGCGCTCATTATCATAAGGTCATGGAAGAAAACTTCTATATTCTGGAAGGAAGCGTTACCATCGTGGTGGATAATACGGCCCACACCCTTACCGAGGGGCAGTTCATTCATATTGAACCCCATGAAGTGCATTATGTGATCAACCGTTCCGCTTCGGTGGTGCGTATGGTTTCCACCTTGGCGCCGTTTCAGGAAGCCGATAAGATTGAGGTCGAAAATCCAGAAATGAGCACATAAAGCCGATACCGCCGATTAAAACGTAACGAATCACCCGAATAAAGGGTAAAGGTTCTCCCGGAGCCGTCCTGATTGTCTGGCCAGGAT
Organism: Treponema sp.; assembly: GCA_031290455.1. Taxonomy (GTDB): domain Bacteria; phylum Spirochaetota; class Spirochaetia; order Treponematales; family Breznakiellaceae; genus JAITNP01. Next base: position 2,942 of record JAITNP010000009.1, on the reverse strand, counting down.
CTTAATCGTATTTTCCGAATTGAAGCGAGTACCTCTGCATAAATTTTCATTTTACTGTATATTTATTCAAAACTGCATCTCGGTTAACGGGATCAAGGATGGATGGGATGATCTAGCTAAAAGGGGTAAGCACAATTCGATAACCACCGTGCTGGTCAGTATTGTCTTAGGTACGATCCTGGCCCGCTGCCGAAATTACGAAAAACACCTCTTCGGCAGGATCGCCTCGGTGTATATCGAGGTCTTCCGCAGTACCCCCTGGTTGCGCTGGATTTTAATCGGTGTGTTCATGCTTCCTTTGGCACTGTTCCGGGCTGGATTCGGCCTCACCTTGTACACGTATGGCAGAGATTGTACGAGGGGGCCTCAATTCCATAAATGCTAAAAAAAGGATTAGCATACCGGCGTATCAGCGGCTTTTTTTACCGTAAGCGCCGTAATGGACCTTAGCAGGATCAAAACGGTTTACCAAGACCGAGGGCTTTGCGGGATACCCCAGGGCGATGATAGAAAAAGGAATGATATGGCCAGGAAGTCCGAAATGTTCGGAAAAAGCCTTGACCCGGCTCTTAACCGGATGCCAGCCAAGCCAGACCCCCCCAAGCCCTTCTTCCACAATCTGCAGCAGGATATTTTCAGTGGCCGCCGAAAGGTCCTGGACCCACCAGATATCCTCTTCCCCGGAGGCTTTGCCCTCGCCTAAGTCAGCACAGGGTATGATCGCCACCGCCGCATCGGCAGTCATCTTGGCATAGGGGCTCATACCGGCGATGGCCTTCCGGTCGCCGGCGTCGGTCACGACGATAAATTCCCAAGGCCGCCGGTTATTGGCGGAAGGAGCCTCAAAGCCGGCCTTCAAGAGCCGTTCTATCTTTTCTTGTTCAACCGGTTTTGGTAAAAAACTGCGTACCGACCGGCGCTCAAAAATCACGGACATAGTATATACCTCTTATAGTACTATACCACTATCTCCTCTGTTTGTTAAGAGCCGCGGTTTATCTAATAGTTACCTTCCACGCACCCTTTTCCTTAATAAGATTAATACGATCTTCTTTGCCATCAGCCTTTTTTATGGTAACTACCGCAGTATCACCAGTAATTTGCTCCTTGACCACCGTAACCGGAGCATCCCCCAGCCCCGCCCGCATGAGCCCGGCAAAGGTAGTTATCACACCGGTGGTTTTTTCCGTCGTATTGGCCTGAATCTTGCCCATATCATTCTTTTGTATTGCAGTAACAAAATTCTTCGTTACCGAACTCGGTGATTTGCTGCATCCCGCCAAAAGAACCAATAAAACCATACTCAATACTATTGCCTTTCGTTTCATACCATACCTCTCATGAATGAATCCATTATATACGAATCTCATGCGTTGACAAGATATGGTTCATGCAGGCTAAACGCATTGGGGAAAAGCGCTCAAGGTCGGTAATGCTGGTAATAATCGCTTGACAAAAAAATTATCCATGATTGTTACCCAATATTTCTTGGTCATAGTTTCCCTCCCTGGTTGGATTCTATGATCATGAGCTTATCTTACTTACTCACCTCTTCATAGATGACTGGGTACTCGGTGGCATCAGCATCTAAACCAGCAACGGAAGACGCACAAGATAGTGCTTGTCCGTGATTGAGGGCCGATGGGGCCCACCGTGATAAGCCGGATGAAGCGGTGCCGATTAACGGCTCAGATTTATATGGGCAGCGATGAAGCGGAACCCTATGCGATATTCCGAATTACAGTTAAAATTGACTTCATTTCGGTCCTGAAATGATCTGCTATTGCTGGGATTTTGAAAAAAATCTAATAGCGACAAAATTGTATCTATTGGTTTATGACAAATATCATAAATAGTAAAAAACTTCTTGCATAATCGTAATGTCTTGTAAAATGCTTAATATAAGTAAAAAGGAGAAGGACTTATATGGGCTCAGGTCTTTCAAAATCTGACCGGTTTTGAAATCATCCTAATGGCATACGTTTTATGCAAAGGTAAATCACCAGCATGATAAAGATTGTTGTTATTGATGAGCGGGAATTAGATCGCCGCTGTATAGAAGCCACCTTATCTTCTCAAAATGATTTTGAAATCATAGGGTTTGGAAAGGATGGGTATGATGCCCTTAAACTGGTAGCCAACTTAAAGCCGGATATAGTCGTGTTTGACATGTATCTCGAATATGTTGACGGCCCGGGAATCATCCCTTTATTGAAAGGTAAATCCCCCGCAACCGCTGTCCTTCTGTTTACCTCTTTTGAAGATGATGCCCATATCTGCCGGGCAATCGGCGCTGAAGTCGCCGGATACCTCTTAAAAGATACGGACATGGATAAATTGACCACTACCATTAGGATTGTGTATAACGGCGGGTGTTTCATAACTCCCCGGATTACCGCCAGGATAGTCCATATCCTTTCATCCCTGGTCAAGGATACATACCTGCGCACCCAGGATTATCACAATACATCACATCAGAATATCCCCGGGCAGTATGCGTATCAATCCATACCCGCCAGTATTTCCAAAACGGAACTCCGGGTCATGACCTGTATCGGCCAGGGTAAGTCAAACCAAGAAATTGCGGAAAACCTAAGCCTTACCCCCAAAACGGTCCGCAATTATGTTTCCTCGGCCATGCAAAAGACTGGATTACAAAATCGTGCCCAGATTGCCGTTTTTGCCATCAAAACAGGGCTTATCAACTTGGGGAGGGTATCTTTTTAGCCAATCGCATCCTTCTCCGTTACTTTTAAAAAATCACTTGTTTTATCCCTGGTTTTTTCGGTACTATTACGCATCATAGCATAGTAAGGAGACATACATGGAACTATCGGCTTTACAGAAAGCCCGTTATGCCTACAAACCAAAACTTCCCGCGAATTTGTCCCAAGGGATTACCAGCATCGCCCTGAAACAGGGAACCCCCACTGAGTCTATTG
>JAITNP010000239.1 GCA_031290455.1 Treponema sp. | reverse complement strand
GTACGGGGGGACATCGACCGTATTATTGCGGCTGGTATCAGCGCGGATCGGCCCTACCTTGCTATGCGGAAAAGAAGGGCGGCTTATTCGGCTTTCTTGACCCGTTTGATGGAAGCAGTGCTTGATGCGGCAGAGGCGAAAAGGCAGGCAGAAAAAGTAACCGAAGAAAAAAGACAATTACAAGAACGTATTCTTGAATTAAAAAAAACCCGTGAGCGGATTGCCAAGTACAACGGTTGCATTTCCATCGGAGGCGATTATACGGTCGGCTTGAAAGCGGACGGCACGGTTGTGGCGGTGGGAAACAATAAGGATGGTCAGTGCAATGTGAGCGGCTGGCGTGATATTGTCGCGGTTTTCACCGGAGCCCATTATACCGTCGGCTTGAAAGCGGACGGCACGGTTGTGGCGGTGGGAAAGAATACAACATTCGATTTTGGATTGCACAAAGAGGTACCGAGTCGTCAGTGCGATGTGAGCGGCTGGCGTGATATTGGTCCGGTTTCGGAAGAACATCGTATTGCTGGAGCACGTCGTCTCGCCGAGGAACGTCAACAATCAGAACGCTGGGAGGAACAAGGTTTATGCCGACATTGCGGCGGCAAGATGGGCGGCTTGTTCACCAAGAAATGTAAATCCTGCGGTAAAGAGAAATGATATTCCTTCCTCCGTGCGGGGATCCTATTGAGGATGTTGAAAAGAACCGTTTGGTGGTCATTCACGCTATGAAGCTGAGAAAGCAGTTCCATTATTTATTGGAGGGAGGAACCGAAGGAGGAACCTATGGAATATGACAACATTGATGTTGACGCTGTGGTTAGCGCAATGGTAGCCGCGGTTGAACGCGGTGAAGCGCGTCCCGCGGCAAAACGGGAATCAATGGCAGTACGTCTGGCAGCCCTCAGCGAAATTGTCTATGAGATGCAAAACACCGTGGATAACGATGAACGGCTCGTACTTGAACAATGAGAGTGTTCTGAGCGCTCCTGCTAACTACGACGCTGCACGCCGTTTACCTGGTAAGGGTAAGCGTTTCCTGTAAGGGCGACGGTGCACTATGATAAACTTTAATATGAAATTTGTAAAACATGGAAAAAGTTCAGCTTCATGGTATAATGAAATGCTGTCCGTAATGGCCGAAGATGTCATTTCACCTCTAATAGGTGTTGAATCAACAAATTACTATCACCCCATACGTCGGAGAATACCTACATTTCTTGGGAGTTATTATCAGGTTGGCATAACCGCATGGAATACGCTTGAAAGCACTTCGTGATTGAATCCGGGGTATTTCAAGGCTTGTCAAAACCACAGAACGTGTTAAACTGGATACGGTACGTTCAAACAAGGAGTGCGTGATGGGGTCTCTTATTTTGCTGGTTGTTATTGGTTTATGTGCCCTAGGGTTTCTGATCCTGTTTTTTCGGTTCTTTGGCCTTTGGTTTCGGGCCCTCCTTTCCGGGTCTTACGTGGGCATGGGGAAACTCATCGGGATGTGGCTGCGCCATGTGAACCCCGGGGTTATCGTGGATTCCCGGATCATGCTCTCAAAGGCGGGCATTGAGGTGGATTCGGACATGCTGGAAACCCATTTCCTTGCACGGGGGGATGTGATGAAGGTGAGCCGCGCCCTGGTGGCGGCAAACAAGGCCAACATTCCCCTGCCTTTCCAGCGGGCCGCTGCCATTGACCTGGCAGGCCGGGATGTGCTTGAGGCGGTGCGGACCAGCGTCAACCCCAAGGTCATTGATTGTCCCGATACGTCCAAGGGGAAGCATACCATCGATGCCGTGGCCAAGGACGGTATCCAACTCCAGGTAAAGGCCCGGGTAACGGTACGGGCAAATATCGAACGCTTAGTCGGAGGCGCCATGGAGGAGACCATTATCGCCCGGGTCGGTGAAGGGATCGTAACCACCATTGGCTCTTCTGAAACCTATAAGACGGTGCTGGAAAACCCGGACACCATTTCCAAGCGGGTCCTGGAAAAAGGACTGGACGCGGGGACCGCCTTTGAGATTCTTTCTATTGATATAGCCGATATCGACGTAGGGGCCAACGTGGGAGCCAAACTCCAGGCCGACCAAGCCGAGGCGGATAAACGGCGCTTCCAGGCGGAAGCGGAGAAGCGGCGGGCCTTAGCCCAAGCTCAGGAACAGGAGATGATCGCCCTGGTCCAGGAAAACCGGGCCAAAGTAGTCCTGGCGGAAGCGGAAATTCCCTTGGCCATTGCCGAAGCCTTTAGAAGCGGGCACCTGGGAATCATGGACTATTACCGGCTCAAAAATATCCAGGCCGATACGGATATGCGAGCAGCCATAGGGGTGAATAAATAGTGAATAGATAAGAAACCATTCGCTATTAATTAAAAAAGGGGGAGCTTTTGTTTGATATTGAAAGGGTTATTCCGCTTATTCCCATTGCCCTTATCGTTGCGGTTCGTATCATCGCGACAAGGAAAAATCATATTAAAACGCAGGAGCAGGGGAAAAGAGCTGCGTTTTTGGGTTCAACACCTAAAGCAGCAACGTCTCCTGGAATATCCATGGGGGATAAAAAGGGTATTGCTGCTCAGGCTGCGGTGAGCCCTGCGATGAAGGAAAGCATACCCCATACAGCGGCAGTGACGGTTGCCAGGGGGAAATCCTTTCCTGAGAACCTTTCCTACCTGCCACCCCTCAAGCGGGCAATAGTGTTGGCGGAGATTTTAGGCTCACCCAAAGGACTATAAGTTCATTTCGGAACATGCGACGATCAAACACCGTCAATAGCAAAAAAGCCATAATTACGAAAACACGCAGTTATGTCATTTTTTTGCTCATTTTTTTGCTATTGCCGGTATAAGGAGCAATCACTTTTTCTTTGACCAGCGCTTTTATTTTTTTACATGTTTCTTCTGAAAGGAGATGTTCCATTTTACAGGCGTCTTTTTCCGCCGTATCTGGACTAACTCCTACAATATCTTGCAGAAACACCGTGAGGAAGCTATGGCGATCCCTAATCTCCGCCGCCTGGATTGAGCCTTTTTTGGTGAGCAAGACGGTACGGTACCGTTCATGCTCCAAAAGGCCCTGTTCCTCCAGAACTTTAAGGGCAGTCAGTACCGAAGGCTTTGAAACCCCCAGCCGGGACGCAATATCCGTTACTCGAACCACCCCCTCATCGGACAGGAAACTCACCATTTCAAGATAATCTTCTAACGATTGAGTCATATCTTCTTATTTTGTGGGATTTTTCCCCAGGTGTCAATGTATTTTTCTATTCCCGCAGGTCTTCCAATTCTGTCTCCGGGATGGTTTTCACGATGGCCTCCACCTCGGATCGGCTTAAACCGGTAATTTTTATGGTTCCCCTGCGGAGGGAAAGATTGTCCCCTTCGGAAGAAACAAAGGAAACGATGTTTCCTCCTTTTTCCGCAATGGCTTGGGCCATTTTTGCAAGCTGTCCGGGGCGCTCGGACATGGACAGGGTGATCCGGATTCCCAGATGGCGGGCACCGAAGGCGTTGATGAACACCCGGAACAGGTCGGTATCGGTGATAATACCAACCAGGAGGGAGCCTTTCATCACCGGCAGGCAGCTTATATCATTATCCGCCATGATCCGGGCGGCTTCCTCCACGACCTCGTTTTCATCCACCGTGATGACCCGCCGCTCCATTATTTTTTCAACCTTCAACTTTGAAAGAAGATAGCTGATTTCATACATATCAAGACTGGTCGCCGGGGAAGGTCCTGCCTTGAGCAAATCTCTTTTGGTTACAATCCCGATGAGGATATTGTGTTTATCCAGTACCGGTAGACGGCCTACCTTTTCCTTATCCATGAGCGACCGGGCATCACTGACGGACATATCGGGATGGACGAATATGGGATTCATGGTCATAACACGACTTATTATCATATATACCTCTGCCTTCATTTTCTTCATCGGGGATGGTTTGTGCAATAGTGTTCTATAATAATATTAAAACATGAACATTGAACAAAGCCGCCTGGTAGGGTCTCAGGAAAAACTCAAGTCCCGATACCTTGTCCTCATGGTCCTCCTGTTCCTCTTGGTGATCTGGTTTGCCCTTTCTTTGCCCAATCCGCTCTTCGACGTTCCCTATTCACCGGTTATGTATGATAGGAACGGTGCGTTCCTGGATGCAGCGGTTGCCGCTGATGATCAATGGCGGTTTCCTCCCCAGGGAAGGGTAGACCCCAAGTTTGCCGCTGCGTTAATTGAATATGAAGATAGACGGTTCAGGGTGCATCCGGGAGTGGATGGCATCGCCATAGCCAGGGCAGTGGTTCAGAATATCCAGGTCCGCCGCATTGTTTCAGGGGCATCGACTATCACCATGCAGACCATCCGTATGATGCGGGGAAACAAAGGACGCACCATCTTTGAAAAGGTCCTCGAAGCAGTTCTGGCGGTACGGCTTGAGATAGGGCGCTCCAAAGAGGACATCCTTGCCCTGTATGGGGCGAATGCTCCCTTTGGTGGTAATGTGGTGGGTATTGAGGCTGCGGCTTGGCGCTGGTTCGCCCATACTGCCACCGAGCTTTCCTGGGCAGAAGCCGCAACCCTGGCAATCCTTCCCAATGCGCCCTCCCTGGTACATCCGGGGCGGAACCGGGAGGTATTACGGCAAAAACGAGACGGTCTTTTGGTAAGGCTCCACCAAAAGGGATACCTGGACGAAGGGACCATGCAGCTTGCGATGGCGGAAACCCTTCCCCTTGAACCCAAACCTCTTCCCCAACACGCTCCGCATTTATTCAGTAAGATTATCCTGGATAAGGAAAAGGGCTTGCACGGCCAGGACCGATCGCGCCGGGTTCATACCGAGCCTATCAAGACAAGTCTTGATATGATGATACAAAGCAGGGCCGCCGTCATCCTCCAAAGAAGGGCGGAGGTCTATGCGAGGAAGGGTATTCTAAACGCTGCCTGTCTGATTCTCGATACCCCAACCGGGGAAGTACGGGCCTATATCGGTAATGTAAAGACCCTTGCCGCAGGATACGTGGATATCATTAAGGCGCCGCGCAGCTCAGGAAGCATCCTAAAACCCTTTTTGTTTGCGGCAATGCTTGATGCGGGGGAGCTTATGCCCACGGAGCTGGTCAGTGATATACCCACCAGAATAAGCAGTTACCATCCTGAAAATAATACCCAAAGTTACACCGGGGTAATCCCCGCGGGGGAGGCCCTCACCCGGTCATTAAACGTCCCCGCGGTTCGGGCGCTCCGTGGTTTCGGGGTAGGCCGTTTCGTTGCGCTCCTCAAATCCCTGGGGGTATCGACCCTGTTCCGCTCCAGCGATGCCTACGGGCTGCCGCTGATCCTCGGCGGGGCAGAGATTACCCTCTGGGATATGGCCGGCCTCTACGCGGGACTTGCCCGTACTGCCATGGCCGATGCGGCGGGGGACGGCAATACCCGGTCCCCGTTCTTCCCCCCGGTATACTATCCAGGAAAACGCACCCCGGCAGCAGGGCGTTCACCCCTCTCCCCCGGTGCGGCATGGCTCACCCTCAACATCCTTACCACTGCGGTTCGGCCCGATGAGGAAGCCTCCTGGCAAAATTTTGCCGATTCATACCATATCGCGTGGAAAACAGGCACGAGCTTTGGCTTCAGGGATGGGTGGGCAATTGGGGTAACCCCCCGCTGGACCGTGGCAGTATGGATTGGCAATGCTTCGGGGGAAGGACGGGCGGAACTACGGGCGGCCACTACTGCTGCTCCCGTATTATTTGAAGTGTTCTCTTTTCTTGAGCCTTCGGCGTGGATCCCCAAGCCCACCCTTGACCTTACCTCGGTGGAAGTATGCGCCTTATCGGGGTTTCCCGCGGGGCCGCATTGCGAACAGCTCATCTTGGCCGAAATCCCCAACCATGCCCCGCCCCGGATACCCTGCCCTTTTTGTAAGACCATCGTCCTCAATGCAGCGCAGAACCGGCAGATAACCCTCTCGGAAAGCCCGACCGAACAGGTCGTCATCCGCACCTGGTTTGTGCTGCCCCCAGCGGAAGAATGGTATTTCCGGCGGTGGAATCTCGATTACAAGCCCCTGCCGCCTTTTGAAGGACAAACCAACAGCGCAGACATCGCCTTTGCATTGTTTAACCCCGCAGAAAACGCCCAGGTTTATGTTCCCATCGAACTTGACGGTCGTCCCGGCAAGGTGGTATTTATGGCGGCCCACCGGGAACAGGACGCAATACTCTACTGGCACCTGGACAAGACCTATCTCGGTCAAACCACGGTCTTTCATGAAATAGAATGCCACCCCGAAGCAGGTTCCCACACCCTTACGGTCATTGACCGCCGGGGTACCATGATCAAGCGGAACTTTGTGGTTCTGAATCAATGAGATAGAACAAAAAATTTACCGCTTAACCTGTTGACATTGATTGAGCATATGCACATAATAAAAAACCATGAACCAAATGTATTGGGATAAGGCGCGGGCATTTCACGGCCATGCATGTCCTGGACTTGCCATTGGAGTGAGGGTCTGTGAAGCGGCGGTGGAGAAGATGGGGGTCAATCCGGCCTTTGATGAGGAACTGGTCTGTATCACCGAAAATGACGCCTGCGGGGTGGATGCCATTCAGTCGCTGATGAGCTGTACCATGGGAAAGGGCAACCTCATCTACCGGGACACCGGGAAGCATGTCTATACCTTTATCAACCGAACCACTGGCAAGGCAATGCGATTTTATCTCAAGGCAAAGCATGGCGACATGGAACGGGCGGCGTATCAGGACTATCTGTTGAACGCTCCCATAGACGAAATTTTCGATTACCGGGAGCTGGACATACAAGCTCCAGAACATGCTCGGAAGTTTCCTTCCATCCCTTGTGAAATTTGCGGAGAATCGGCGCCGGAGCATAAAATCCGTTTACAGGAAGGCAAAAAAGTATGCCTTGATTGTTTTAAGGAATATAAACGCGGTTGGTGAGGAAGCGACACGATAAAGAAGCCGTTCCGTATTTACGATACGCCAATTCAAATCTGAAGTGCGAAAAATTTATCTCAAAATACTCATATTTTTTAAATATTCTAGTGATTTAATATATGCTTTATCATACACCTGAGAATTTAGCCATTTTTTACGTCTTTCGGCTAAATTTTAGCCGTTATAGCAAATTTTTTGCTGGTTTTTAGCCTGCTTTATTATGTCATTTTAGTATTTTTGCTTCTCGGATTTTGTCACTTTTCGAATTCGCACTTCAGATTTGATTTGGCCTTACTAAAACGGATGAGTTATACTTCAACTGCAGAACTGAAAGCAAGTATTGGACGGTTTATAGAACAGTATAACATTACTGCGCATCCGTTCACCTGGACTTACAAAGGGGAACCGGCTTCGGAATAATTTTGGGGTGCGTATGTAAAAAGGGCTGTACTAGGCAAGAAGAAAGATATAAATAGGGAGGGGGTAGCGTTTAGCGTACCCCTCCCCTATAATGCGTTTTAGGAATCCTTTAGGATTCCTTAGGGGGACGTCGATTTTCCCTTACAAAATGCCCGACAACTCCTGATTTTCCCTTACAAAATGCCCGACAACTCCCTTACAAAATGCCTACATTTTTCCGGTTCCCCTTGTATTCATTCTTACTGCGGCTTGTTTCATACCCTCTAAGGCATTATCCCGATTGGTGTATAAACTAAATACAACTTTAGGATCATCATGTCCTTCTTCTATTCCCTCGAGAACTGGATACAGTTTGAAGTCTTCGATTTCTAGGCATATAATCTGTGCATTTGCTAAAAAATAACTAAATTGTAATATTTTCGGGTGTCTTTCTTTTCGGCCATTGATGTCTATTAGGCTAGGATAGACGCTTTTTAGAAATTCGAGAACAGGGTATCTAATAAGCCTGTGGTACTTTTTGTCTTTCATTTGGGCAGATGTTAAATTATTATGGCGCATTATGTATCTTATATAACGAACATAAGCTGAGATGTGTGGGTCTGTATCAAGTAATTGTGCCCCATGTTCTACTAAGGTATTTTTCGGGATTTTAAGAAATTGTTTTTTTAGAGTTTTTGAATGATAAAATATTTTTGCATACATTCCTACAGGGAAAGAATAGGTTGAAGGGTCTTTTTTGAAGAAGGCTTCAAACAGAGGTTTGGCGGCTAGTATTGTTATTCCACGTATAGGCATCCTTGGTAAGCCATTATCTTTTTCTGCTTTATTACCATTTGTTTTGTTTAAGCGGGCCAAGCGTGCTGCTTGCTTTGCGTCTAGCTTTCCCGGCCCACCCCAATCAAAATCTAGGACAAATGGTTGTCGAGTGTGTAAATGACCGTCTGTGTCTATCATAAAAACCTGTTTTGGTTTTGCTACATATTGCATGACGGTTCTTTCAATCCGTTCTATTTGCCCGGCAATGCCCCCCGAAGCGTATTCAAGAAAAGCGTCCCATTCAAGATAAGGCAATTCATCATATTTTGTGCCGTCTCGGTTTATATTTTTTTTATAATGAGTGTAGATGTAATCTGCTACACTGGTTAAATATTCTACGCCCGCCCCTGTTAGTTCATTTGCTTTTGAAAGTGCTTCAATGGGAATATCGTTTCCATTACTATCATAAAGATTTGTAAACAATTCCGGCTGTTCTTTAACCATATTGATCCGAAGCAAAATTGAATCTAATTCTTGCGGTGTTGAACGCTGATATTTTTTCATGTGTTTTTCCTTTTTGCCATTTCTGCGGTAATTCTAAATGCGCTGCCTGTTTTTGGTTCATTGTTATCTTCGCCATCAATTGAGGATGATTTTTCTGTTTTATCCGTAGTAATCCATCCCCCGCAGTCAAGGTCAAGTTTAAGGCTGTATTTAATGTCCCCGGTATCCCTTCCGGTCGCGTATAGTTTGGCGGTATTCTTTGTTTCTGCGGCGCGGTCCCGGTCTATTAAAATAGTGCTGTCTGTTGCTCCGGTAAGCCCGGTACTCCCCAGGGCTTTTTCTGTCCAGTCCATATTTTTATTATTACGGTTTCCCGTTTTTTTAGCATGGTGGATTATTACTACGGCGATTCCTAAATTATCCGCTATTCTTTTTAGCCGTGCCATGGCGGCGGTTGTCATGGAATAATCGTTCATATCCTCGATATTGGCGAAACGCGCCAGGGTATCAATAATAACCAGCCCGGTTTCTTTTTTTTCTTTCAAATGATTTTCAAGGCCGATATAGCCATCCTGCCACTGGGTAGCTATTTTCAGATTATCGCTCGGTCCGGCGCCTAATGTTTTTAAGCGGTTATGAAGTCGGCGGTCCGTATCCTCTAAGGCCAGATAGAGGGTTTCTGTTTGTCTTGTCTGAATACTCCCCAGGAAGCGGCCCCCCTCGGCGGCGGCAATAGCCATATTCAGTACCAACCAGCTTTTCCCGATTTTCGGCGCTCCGCATATCAAGGTAAGCCCTTCCCCTATAATACCAGGTACAATCCAATTTATAGGCGGAAAGTTAATACTCAATAATTCCGCAGCGGTTTTTATTTTACCGTCATTCTTGGCGTTGGTGACTGCGGAGAGGGCAGGGAGCAGGTTTTTTATAACGGTATCCGTGTCGGTCCCCTGGTCCACATCTTCAAGCGCCAGTTTTAGCCGGGTAATAAATACTCGTTTTTTACTTGCTTCTAAAATTATGTTTTCGTAGTATGTTATGTTTGTGTAAACAAGGTTGTTTGTAATGCTTGCGGTAAGGTCCTGGTTTTCCGGCAATTCATAGGAAAGCGTGATAAGAGTCGGCGTGATTCCTTCCCGGCGTTGCTTTAGTATGAGGGGGAAAAGTTTCTTGTAGTGCGGGTGAGTAAAATCATCGGCGCTTAGGGCGGTATCCAGTTCCCCCTTTCTGGCGGCTTCCAGTAATGCCCCCAGGTATCGTTGCTCAAATGCTTCTGTTTCATCCTTGGTCATGCGGTCCTCCCTAGGTGCTGTTTTATGTGCGCTTTCATAAGCTCATAGCCGGTACGCCGTGGCCCTTGCCCCGGCGGTGGTTTCCCGGCCTTGGGCGGCCCGTCTGTGGCCTCGCCGCAGTTTTTAATACGTTTTTCGCGTTTGCGTCCATTGTAGGCCCCTCCTTGGGTGTCTGTGGCCCTGTTTTAATAAGGTCCTCCAGGTATTCATAAAGGGCGGCTTCTCCGTCCGGTTGCCCGGCGGCTGTTTTCATACACTCCCGGAAGTCCCCAGGGAAGCAAAGTTCAAAAGCCCGGATCGCGGCAATATCGGTTATCAGGAACCTTGATGGTCTGGACTACAAAATCACTGGCTTCAAAGAGGACAAAGCCGGAAACATCATCCTGAACCTTAGCTACCCCAAACGGCTTAAAACGGGATAGGTTAGGAAAGTTTGCGGAATAGGGAAGGAGGAAACCAGAAGTTTTGCGGAATAGGTTAGGAGGTTTTGCGGAATAGGTTAGGAGAAAAAGGGGGGGGTTGCGGAATAGGTTAGGAGACACCATTGGAGCTTACGGCTCATACGGGATACCTGGGTAACCCTAGAAGGGACCACTACCAAAGAGGTATCTCACGAGACAATTAGGCAGACTTTAAAAAAAACGAACTTAAGCCTTGGCAAAACCGCGAATGGTGTATCCCCCCTCAGGGGAGCGGCGAATTCGTAGCGGCCATGGAAGATATTCTGGATGTCTATACCCAGCCGGAAGATAGCGCACGTCCCGTAGTCTGCATGGACGAAAGTCC
>JAITNP010000170.1 GCA_031290455.1 Treponema sp. | reverse complement strand
CCCCCCCCCTTATATACTGTCAGCTTCTAAGAAAAGTAGTACGTTTTGTAATACACATATATATTGTTGCGCATTGTATGTCTCGGTATACCCGGGATATAGGCGTTTTTTTATTACTCAGGGATTTTGCAGGCGTTGCCTGTAGGATATTCAAGGGGCGAAGTCCCCATATCATGTATGGGTAGTCATACACAAAGGAGTTCTCTTATGAATAAGAAGGTTTTTTTGCTTTTTGGGATTATCGCCCTGGCGGCGGTATTCGGTCTTGTTTTTGCGGCTTGCCCCATGGACAGCGACAGCCTATCCGTAACCGCAAGGGCCGAATCCTCAAGCAGCATTAAGGTAAGCTGGGAATCGGTAAGCAAGGCGACGAGCTACAAACTATACCGCGGCATTACAAGCAACGGTGAGTACAGTTTGATTCAAAGCACGTCGGACACCTCCTATACCGATACCGGTTTGTCACCCGATAGCACGTATTACTACAAAGTGTCCGTGGTGGACTCCGAGGGGAAGGAGGGCAGCCGATCGGAGGCTACTTCCGCGACAACACAGCCAATTGTCAGCATACCCGTAAATGTAACCGCAACGGCCGCATCCTCAAGCAGCATTACGATAAGCTGGACGGCGATAGGCGGGGTGACGGGCTACAAAGTATACCGCAGCATTACAAGCGGCGGCACATACAGTTTGATTAGAAGTCTGGGGAGCAACACCTATACCGATACGGGTTTACCGGCCAATACCTCGTATTACTACACAGTGTCCGCGGTGAACGCGAAGGGGACAGAGAGCAGGCAGTCGGGGGCTGTTTCCGCGACAACACAGCCAGGTGGAGGCACGGGCTATGCCGTAGGCTCAGTAGGCCCCGCCGGGGGCTATATCTTCTACGACAAGGGCGACACTTCAGGCGGCTGGCGCTACCTCGAAGCAGCTCCAGCAGGAACAGAGTTTACCGCGCAATGGGGGGCGTATAATAATAATGTTCAGAATACAAATCTCGCAATCGGAACAGGAAAGCAAAACACAGAAACAATTCTGATCTTTCTACAAAGCACAGGTGAATTCGGCAGGGCGGCACAACGTTGCGATTCCCTGTCTTTTGAAGGCTATAGCGACTGGTTTTTACCAAGCCTGGGCGAGGTGTACCTGATGTGGGAAAACCTTAAACAAAAAGGATTGGGGGGATTTTCCAATGAGTGGTACTGGTCTTCTTCCCAGTCTAGTGATATGTATTCTTGGTATCTGCCTTTCAGCGATGGTACTCAGGCCACCACCTACAAGTCTAGTTCAATATTAATTCGAGCCGTCCGGGCTTTTTAACTATTTGGTTATTTAACTATTTGACCGCCGTGAGGCGGCCGAAAAGTTTTTGGAGGATGAAAATGATTAACCGGAAACTTCCCCTCATGGTACTCCTCCTGACTATTGGGGCTGCGTCCTTATGGTGCCAGGAGGCGCTGACCCTGGATCGGGCGCTGAGGCGGCTTGGGGATACCCTTGCAGACCGGCTTACGAAGGGTTCCGTAGTGGCGATCCTCAATGTTAAGGCGCCAAAGGCGGAATTATCCGACTATGTTATTGATGAGCTAAGCTCCTATATCACCAATGACGGCAGATCTACCGTTGTTGACCGGCAAAACATCCAGTTGTTACAAGGCGAGCTTCAATTTCATATGTCCGGGGATGTGAGCGACGAGACTGCCCAACGTATAGGGCAGATGACAGGCGCGGAGGTCATCATTTCCGGCAGCGTTTCCCAAATCGGCTCTGAATACCGCCTTTCAATACGGGCCATCGAAGTTGAAACCGCCAGAGTGTCCCTCCAGCCCCAGGCTTTAACGGTACGCCTCGATGCCAGGCTCGCCGGTCTTCTCAACATTGGGTACGACGAATTCACTGCGGGAAGAAGAATCGGCGCAAGTTTTCTGAACCTCGCCGCAGGACTTGGTTCCTACACCATGGGGGACTGGGTGGGCGGCCTAATTGTGACCACATCCATGGGCGCAGCTGCCGGGCTTCTGGTCTGGGAACTTTCCCTTGACTACGGCGACCCCCTCATGGGAATTCCCATTGCCGCCGCGTTTGGAGTTGGCGGCGCTGGCGTTCTCTTCGGCATTTTACGCCCCCTGTTCTATCACAAAGGCTCATCAAAAAGAGTCGCTGCCAACACGCCGTCTTGGCCGTCTGTGGTGGTAGTTCCCGTGGCGAATAAGTCCGCGATTAAATCGGTACAAGTTTTGTGTACCTGGCAATTTTAAGGAGGATAGCCATGAAAAACACACTGAAAGCTCTAATAGCGTTGAAGGTGCTAACAGCAGCATTAACATGCATCCTTTTCACGGGATGCGGCGATTTGGTGCATGGAACAAATACCGTGTCCCCGCCGTCCGCACCATCGGGGCTTACAGCGGGAGCGCTTTCCACGTCAGAAATTCGGGTAACTTGGAGCCCGGTTTCAGGCGTGGACGAGTACGAGCTATTTGTCAATGGAACAGCAAAGGCTAAAACATCCTCCCCTACGTACACGGTTGGCGATTTACAGGCAGATACATCCTACGCCTTTACCGTTCGCGCCCACAACGAGGGAGGCTGGGGTGAGACTTCACCGGCGGTAACAGCGACAACAAAAGCGGCTGTCGTCCCGGGCGCGCCGGGTATGCCTCAAAACCTTGAGGCCGTCGCTCCGGCAACCGGGGGGATCAACCTGTCCTGGAATCCTGTTACTGGCGCTCAAAAGTATCATATTCGTTACGGATTATCCGCAGACAGTATTACCATCGAAGGGAACGAGACATCAGAATCGTCTCTTTGGGTTGGAGGACTCAGCAATAACACGACCTATTATTTTCAGGTACGCGCCGGCAACAGTGCCGGTTGGAGCGCCTGGTCCGGCGCGAAAAGCGCGAAAACGGCTGATGTTGCCTCCACCACCCCTACCGTTACCGGCGTTATCGTAAGCCCCGCAAGCGTAAGCGTGGCGAAAGGCGGCGCCCAGCCATTTACCGCTGTGGTAACCGGAACCAACAACCCCGCCCAGACCGTTACCTGGACCGTGAGCGGCGCCTCCAGCACGGCCACCAAGTTTGACGGCGCCACCCTCACCGTGGCCGCCAATGAAACGGCGGCTGCTCTTACGGTTAGAGCAACTTCCACCGTAGACACCGCCAAAAACGGTACCGCAGCCGTCACCGTCACTATCACTGGCGGCGGAGGCACGGGCTATGCCGTAGGCGCGGTAGGCCCCGCAGGGGGCTATATCTTCTACGACAAGGGCAGTTATTCCGATGGCTGGCGCTACCTCGAAGCAGCTCCGATAGGAAGGGAATTTACCGCGCAATGGGGGGCGTATGGTTATGATGTTCAAGGTACAAGCACCGCAATCGGAACAGGAAAGCAGAACACAGAAATAATTCTAATCTTTTTACGAAGCACAGACGAATTCGGCAGGGCGGTACAGCGTTGCGATTCCCTGTCTTTTGACGGTTTTGACGACTGGTTTTTACCGAGCCTGGGCGAACTGTACCTGATGTGGGAAAACCTTAAACAAAAAGGATTGGGGGGATTTACCAATAATAGTTACTGGTCTTCCTCCCAGTCCGATAGTGGCAGTTCATGGTATCTGCCTTTCAGCAATGGCACTCAGGCCACCACCTACAAGTCTAGTTCAATATTAATTCGAGCCGTCCGGGCTTTTTAACTATTTGGCTATGAGGGGCCGACTCTCCCCCACGCGTAAAAAGGAAGGTTCCTATGAAAAGGAATATGTTTTTAGCGGGACTATTAAGCATCGGGCTTTTATTCGAAAGTCTGGTTTAATACCCTGCGGCTTGCCGCAGCTCAAAGAAGTCCAGTATCTCAGTCTGGATCTCCTGCAAAGACCTACCCGACAATGAGTACGATTTGTACTGACGAACGTACAAGGTACGCCTTTCATCCTGATGAGCACTGATCTGAGTTTAACTCCGGAAGAGCTTATTACCTTGTATACGCTGCGCTTCAAGAGTGAAGGGATGTTTGGGGAATTGAAGCATGAGCTGGGAGGATTTCGCTATCACTTCTGGACCTCCGCGCTTAAGAAGCGGAAGCGTGGAGAGGCGGCGATTCCCCCTGAGGACGAAGCAGGGATTCGTTTGGTAGCGCAGGCGAAGAAAGCGATAAATGGGTATGTGTGTTTACAATGTATAGCCCAGGCAATTTTGACGGTACTTGCGTTAACCCATATACAAAAAGGTTTCATAAAACGCGACGCTCAAGTAACATAAAAGCCCCCACGATAAATGCCCGCCGGGGAAGCGAAAAATCCCAGGGCGTCCACGCTTGCCGCTGCGCGGCTTCGGTCAAGTGGACGCCCGGGGATTTTTCGCTTCCCCGGCGGGGTTTTGGCGAACTCGTGCTTTTATGGTATTGCCGGTGTTTGAGGCTGAAGGGGGAAGAACTGGTGGGGGGGTTACTGGAACCGCTCTTCCCCCGCTACCTGACATCATTTTGGGATATTGAGAGCATAGTCCTGCCCCAGGAGGCCGCTGATTATCCGGCCACGATGTCAATCGCCTATTCCGAATTGCTATTTGCTTTTGCGTCCCTTCTTGATAAAGTCCACATATACGGCAATCAGGATGACCACCCCTTTGACGATGTATTGCCAGAAGGAATTGATGTTCAGCAGATTAAGGCCGTTGTTCAGTACCCCGATGATCAGGGCGCCGATAACCGTGCCGCCGATCTTCCCGACACCGCCGGACATACTGGTTCCGCCCAGCACGACCGCGGCGATGGCGTCCATTTCAAAACTCTGCCCGGCGGTGGGCTGACCAGAAAACATACGCGAGGCAAGCACGACACCGGAAATGCCGCTCATGGTACCGGAAAACACGTATGCGAAGAACTGCACCCGGCCGTTTTTGATGCCGGAGAAACGCGCCGCCATGGGATTGCCGCCGACAGCGTAAATGTGCCGCCCCAGTTTAGAGCGGTTCATGATAAAACTGGAGATCATCACAATGATCACGAGGTATATGACGGGCATCGGAAGAATATCGAAAACATAGCCGGAACCGATAAAGTTGAAGGAGTCGGACATGATCCGGATCGGTTGACCGCCGGTATACACGTAACCGGCGCCCCGGGCGATATTCATCATGGCCAGGGTAACGATGAAAGGGGGAATCGTGGTTTTGGAAACCCAGAGGCCGTTAAAGGCGCCGGAGGCTACCCCGACCAGGATACCCATCAGGACCGCCGCCGGCATGGGCCAATGGACAAAGGCGATGAGGCCGCCGGTAACACAGCCTGCAAGCCCGACAATGGAACCGACCGAAAGGTCGATACCGCCCAAAATGATGATCATCGTCATGCCGCAGGCGATGTAGAGGTTTGTCGCCACCTGCCGCAACACGTTCATGATGTTATTGGTGGTCAGGAACACCATCCTCCCCCGGATGGTGTCATAAATCACCAGAATCAGACACAAGACCAGAAGCCCCACCAGGATGCCCAGATTCTCCCGTATAAACCGAAACACCGGATGCTGCGGCCGTGTTGACTTGACCGCCGGGGCCGTCGTTTCTTTAGTATTACTCACCTTTTCCTCCGCACCTAAACCGTAAGCTGTGTCGCGTATTGCATGATCTTTTCCTGGGAAAGGTCTTCCCGGGGTAGACAGGCGGTAATCTTGCCGCCGCTCATCACTATCACCCGGTCGCCCATGTTGATAACCTCGGGCAATTCCGAGGAAATCATGATGATGGAGACCCCCTGTTTTACCAGTTCATTCATAATGGCGTAAATTTCAGCCTTTGCCCCGACATCAACTCCCCGGGTCGGCTCGTCAAGGATGAGGATCCGGGGCTTAGTCGCCAGCCAGCGGCCTATCACGGCTTTCTGCTGGTTTCCACCGGAAAGATTCCCCACGGTCTGGGCGTAGGAAGGGGTCTTTATCGCCATGGTATCCACATATTCTTTGGTTATCGCCAATTCTTTGTCGGTATCGACCAAGAGGCCCCGGATAAAGGCTTTCAGCGCCTTTATGGTAATGTTGAACATGACGCTCTGTTCGGGGAAAAGGGCCTCGGTCTTTCTGCTTTCCGGTACTAGGGCGATTCCCAGCCGCATCGCCGCTTCGGGATTACTGATCCGTACCGGTTTCCCGTCCACCAGAATTTCACCTTCGATGCAGGGATCGATACCAAAAACGCACTTCATCACCTCACTGCGGCCGGCCCCCACCAGGCCCGCAAAGCCCAGAATCTCTCCTCGCCGCAGTTCAAAAGACACGTTTTTAAGCAGCTTGCCGTCGCTCAGATTGCGAACCTCAAGGACCGGGTCCCCCGGCTCGCCATAGGTGCGGGTATAGTAGTTGGTCAGTTTTCGTCCCACCATCATGGCGATGAGTTCGTCGTTGGTAGCCGTTGCCGTCTCTTTGGTGCCGATATATTCTCCGTCCCGTATTACCGTGATACGGTCGGTGATCCGCTTTAATTCACTCATCCGGTGGGATATGTAGACAATCCCGACCTGGTTCTTTTTTAACTTTCTGATGGTATCAAAGAGGAATCCCACATCTTTTTCTGACAGGGAAGAAGTCGGTTCATCCATAACGAGAATCCGGGCGTTAAATGAAAGGGCCTTGATGATCTCCACCATCTGCTGCTGGGCGATGGTCAGACTGCTTACTTCCCCATCGGGAAGGATATCAAGCTCAAATGAATCAAGGATACCCCTTGCCTCGGCGTTCATCTTTTTGAAATCCACCGCCCTATTGGGTGCGGTCGGTTCCCGGCCAAGGAAGATGTTCTCCGCAACGGTCATGTGGGGGACGAGTACCAGTTCCTGATGTATGACACTGACACCGTTTTTTTGCGCGTCCTGTACCGAGGCGATGGTTACCGGGGTTCCGTTTATGCGAATTGCCCCGCTGTTGGCCGGATAGATACCCCCCAAAATCTTGATGAGGGTGGACTTTCCCGCGCCGTTTTCACCCAGCAGGGCATGCACCTCACCGGCGCGTAGCTGAAAGGAAACATCCTTGAGGGCCTGTACCCCGGGGAATTCTTTTTTGATATGCTCCATTTCCAAAAGGATGTTTTCATTCACGAAGAGCACTCCTTCTTTGTTGTTAACAAATTAAGAAAAAATGAACCACAGACCTCACGGACAACACGGACTAAAAAACGATCAAAATACATGCTGTCCGCGGGGTCTGTGTAGTCAGTGGTTGCTTAACCGGTTGCTAGTGCTTCCTACGCCTACTGCCAGCCGGTGGTACCATACTGGGTGACGTTATCCTTGGTGATCATGAAGGTCTTGACCGGAACACGCTTATCATAAGGTTCTTTTTTGAGTACCTTGTAGGCCAGCTTTACCGATTCCTCGCCGATTGCAATGGGGCTTTGAGCGCCGGAACCGGTAAACTGTCCGCCCTGGGCAATCGCGGCCTTGGCTTCAGGAGAGCCGTCTACGCCGTAGATGAGGATGTCGGTACGGTTGGCGGTCTTGCAGGCGGCAAGGGCGCCAAGAGCCGTCGGGTCGTTACCACCCATGATCGCCACCACTTCGGGATGACTCTGCAGGAGGTCTTCGGTATTCCGCAGGGCAGTGGGAAGATCCCCCAGGGAATCTTTCTGATACACGATGGTAAAGCCTTTTCCATTGATAGCTTCATTAAATCCATCAATACGATCCCGCACGGAGTTCATGGTAGGGGAGTCAAGAACGGCGATGGGACCGCCGTCGGGGAAGCGCGCCACGAGGTCAACCCCGCAGACATACCCGGCGTTTTTGTTATCCGAACCGGCATAAGCGGTAACCAGGTCCATGTCTTTGACTTCGGCGTCAAAATTGATAACCGGGATATTGGCCTTCTGCAAGGCGACGAGGGCGGGACGAATTCCTTCCCAATCAACGGGGTTAAGGAAAATCGCGTCAATTTTCTGGGAGATGAGGTCTTCAATCTGATTGATCTGTTTGGCCACATCCATAGCAGGGTCCACGGTGATGAGCTTATCGCCGTTAGCTTCAACCGCCTGCCTGATGGATTTCTCCAAAATGGTGAAGAAGGGGTTGCTCAACTGCATACAGGTATACCCAAAAGTATACCCCTTCTTTGCGCCGCCCTGGGGTTGTTGCTGCTGTCCGCCAGTGGCAAATACCGATCCCACGACCAAGGACAGGATCAAACAGCCCAATGCTGTCTTTTTCATAATTCCTCCTTAATATTAAAACATCATGTATCTTTGGAAAGCGCTAGGGCCATCCTTTTCAATCACGATAGCATATTCTCCAGGATATTACAAGGTCTTTACAATGGTTCCCGCTTGACGCCAAAGTTAAATTCCGGGAATACCGGAGCAGATGCTACAGCGGCTTTATTTTCCAGTCTAATCGCGTCAAATACTTCCTGTCTGAAAATCTTTACCGTCTTAGGCGCGTCCACGCCGATCCGGATGTGATCCCCCTGGATGTCAATAATTGCTATGGAGATATCATCCCCTATCATTATTTTCTCGTTGACTTTGCGGGACAATATCAGCATGGGGTATGCCTCCCAGCCGCCAACTCCGCCATGACATCATGTTTGGTTTTCCAGCGAGGGTCGGATAAGACCAGTTGTTTGCCGAACCGGGTGTTTCGGTTGATGATAAGAGGCCCCTGTAAATTAGCGGTCATCGGCCCCCTATCAGCGGGAATAGTAATGATCGAAAAAATCAAGGCCGCTTCCAGGGCGGGGAGGTCCAGCTCCTGAAGTTCTTCATTATCGATAGTAACTTCATAATCGGGTCTGAAAATACAGGGGTCGATCACAATGAAAGCCACCCCTTCAACATCCATGGATTGGAGCCAATAGAAGGGCTGGCGTTCCGCATCAAGAAGCGCATATTCCTTACAGGATTCAAATCCAAAAAGCCCCCGAGGAAAAGTAATTTTGTGACGCTCATCCACCTCGATGAGGCCATAGGCCTTGGTTGCAACTTTCATACACTCCTCCTCTGGTGCACTCTATGCAGAGAGCCGTTACACCCCACCCTAGCGCAGGAAATCCAGTAAGGTTGGCGTGAGGACTTTGGCGGCGGTTTGGAGGCTGGCCTTGTGGGCAAACTGCAGCATCCCTAAATCAGTGGCGGCAGCGGTAAAGTCCAAGGAGGATTCTCTGCTCAGGGCAGCGGTAACCTGGGGAATCTCTTCGTTGAGCCGGTTCCAGGTCATCTCCGCCCGTTCCTGACGACTGCCTATTTCGGCAAGACGGCTCTGGACATTGTTTAAGGCCAGATCGACACCCCCTATCCCCTGGGTACCCACAAATTCGTTGTCTCCCCGGAACAGCGCGTCCCGGAGCCGGATCACCATGTCAAAGGCGGAGCCCCCGGAAACCCGGGCCGCCGTGGTATTCCAGCTCGGGGCGCCCGCATCGGCATTGGCAAGGATGATCCCCAAATCCTGAAGTACCGATGAATCCTGCCGGTCTTCCAGGCGGATAAGATGAGCATTAGTCCCTTCCAGGGCTAACCCATTGGTTTGAGGGTCCACAAAAGCCTTGACCGGAGCGGGGGACTCGTTTATTTTTGCCACAATTGCCTGAATCGTATCACCAGGATTGAGGGTAATCTCTTCCCCATCCACATAAAAGGCTGCCGGCGCGGCAACCCGGTAATCCGAGGCATCAAAACCAGAAAAGACCTGCATCTTTTCCGCCCAAAAGGCCTCGCCCCCGCCAATATCCAGGGTCGTATAAGTCCCATCGGTAACTTCGGTTTTTCGGGAAGCCCCGGCGCCCCGGTATTCCACCCGGACCACCATGTTCTCCCCGCCACCCTCGACCGTTCCTTCCACAATACGGAAGGGCTCGGTAAAAGCCTTGTCCCCGGCGAAAAGCTGCCTGCCATCAGGTCCCACCGCATTGGCAACCGCAACCATATCCTTGAGGAGTTCGTTGACCTCCACGGCCATGTATTTCATATCCGCCGGGGTAGCAATACCATTGGCCCCTTGCACCGAAAGTTCCCGGATCCGCTGCATCACATCATTGACCTGCCTAAGATATGCGTCGGTCTGGTTAAAGTGATCCCTCGCGTAGAGGGTGTTCTGTTCAAACCGTTCAAGCCGGGCCAGGTACGATGCATACCGCACCACATGGGACGCGGCCAAAGGATCATCCCGGAGTTCCTTAATCTTGGTCTGCCCCGCAATTTTCGCCTGTATGTTTGCAATTCCTTCCTCCTGCCTTCTGAGGTAGTACTGCATATCATTATTTGGCATGTCCGTAGAAATACGCCTCATACACACTCCTTTTTAATAGTGATTAGACTCCCATTCGATTAATGATGGTATCCAGCATGGAATTCACGGTGGTGATAAACCGTGCTGCAGCGGCATAGCCGTGTTGGTACTTGATCATGTTGGTCAGTTCCTCGTCCATATTGACGCCGGAAACGGACTGCCGCATATCATTGAGCTGCTTCATGACGAGATTTTGAGTTTCAAGGGCACGATTACTCTGTTCCCCTAAAAGCCCGACCCGGCCCACGGCGTCGGCAAAGTAATCGTCAAAAGTTTCGAGCTTGCCCACCATGACCGGGGTGTTCCGTATGGCCGCAATGGCCATAGCGGCTTCGCCGTTCCCCGCATTTGCGGGTCTGCCATTTTCTCCAAAGCCGGAAGCCACTGAACCAGGGTCCTTGAAGAGCGCCGGGTTCACCTCAACCCACCCCGAGGGATGGGCCACCGGAGCGGTGGAGAAATCCGCCACACTCCCCTGCAGAGAGGCGACCGCGTCGGGCCTGGCCCAGTCATACGCCCCATTAGGTCCGGAACCGTTCAAAACCCCTGCGTAGCCTGCAAGGAAACGGCCTGAATCCTCAATATGGCGAATGACAAAATCAGGGTTATCCCAATTCGCCGAGGGAATCCCCTTGAGGGAGAGATGGCCTTCCCGGTTGAGCCGGGCCGATACTTCCGCGCCGGAATTGTTTATCCGGGCGATGACGTCCGCGATAGTATCCGTGGGATAATAGGGTACCTGCACATTGCCATCGGAAGATGCAAGGGTAATCGTCCCCTCAAGTCCTACCTGTGCCCGCGCTTCCAGGGCATTGGTTCCGGTGATGCGGAAGATATAGCTGGAATCATAGGTGCCATCCCCGTCCCGGTCGTAGTTTCCGTTCACATTGGTCACAAAATGATGTTCCGTGAAGAAATCCTGCCCCGTGGCGCCATTGATGCCGTAACCGGCCTGATGGACTTCGTTCACCAGGTCGATAAAGTTCATGGTCATCGTATCCAGTTCCCGAATTTCCGATTGGATCGTGGTATCCCGGAGGTCCACCAAGGCCGCGAGACTGCCGTTACGGAAATGGACCTCCCCCCCGGTTTCCCCCCAGACGATTCGGGAATAGCCCTCGGTTTCCATGCCCCGTTCCAAATTAAATTGCCGGCCAAGGTGTCCCTGGACCAGGGCCATTCCGGCGGTGTGGACCATGAATTCATCCGGGTCCCGGTTATCCACGGTAATATCAATTATTGATGAAAGTTTATCCACCAGGAGATCCCGGCGGTCTAAAAGGTCGTTGGGATTATCACCCTGGGCCTTGATCTTTTGAATTTCGCTGTTTAAACCGGCGATTTGCCGGGAAAGCTCATTCACCCGGTCCACGGTGAGCCGAATATCCGCTTCGGTCATGTCCTGAAGCCCCTTGAGCTGGCTGTACCGGTCATGGATGCCGTCGATCAGGGTTTCTCCCCGTTCCAGCACCGAGGTCCGGGGGGCAGTATCCCCGGGATATATCGAAAGTTCCTGCCAGGCATCCCAAAAGGCATCCATCTTACTCCGGATAGAATTATCCCCCGGTTCCAGATACACCTGTTCCAGCATACGGATATAGGGGTCTTTGGTTCCCCAGTACCCTTCACCCCCGGCTTGGGCAACAATGCGCTGGTCCAGGAGCTGGTCCCGCAGGCGCTCTATCCGTTCAACCACCGTTCCCTGGCCAATTTGCCCTGGGGTCTCCGCCCGGTTAAGACCGGGCAGGTAGATCGGTTCAAAAGCGGAAAATTCCACTCGCTGCCGGGAATACCCTTCGGTTGATGCATTGGAAAGGTTATGCCCCGTGGTATTCAACGCCTGTTCATGGGCCGCCACAGCCCGTTTCCCAATTTCTATTCCTAAAAAGGTCGATGTCATAACAATACTCCGTTCAGAAACTTTGATT
Organism: Treponema sp.; assembly: GCA_031290455.1. GTDB lineage: Bacteria > Spirochaetota > Spirochaetia > Treponematales > Breznakiellaceae > JAITNP01. Next base: position 1,465 of record JAITNP010000170.1, on the reverse strand, counting down.
CAGTACCATGCTCCGCATATCCGCCGAGATTTGGGTTCCCTGGCGGGAATAAACCCCGGTCTTCCGATCGGGAAATGCGGCTTTAAGAAAAATATCCACCGTGGCTCTTGCTTCGTTTAGGTAGGTCATCAGGGAATCATTGGCCATCCGTACCCGCAGCGCCCTCAGTTTAATGTTCCGGTACGCACCGGTAAGCCCGCTCCGATCTGGTTCCGGGAGCCTAGAGACAAGGGCATAAAAGCCAGCCTCCGTTCCATCCCGCGGTTCAGCATGAAAACAGGCAAAAAGCGCCGTTCGTTCCGCTTCCAATGCATCAAACTGATCGCTGTACGTTTTCAGGGAACCGAGGAGGGCCTCAAAATCGGTCCACTCCCGGTTTATAACCGCGGCTCTGATCGATTCCTGAATCGCGGTAATTTCTCCCAGGAGTTCGGCTTCCTGTTGTAAAATAGCGAGATTCCTTTCGTTATCCTGTATATCCGCTTTCATCCCATACCTCTTCTTTACTATCGGCGTATGGGAGGGCTATGTTGAGGACATTGTGGTTGAACCATTGCTTGACTTCAATTCGGAACATACTGCCTCTGGGAGATATTAATATAGTCAGGGTAATACCTGATCCGCCACTGGATGAGGCGGCGGCGGATTAAAATCCGAAGTGGCCGCCACCGCCGTTCCCCGGTCACGTAAAGACCAGGTATTTTTTATCCTGTTCCGCGGTAAAACCTCTGCCTTTAGGCATAGGGATGGCGTCAAGGATAAGATCGGTGCCGGTTCAAACCCATTTTGACCGCAAGACCGTGCATCCGGGGGAAGCGAGCGTTTGACACCGTTGCGCCCTGCGGAGGCTCCGCTTCCGGGCATTTTTGCAAGACCTTGACCGGAACCAGCCCCTATTCCGGCTGGATGGAGTTTATCAACAAGCCGCTGTTGGAATGGTGCCTTACGAAGCACCTACAAGCGACGCGGAGCAGGCCCTACCGCAAGAACGATAATTGCTTCGCCGAACAGAAAAATTACGACGCTGTCCGCAAAACGGTGGGTTATTTCCGGTTTGACACGCCTGCCGAGCAGGAGGCTTTGGCTGGGGTCTATAACTACCTGTGTCCTCTGTATAACTACTGGTATCCGTCTTTCCGCCTGGATAGACAAGGTAAAGCAGCCGGACGGCCGCTACAAGAAAGTGTACGAGAAAAACCCCAGGACTCCTTGCCAGCGGCTGCTTGAGTCGCCCGATGTGTCCGAGGAAAACAAGGCGGAACTCATGCGGCGGAAAAGCGCCCCGGATCCGGTGGCTTTGAACAGCCGGCTGAACAAGGCGGTCGAAAGGCTCTTGAAAACAAATAGGGAAAAGGTGAACATGAAACAGCCCTCCTGTCAGGAGGCCGGTCAGGCCGAAGCGGTCTGATTTCGGCTAGGTTTTGGTTTTGAGCAACCGACCCCTTTTCGGCTAGATTAATTTTGA
>JAITNP010000212.1 GCA_031290455.1 Treponema sp. | reverse complement strand
TGGCTATGTTCTTAAACGTGTCCATCGCATCAGGTAAAATCCCTTCAGGGGGAACTTCGGGAATTTTTTGGGTTACTTGCAGAATAAAGGGGTTATCCCGAAAATCACGCCGGTAGTCCCCATAGGGCAGGACAAAGGCGCGGAGATTAAAATACGTCCCCTCCTCCACATACATGCCGTCGCCGCCATCATTACGGGTATTTTCATAGCCATAGTGGAGTATATAGGGAATATAGATATGAAAGGCTTCCCCCAGTTCAGGGTACGGCTCTGGGGTGGAATCAATGAGAGACCGGATTCCATAGAGAGGCGCGCCATTGATGAGCCGGATCTCGCTGCCATTGGTGATATCCCAGATGGTATTCCACTCCGGAGCACGGTACGCGTAATTATCCGCCAGCATAGCATGGTCCTTGGTGGACTCGGTAAGCAGTACCGAGCCAATATCAGGCTTTTTCCGTATAAAAAGATGAAATCCACCATCAGCCCGCTGTTCTATTCGGAGGTCTTCCTGGTTTATGGAGAGGTCCTGGCCATAAATCGAACTCACCCACGTCAGGATCACCGCCAAACCAAAAACCATATATTTACACAGCATATTTTTTATAATCGGTTAAATGAGGCGATTTCAAAATGCCGGCCATTGCAGAAAAATCACCGAACCGTTTTTTGAACATTCACGAGATGTCAAGCGAATTCTGCAAAACCTCACTGCGCCGGTTCCCTGCCTGGTCTCAGGCTGGGAGGCCCCGCTCCATCCGTTAATTAAAAGATTGGGAGGTGATCCAGAAAGTATGCTGTACTAGTATCATGTTTCGTTTTCATGGTGTGCCACCTCATTCAACCTTAAAGAGGGAAACTTCCCTGACCAGAACGTCGATGTTTTCCTTGTTCTGGCCGCTTATCTCGTTGACGCGGTTCACCGCTTCATTGATCTGATTTGCGCCGGTTGCCATTTCGTTCATCCCGTTGGTGATCTCCTGCGTCGCCATTTCAAGGTTTTTCCCTTCGGTGATAATTTCCTTGCTGCCCTCAAGTATTTTGTCCGAGCCGCCCTTGACCATAAGGGTGATCTCGTTGAGTTGCCCGATGACTTCCAGTATTTGCTGGCTTCCCACACTCTGTTCTTCCATGGCGCTGCGGATGTTCCCGGTCTGCTCTGATACGGTCTTTACACCGCCGTCAATGGCTTCGAACTTGTTAAGTACATTGTCTGTAGACTTTATGATCTTGTCGATGGATTCTTTGATCTTTTTCAAAACCGTAGAAATAGTCTTGGACTGTTCCCCGGAGCTTTCCGCAAGTTTGCGTATCTCGTCGGCTACTACCGCGAAACCTTTCCCCGCTTCTCCGGCGTGGGCCGCCTCAATGGCGGCGTTCATCGAAAGCAGGTTGGTCTGGCTGGCGATGTTTTGCATCACCGCGTTAATCTCCAAAAGGCCCTCGGACTCCCGGGTAATTTCCTGGATATCGGTGGCTACTGCCTGCAGACCTGTGCGGCCTATTTCGCTGGATTCCGAAAGTTCTTTTACGCTTGTAGTGTTTTTGGCAAGCGTTTGGGTAACAGAATTGATGTTGGCGATCATCTCCTCAATGGCGCTGGACGATTTGGAAACGCTGCCCGTCTGCTTATCGACATTTTCATTGAGCTTGTTGATGTTGCGCGTAATCTGTTCCATCGTTGCGTTAGTTTCCGTAACGCTGGCGCTCTGGTTAACCACCCGTCCCTTGATGCTCTGAATATTGGTGGTGATCTCATTGATCGCCGCGGCGGTCTCGGTCATGTTACCGGCAAGCTCGCTACCAATGTCGAACAGGGCCACGGACTGGTTTTTTATGAGCACGATAAGATTCCTGATTTTTTCCAGGGTCAGGTTAAAGTATTTCGCCAGGTCGCCCACTTCGTCTTTGGAATTGATGTTGACCGTTTTGGTAAGATCCCCTTCGCCTTCGGAAATATCCTTGAGGGTCAGGGCCACCTTGACGATGGGCATGGTTACCTGATGCAAAACCAGATAAATAACGATAGCCACGACAATCGCCACAATCACCGCGGCGATAATGGTAAACATGGTCATGCTGCGGACTTCCGCAAGGATTACATCTTCCGGGGTGCCGATCATCACCGACCAGCTTATATCAGAATCCCCGATGAAGAAGGGGTAGACTGAAATTTCCAGGTTGGTGTTCAAAACCGAAGAATAGGCTTTTAGGTGGAAATCCTTTCCATTATTGACCGCGTTCTGTACCTCATCGGTATTATCACCGTAAAGAATCTGGTCCGCTTCGCCTAAGTTTTTTCCGAGACGATCCGGCGCGTAGCTCCCGATTATCACCCCTTTATTGGAATACACCACCATAGCAGCAATATCATCATACTTTCTGATAGTCTGTTCCACCAGGGGCTGAACCGGATCAAGGGCGATGCGGAGGCCCACCATGCCCACGGTTTCGTTGGTTCTATGATTTATCAGCGGGACTTTTATTCTAAAGCCGGTGGTCATGTTCCCATCCGCCCCCAGGCCGCGGGCCGGCTCGGTTATCAGGGGCTTTTTATTGTTGGCCGTGTCGTTGATATAACTCATGGCGTTTGCAACATCGCCGCTCAGGATAAAATCCTGCCTTCCCCCTCCCTTTGCGCGGGAGGCTTCCATGGCGTACTGGCCTTCGGGGGTATAGCCATCCTGAGCGGCATATTGGGCATCCATGCCGTCCAGGGCATTGGGCTTCCAGATGGAATAGATGGAAACCATATCGGGCTCGCCTGAGAGGGTATTCATCAGGATGCCGTTAAAAATATCCCTCCGCATTTCCACGGGAATACGTTCATACCCTTCCAAGATATGCGCCACCGTTTGGGCTGCCCGCAGCCACCCTTCTTCCTGGCTATCGAAAACGGCAGCCTGCTGGGATGCGAGCCGGGTTTGGCTTTCTATGGACTCAGCCAGCGTCAGACTCTGGAAACGCAGGAGCAGCACAATGGAAATGCCTGCGACCACAGCAACCAAGATAGCAATAACAATAATACTGAGACGGTATTTAATTTTCATAAGATTTCTTTAAAGTAAAAATTTATGCTGCTAGGGAGTTGACAAAAACAATCAGGCAGCCATAATTGCTTGCTTGGGACAGAATCTGCCCCTGGGGTTATGCTCTGGATAGAGGCCAATAGATATCTCATGTTTCTAACTGCGGTCATATTACTATACCATTATGAAAAGAGTCAAGCGTTTTTACAAAGTGAGCGCATTAAAATTATTCCCGGGAAAAAGGAAACATGGCATCCCTAAACACGATGTATTCAGGCGCGTCTTCATCCGGGAAACCTTTGAAAATTCCGGGGTCACCCTTGCCGAGGGCATGAAGCTGGCGTAGGGGTTGTACTTGTCAAACCGGTTACTTTCCGGGCATACTTAGAGCTTATCCCTCAATAAATTGACAAGATGAGTGAAATGAGGGAGGATAAGGCTGGAGGCACTGAGATGAAACAGAAGAAATCGTGGGAACTCACGGATGAGTTTTGGGAAGCGGTACAAGATTTATTGATACGGAAGCTGCAGGAAGCGAAAAAGGCATACCAGCGGAAGAGCGGAGATTGACAGGCTTTTGTTTAATTGCCGGGAGAATAGACACACTAGCAGCGGCGGAACCAGTTGCTACGCAACAGACCCCGCACATTATTGTACAGCATCCAGGCACTACCGGTACCGATTCCCCTCATTATCATGCTACGATTTCAGCGTGGCGCAGGGAGACCAAACAAAACAATCAGTATATCGGGCAATGAACACCCAGCGGGCGCGGGACAAGGCCATCAGCCTCTACCCGCTTGAAACCTGGCGGGAGCTGGAGGAACGGATTTTTATAGCGGAAAACCGGGAACCGAACGGCAAGAACCAGCGGCAGGTATTGGAGAAAGAACTCATCCAAGCCCGCATCCTCACCACCCAGGGAAGCACGGTGTATCTTTTGCCGGAGATCGCCGGGCCGGCCAACCTCGGCGTAAAACACCCTGATGCCGTTGTTGACGGCTTTGTCATGAAGTTCAAAACCATTACCGGCAGTATTCACCAGGTTGAACACCGTTTCAAGGAGTCCACGAAAAAAGCGGAAAGGGTCTTTTTCAAGATAGACGCCCCTTTATCAAAAGCCGAGGTGTTCAAAAAGGTTCAATGGATTAGCTTTCAAAAGAACTTCAGAAAGGTATAATAATCGCCTATTTTACCGAAACAACCGAATTGCACTATTGGAACATTGCGGAATTATAGAAAAGTATCCGGGACGGTCAACAGCGGCATACGCCGCCCGCTTAATCCCCGACATTGTTTACTATAATGCACGGGCCGGCATTTGTCAATAATCCGCGACAATCATATCCTATTCCACGATCGCATATCCTTCGGCAGATGATCCATCCCGGCACTCCCTATTTACAAAAAACAAACATAAACATATATAAATGAGCCTCTCCCAAAACCCCGTAAAATAGCTAAAATCGACTAAGAGCTTATCCCTTACCCAGCGCCGCGCCTTCTTGCCCGGTTCTCTTGCCAATTCTTGCTTCTCCGTCCCGCGAGGCACCACATGCGGTATATACCCCCGTAATACAATGACCGCTAAGGCCGCTTCCCCATAATACCCATTGTCCAAGTTTTCCTTGGGCACCCCATCCCATTGCGGCCGTTCTCCCACTATGGTTCTCAGCACTGATTCCAATTCTTTTACATCGGGTACATGAGCTCCCGTCAATACCACTGACAAGGGTACCCCATTCCCATCAACCACCACATGCCGCGTGGTCCCCTTTTTTTCCCCGGTCTGTCGGATGGGGTCCCACGCTTTCAAGTGCTTCTGGCGCCTTTACTCTCGTCTATGCTTTGCCATTCCCACGCTATCTCCTGTAATTCGTCATACCGCTGCAGTCCACGCCGCCACATCTCCATTTAAGGGCGTAAAACGGCAGCAGCAAGAACCGCTTCTCCAGTTCCTCGACGCTTTGTTCCGGGACTTTGAACGTCTTCACCGGGTAATCGTGGGTCGTACCATCGGGAAACACCAGACTGAGGGTTACCACGTCTGGCATCGTCTCGCTTGGTTCCAGGAAGATGACCCGCGCTTCCGGTGTTCCCGGACGCTTTCGGTTGCGGCGAAGGTTACCGGGCTGGCGGGAAGTGCTTGTCAAAGAGTCCGTTGTTCCAGTGGACAATAGCGCCGGAACTGGCTTCTTTGAGGATGTACTTCAGCATCAGGTCAAAGACTTGCAGAGTTTCCCGGTTAACCGTGCTTTTCTTGTGGGACATGGCAGTATCCTTTATAATAGTTTAATAGCATGAAAATGTATTGTCAAGATATTTTATTTTTATGAGGAATAATGAAAAAAAGGTCCACGGATTACAAAGTACGCGGGAATGAACGAAGGCGCGGGGCTTTCGTTGGTCGCCTTCTTTATCAGTCCCTTTGGTGAGAAAACAGTCTGCGATGAGCTGAATAATTTTCTCAAGGCTCACCGCATCGTCCACAGGTGGGGAATGACGTACACAAATGGATCTTTGCCAGGAACCCATGGGCGATATTGATAAGCTTATTGGTTTTCTTATAGTAGAACGCATCAACTTCGTTTCTGAGCAGTTTTTTTATGGAATCCGCAAGGGAATGGCACTTTTTTAACCTGATAAAGCTCTGTACCCGCGATATGATTTCACGCCGGTTTTCAAATACCCGTGTTCAGCAGGTTCCATTCGACCTCATCACTTTTGACATACTGCCACAGTTCCTGTACCTCCTGCCAGATCTTTTTTATTGGTCCCTTGTTCCTGGTATCAAGATTGCGGGCAACCAGGTGCTGTTTTTCTTTTACCGCAGCTTCACTGGTAAGCTCCTGTTCGATTTTTTTGAAGAAGGACAAGTCTCATGATGCAATAAACCGTCCAGGAGCTAACCAGGGTCCAAGACCTGCTGTTCTCTGCTAAAGTATAGTCAAAAGGGTAAGCAGTCAAGCAGTCCCAGGACATCCCCTGGAACCGGGTTTTTCTCTGTTTTTCTATAAATTGTATGTTATAATATAATAATAGAAAATTGTTAGAAATATGTTCACGTTTCAATAGAATGATCTTGACAAACAATTTGTTCTAAAATACACTACTCAACGGGGTAATCAGTATGAAAAAACTGCGAGTGGAGGATGCAGTCGGTCATGTGCTCTGCCATGATCTGACCCGTATCATCAAGGGTGAAATGAAGGGGCCTCAATTCCGTAAGGGTCATGTCGTGGAGGAAGCGGATATCCCTATGCTCTTGTCCATGGGCAAGGAACAGCTCTACGTCTGGGAGTTGCAGCCAGGTATGGTCCATGAGGATGATGCTGCCGGGCGCCTGGCCGGGATATGCCGGGGGGATAATATACGCCAAAGCGACCCTGGGGAGGGGAAAATTGAGCTTTTTGCCTGCTGTGATGGCCTGTTTCACCTTGATGTGGACCGGCTTAACAGGATTAATGCCCTGGATGACATTATCATCGCAACCCGACATTCCCCAAGCCCGGTGAAGAAGGATGATAAGCTGGCGGGGATGAAGGCCATTCCCCTGGTTATACCGGAGGAGCAACTGTGTCAGGCCCAAGCCATAGCCGGGGGAACGCCCCTCATGGCGGTGCTGCCCTATAGGCTGCAAAGCGCCTGGGTGATTGCCACGGGGAATGAGGTGGCCAAGGGGCTGGTTAAAGATACCTTCACCCCGGTGATCATCGAAAAATTAGGGGCCTACGGTATTAGCGTTAAGCAGCAGCTCGTGGTGGGGGACGGCATCGGGAACGTAGCCGGGGCAATTGAAGTGGCTCGCGGGGAAAAGCCGGACCTGATACTCTGTACCGGCGGCATGAGTGTGGACCCTGATGATAATACCCCAGGGGCGATCAAGCAGAGCGGCGCCACACTGGTAACCTATGGCTCTCCGGTCGTGCCTGGGGCCATGTTTCTCCTGGGGTACTTCGAGGATGGTACGCCGATTATGGGAATTCCCGGGTGCGTGATGTATGCTGCTGCTACGGTGTTCGACCTGGTCCTGCCCCGTATTGCCGCAGGTCTCAGGATGACTAGGCAGGATTTTACCCGTATGGGCCACGGCGGCTTATGCCTCTCCTGTAAGAAGTGTCATTACCCAATCTGTCCCTTTGGCAAGGGTTAGGCCTGGGGGCATTGCTGGTGGTAAAAGGATCAACCTTCCGGTTGACTTTTTATATTTTTATATTTTTTCTAAGGAGCAAGAAAAGAAATGCACGTGAAAAAAGGTAGTATGTTTGGAATCTGTCTTGGGACACGCCTGGCACTCCTGGCGCTGATTATCCTAATCGGCGGACAGGCCCAGGTTTTTGCGGGAGGACGTAAAAACACGTCCTCATCGGAGAGCGCATCCACCAATGCGCCGGTAACCATTATGGTCGCGGCAGCAGCGAGTCTTGAGAATTCCTATGTCAAGGAACTCATCCCCCTGTTCCAGCAGAAGTACCCCTGGATCACGGTGGAAGGAACCTACGACAGTTCGGGGAAACTCCAGACCCAGATCGAGGCGGGATTAGCGGCGGATGTGTTCATGTCCGCAGCAACCCGGCAGATGGACGCCCTGGCGGATAAGAACCTTGTATCCAGGGAATCAATAAAACCCCTTTTGGAAAACAAGATCGTCCTGATCAAACCAGCGGGAACCAATCCACCGGTAAGCGATTTTCAAACGGTTATCCAGGCGAACATCATAGCCCTGGGAGACCCTGCCAGCGTGCCCGCGGGCCAGTATGCCAAAGAAGCTTTTACGAGCCTTGGTATCTGGGATGCAGTAGAGGCTAAGGCCAGCTTTGGTACCAATGTTACGGAAGTGCTGAACTGGGTTGGGGAAGGCAGCGCCGACGTGGGGGTGGTCTACGCCACTGATGCGATTTCCACTAACAAGGTGGAGGTTATTGCCGAGGCCCCGGCAGGCAGTCTGGCCCAAAAGGTCATATATCCTGTGGGGATAGTCGCGGCCTCTGCGCACCTAAAGGAGGCGCAGCTCTTCATCGACTTCCTGGCCTCTGATGAGGGGCTGGCTGTCTTTAAGAACTATGGGTTCTCCTCTAATAAGTAATAGATAACAATTGATGCCCATGAATGTTGCACCTATCCTGATTTCGCTCAAAACCGCGTCTCTGTCGATGGTGGTAACCTTCTTGCTGGGCATCTTTGGGGCAAAAATAGTTGCAGACATGCAGCAAAAAAAGTGGAAGATGATACTTGATGGTTTACTTACCCTGCCACTGGTGTTGCCGCCAACAGTGGCGGGGTTTTTTCTCTTGTATATCTTCGGAGTCAGGGGGCCGGTGGGGCGCTTCTTCCTGGATTTCTTCAGCATTAAAATCGCCTTTTCCTGGGGGGCCACGGTCCTTGCTTCAACAGCCATTTCGTTTCCCCTCATGTACCGTTCTGCCCGGGGCGCCCTGGAGCAGGTGGACCCTAACCTCATCTACGCCGCCCGGACCCTGGGGATGTCGGAATGGGCCATTTTTCGGAAGGTGAGCCTCCCCACGGCCATGCCTGGTGTGGCCTCCGGCGGGGTGCTGGCCTTTGCACGGGGCTTGGGCGAATTCGGCGCCACCGCCATGATCGCCGGTAATATTGCCGGGAAGACCCGTACCCTGCCCCTGGCTATTTATTCTGCTGTGGCTGGTGGAGATATGGATACCGCCTATACCTACGTGCTCATCATCGTTATCGTTTCTTTTGTGGTGGTTGCCCTGATGAATTACTTCACCGCTCAGGAAAGTCCGGGAAAAGCCCGGCCATGAGTCTTACCGTTTCAATCCGCAAGCGCCTCTCCCGTACTTTTTGTCTTGAAACAGCCTTTGAAACCACAAACGAACGTGAAGGACTTGCAGGCTGCCTTGGTATCCTGGGGGCCTCTGGCTCCGGGAAAAGCATGACCCTCAAATGTATCGCAGGGATAGCGCTTCCCGATGAGGGGCATATTGCCGTCAATGGCCGGGTGCTCTTTGATTCAAAGCGGAAGATCAACCTGAAACCCCAGGCGCGGCAGGTCGGCTATCTCTTTCAGAACTACGCCCTTTTCCCCCGGATGACCGTGCTGGAAAACATCACCGCAGCGCTTTTGCGGTCAAAACAGGAGCGGAACCGCAAAGCTGCCCAGTGGATAGACCGCTTTGGGCTTGCCGGGCTTGAGGACCGGTATCCCGCCCAACTTTCCGGGGGACAGCAGCAGCGTACCGCCCTGGCCCGGATGCTCATCCGGGAACCGGAACTTATCCTCCTGGATGGGCCTTTTTCCGCCCTGGATACGAGTCTCCGGGAACAGATGCAGCTCCAACTGCTGGAACTCCTGGAATCCCGCAATGATGTGATCATGGTTACCCACAGCCGGG
>JAITNP010000113.1 GCA_031290455.1 Treponema sp. | reverse complement strand
CATCCAAAACGTTCAAAAAAATCGTTATAAAATCCTGTCAAATAAGCTGAGTGTATGCTTTTTGAAGGATTTTTTAAGGTAACCGGAAACGATTTGAGTGTGTTCCATACCAACAATACAGGTCGCAAGCCCTTTACGACCAGCATCACCATCCCTTGGACCCAATTTTTGCCTTTGTCCAGCCGACGGACTGTGTTCAAAAGCCCAGTCGTCCAGAATGTATTCGCTTTGCGCCGTTCCGATTGCGACGTGGGTGACTAGAACGGTATTTTTCATAGGAGAAATCTCACGGATGAACTTCCCAAAGGAATCATAAAGTTCGCCGCTGAGACCAAGCAGGGCTACATCGCCGATGCGGAGCATCTGCATACGCACTTTGTAAAGCCCCTCATGTACCACATTGTCGCCATCAATGCCAGGGGTTTCCGATATTTCTACGGCGCACTTAAGCTCGGTTTTATCCGTCATATGCCGTATCTTTCTTACTGTATCCATGATGTCTGCAAAATGACGAGTCGCAAGCATCTTCAACATTACTATGCCGAGCTCGGTACCGTGAGAATACATCTGGGTAGGGGCGCCCGTCATTGGGTCTGGATACAGCATCTCAGTGCCAAAAATAGGATTGATATTGCCTGCGGGGCCGCTGGACCATATTGCGGTACAGCACGGATACTTTTTCTCCATAAATTGGCTGCAGTTACCCCCTATATCGCTGCTCCACGCTTTTTTTCCGTTCTCGCCGCTGTGGTTATCAATCATAACGCAATTGTGGACCGGATAGTTGATGAAGAACGCTATAGGTTCGCCTGTTTCGATATCGTCGAATCTCATAACAAAAACGGTATGGTCTATAGGGGCGGCCGGGTCGACGCCTATAGTATAGGTTTCCTTCAGGGAACCGTCGGGTTGCTCAATGACATAACGTTGATTCCGGCAGACGTTTATGTAACTTTCACCTTTCGCATGGCCCATTTTGGCCGGGCGAAGATTGGCCAGAGCTTCCCCAACGGCTTCAAGCATTTGACCCCTTGTAAAATCGCCGTACTCATTCATGGCGTCCTGTTCCTCTTGGGGCCATGAATAAAACTCCTGGTAATGCTTACGCGGGTTAGGAGGAAGATTTCCAAATTGATAGCCGCCATAAAGCTTCGTGTGCGAATGGCAATCGAAAACCATCACGTTTTCCGATGAAATGCCGAATCTTTCGTAAATAGCGGCGAACTGATCGTCTATGCAGGAGTAGCCACTGTCATAAGCGATAATCAGGAATTTTGTCTCGCCATCGCAAACGGCAATGACACGAAGAAAGAGATCATCGACAAACGAAACATCCCGTTCAGGCTTACGATGCAGACGCCGAATGATATCGTCCCAAGGATTAACCTTTCTGCGGGCCGCACCACAGTAAAGCTGCTTCTCCATATACGCTCTCCTTTCAAAAATGGATATTTACGCTAATTTTCACAAAATCTTGTCAAAAATGCTGAGGGTATGTCTGGTAAAAGAATCTGCAAGATAGCCAGGGACAATCTGACTGTGCTCCGTACCGATTATGCAGTCCGCAAGGTTGGGCAACTGCACCCCTACCCAGCCTTCTTTTTGATCCCTGGGACCCATCGACATCCTCTCCTCGGGGGATGCACTATGTTCAAAAACCCAATCATCCAAGATGTATTCACTGATCACAACACCAAAAGCACAGTGCGTAACAATGACGGTATCCTTAAGCGGGGAGATTTCCCTGATAAGCTTCCCGAATGAATCGTAGAGTTCCCCGCTGACGCCGAGCAGGGCAACATCGCCTATTCGGAATGTCTGCATTCGCACTTTATAAAGTCCCTCGTGTATCACATTTTCCCCGTCGAGGCCCGGGGTTTCCGACATTTCAATGGCGCATTTCATTGTGGTTTTGTCCGTCATGTGGTCGATCTTCCTGACGGTTTCCATGATATCGGCGAAATGTCGCGCTGAGAGTAGCTTAAGGGATGCCAGGGCAAGCTCATTTTCCTTTGGGTAATACCTTTTGGGGGCGCCGGTCATAGGATCCGGGTACATAACCTGATTGCATATAATGGGGTTGATGTTGGCGGCGGGGCCGCTGGACCACATGGCAACGCAGCCTGGATACTTCGCCTCCATATATTGACTGCAGTTTCCGCCGAGGTCGCTGCTCCACGCCCGGTCGCCGTTTTTACCGGCTTTGTTCCCGATCACGACGCAGTTATGGACGGGATAATTGATGAAGAAAGCTATGGGCTCTCCCGTCTTAATATCTTCGAATTTCATGACAAAAACGGTGTGATCGATGGGTGTGGTCGGGTCGACGCCTACGGTATAGTGCTCCTTGAGGGTGCCGTCAGGCTGCTCAATAACGTAACGCTGATTGCGGCAGACATTAACATAACTCTCGCCTTTCGCATGGCCCATTCTGGCCGGGCGCAGGTTGGCCAGGGCTTCTTCAACGGCTTCAAGCATTTTTGCCCGTGCGAAGAGGCCGTATTCGCGCATTGCGTCCTGTTCCTCCTGGGGCCACTCGGAAAACAGGTGGAAACGTTTGCGTGGATTTTCAGTGGAACGCCCCTCACGCTCGCCGTAAAGTTTCGTGTGGGAATGGCAGTCGAAGATCATTACCTGTTCCTCGGGGATGCCGAAGCGCTCGTAAATTGCGGAGAACTGCTCATGGATGTAATTGTAGCCGCTCTCATAGGCAATCAACAGGAATTTCTTTTCGCCGTCGCTGACGGCAATGACGCGGATATGAAGATTGTCGATAAACGTATCATCCCGCCCTGGCAGGCGGTCAATGACTTCCTTGTAAGGATTTACATTCCTGTAGGCCGCACCGCTAAACAGCTGTTTTTCCATATATTGTCCCCTATTCGGTTTTGATCTTAAAAACAGCTTTAAGTTTCTCATAAATTTATATTTATGTCAAGGTACCTTGTTATTATTTTTTAATAACCCGCCTTACGCAGAGCCTTGTAAAGCCTGATTAAATCGGGTCAGAATGACCAATACTGTGTCATATTAACCCGTTTTTTGGTATTTTCGAGCTAAGAAACTCACTTACAAAGCGGAACTCATTATAATTGGTGTATACAATCAGCAAAAAATATGCAAAATAAGGGATTGATCGGGTGCTTTAGTATAATCAGTCTACTAGAAGTTTTCGTTTTTTCCAAACACCACTGAAATAATATATGCAGTGTACCAGAATGGGGCCAATTCTTGCCAGGGTGTTGCCCAGAAAAAAGCCAGTTACTTCCATGTGCAGTCCAAAACCAAAAAGAAAACTGAAGATTATGCGGAAAACAACTCCATCCAGGAAGCCTGCCAGAAAACCAAGAGTGGCATTTCCCGTGCCGGTTGTTACACTCGAAAAGGCACTCAATATAGACGTGAAAAAAAGGAATAAGGCGGTGATGAGCATAAAGGAAAAACTATAATCCAGAACCAGAGTATCCTTGGTAAATATACTGAATACCACATCAGGAAATACAAGTAAAAAAACGGATAATGCTGCTGATACACTGACATTTACCGTTAGAATGGTCCGTATTATTTCTCTTACCCGTTCATGCTTTCCCGCGCCAATATTCTGCCCGATCATGGCGGAACCGCCCTGTTGCATACTTTGCTGAACAATATTAAGCAAGTGTATTATTTTATCGCCTATACCGTAGGCTGCCGCTTGAATAATACCGAATTTATTGACAAAACTTATCATAAAAAGCTGGGGAATCTGAATCATCACACTGTGGGCTGCCATAGGCAAGCCGATTCGTAAAATGGTGAGAGTTTTTTCACGGTCAAGAGCGAAACTTTTCAGTTTAAAATCAAAGAAAAATTTATCTCGTTTCTTGTAAAGCAGAATTATTGAAATTCCAAAAGAGACTCCCTGGCCAATCACAGTCGCCAGGGCAGTACCCATGGCGCCCAGGTTAAAATAAATAATAAATACAAGATCCAAAATCAAGTTAAGCAGGGCCGCTATGCCAATAAAAAATAGAGGATGTTTTGAATCGCCCATTCCGCGGAGGACAGAACTGACCGCAGTATATCCGAACATGAGCGGTAGCCCAATGGATGTTACCTCTAAGTACGCCAAGGCAGAATCAAAAGATTCCTGCGGCGTATTAAGCCATATGATGATGTTGCGGGAAAACGCCAGGCCTGCCAAGCTAAAGATAATCGAAATAAGACCAAGTAGGGTAAAGAGAGTGCCTATGGATAACTTTATCTCTTGGTGCTTTCCGGCACCCACCTGCTGGGCTATCAGTATCTGCCCGCCTCCTGCAAGTCCTATGCTAATTATAGTAAAAAACATAAGCATCTTACCACCCAGGGAAACGGCTACGGTGCCGGGGTTTCCTGCGTATTGTCCGATGACAACCATGTCAACCGTGTTGTACAGGCTGTTCAGAACATTGGCCAAAAGCAGGGGGCCGATAAATTGAAACAGCATTTTGGGTATGCTACCATGGCTAAAATCCATACCAAATTTAGCAATATCTCTCAAAATAGCGCTCTCCTTATTACATAACGATCTAAAAAACTCAGATAGAAAAGTACAACTTGAAGGGAAATTTTAAATGTACGTTAAGTCGTGCCAATTCCGGCGACATCCGCAATCAAAATAGTTTCGTGTAAGAATGACAATCAAATATCATCGCCTGTTCCTCGGGGATGCCGAAGCATTCATAAATTTCAGAGAACTACTCATGTATGTAGTTGTAGCCGCTCTCATAAATAACCAACATGAATTTTTTTTACCATCGCTTATGACGATGACCCGGATATTCAGATCGTCAATGAACATATCGTCCCACCCCGGCAGACGGTCAATAATTTCCTTATAAGGATTTACATTTCTGTGGGCTGTGCCGCAATAAATCGGGCTTTTCATATATTGTCCTCTATTCTTTTTCGATGTTTTTAAGATCCGTCTAAACTTAGCATAAATTCATATATTAGTCAAGGTACCTTGATATAATTTTCATGGTCGCCCATAACAGGAGAAGATTGCTGTGGATAAGCCTTTGTACAGTCTTATCCCCTTTGAGGATTTCAAGTCACTGCCGGGCGTTGATGACTGTCTTATAACAGCAACTTATACCATTGAACAATACTGTAAGTGGCGGCTATTCATGAAACACGTTTTGAATAGATTGAAGTTTCAGGCGATCCGATCCTGTCCCTTCGGAAATACTTATAGAACTACTCAACAACATCAAATTCCCCTTGTTTGCCGCCCTTTTCATGCTTGTAACATTGTCAAGCAGGCACCCCACCTTCTGCCAAAAGAAGGTGTCGTAAGTATAAACGCTTCTCCCGTGTATCTGCTCCAGGTTCCACCACACCCGGCGCAGTATGTCCACCCTGCGGCCTTGTGCCCGGTAGATGACGCCGATGTTCTGCTTTACGTTGGGGAGGGTTATGGAAGGATAATTCCTTGCCATTATCAGCGCCAAGCATGACCGCAAGCAGTTTGTCGCCGCCCTTGACGCCGGCACCCTCTCCTGCCTCCCCGGTAAGGACGGCCTTGCCGATACCCTGCCGGCCCGTAACGCTGTAAACCGGACCGCCTACCGCGGCTCAAGCCAGCTCCTGCTCAAGATATTCCAGAAACAGCACGGCTTCCCTACTGCGGAATACTGCACCTTTGACCAGGTACAAAAGGCCACCGCTTTCTCAGGCCGGCGGAGTTATCTCAAGAAAGGTTCCAAAGGCATTACCCTTAATTTCCAGATCAACGGCGAACAGTACCGGCCCGCGGCAAGACCGGCGAAGGGGCCGACCGTCACCTGTTCTTTTCCTCAGAACCCGAAGCCTATCTGGGGCAGTACCTGGCCGCCGTGTCCCTTGAGCGGCCTTTCAGGGCTTCCCCCCAACATGCGGCGGAATTCGCCCAAAAGACCAAAGATTTCATTTTCGAGCGCAATGAAGCGGGGCATATCAACCCCTTTAACCTGAACCGCCTGGGAAGGAAACGCCCTATGAACGTGTCGGTTGTCATGAAATCCCTCAAACCCTATTCCCCCGCGCTATGGCTTGCCGAATTACAAACCCTGCTTGAAACAAGCTGTCAAAACCGGACCCTGCCTTACGCGCGGGAGACGCCCCTGCCACATAACACCGATGTGATCAGGAATATCCAATGCAACGACATCAATACCCAAACGATAGAACTCAAGGCGGCTTCCATCGGCATAGAACGGACCGCCTGGATATTCGGAGCGGACGCCGAATTCCTCGGTCTCGCCCTGCGGGAACCGGAAGAAAACGGTCCCTTCGATCCCGATCCCCTTCTCTGGTTTGCCCGTATCGCAAGCCGCCCGGAAACCCCGGTCGAGGCCCAGACCGTGTACCTTATTGACCAATGTACCGGCGAAAGCCTTAACCGCCTTGCTTCCCGTGCCTATGCCCCCCGGAAAATCAGGAGGTGTCAGGGAATGAGGAAATCCAAAAACGCCGCCGCCTTATAGCTCAAAACGCGCTCTTTTCCCTGCACGATTACGACAGCGGGCTTTCGGATACCGCATTACACCGGTCACGGCAACAGGCGGTGAGAGAGAATACCACCCCTGGAACGGCGGGTTTTCCCGTCAGCCGGAAATACTACGCAACCGCTTCAACCGGCCTGGGTAAAGCGCACAAGGAGTTATTCAACACCATGCTTAACTACCGGAGCGTTCAGAACACCGGCACATGGAACATAGACTGGAATAATGGCAGGAAGCCCGAACAGCTCTACGATTCAATACGGGAACTTATTGACAACATACGGAAAACAGCACGGACCCTGTTCAATGCCCAAATAAAATCGCTGTCACTGCTTTTTGCCGGCGAGCTTACGGTTTTCGCCTGGCAGTTATCCTGCTATTTAAAAATAACAAGCCGGAGGAAGCGGCGGGCCTTCCCGCCGGGGAAACGGCGGTCTTCTACCATAGAAAAGCGGAATATCATGCGATTTCGGCCTCCTCCGTCCGATTGGTCAGGATTTGGGCGGTTTCCAGAACTCAAAGGCGGTGGTTGTTTCCCCGGCGGCATCCGGTCTTTAAGTACCAAGAGCCCTTTAAGGCACTTCCGGTGGACTGCTGGCAATGATAACAAATGATTTCCAAAGGAAGCGGCCGTTTTCCAAGGAGAAACCCCGCACTGGATAAATCCATTTCCGCATAGGAGAGCCATTCTTTGGCATACTCTCCTGGCGTAAGGTTTTCGTTATCCTTTCTTCCAAAGAAGGAGTTCGCAGAGAACGCCGATGACAAAGAAATAGGGCAGTAGAAACCAGTCACCCATGATAAAGTACATCAAGCCCACCAGGGGCAGGTATATGAGCGTAACCATACGCTTCGCCACTCGGCGGACCATCAGCACATACACAGGGGCGCATACAAAGTAGATGATCCCGATGGTAAACACCATGCTGACAAAGTGATTGAGCATACAGACCGTGTTAATAACAAGCTATATCACAATGATCAAAACACTTAAGATAACCGTGGTAATCACATCCTTGACGCCCAGCCTATAAATCGGAAAAAGCGCCCTGAACTGCTTTCCCTACGTACTTCCGCACAAAACCGATTGGCCGGTAGGTCATCTTTGCCTGCCTGAGTCCCTCGTCCCCAAGGTCTTGTTCCCGGTTGATATGGGTGTAATACCTGGGCAGGGTGGCGGCAAAGGATTGGTTTATAAACTGGTAGATCCCTTTGTATTCATCAAGGCCCTTTTCAAAATGAATGGCGAACATCCGCCCCCGGGCAAGGCTCTCCCCAAGACACCATCCCACGGGTTTATCGTTCACATAGTAGAGGACCCCTTTCATCTTGAGGGTCTCAAACAGCTCCAGCGCTTCCCGGGAGGCGGCGTAATCCCCCTCGGTCCCCCTGGTTTCCCGCCACTTTTCCAGCACCTCAAGGGCTTCCGGCACCTGTTCCGCTTTTAAGGGCGCCTGGGAAGAGCGGTAAGCATTGTTAAAGGCGTGCACCAG
>JAITNP010000032.1 GCA_031290455.1 Treponema sp. | reverse complement strand
AACGAGGGTCTGAGCAAAGACGCCGCCCACTAAAACACCGAGTACAATTGAAAGAGCAATAAACTTTTTCATAGTTCCTCCTTAGAAAATGCCGGAGGGAGGCAGCCAACGGCCGCCGAACCCCTCCATACTTAATTAAAAAAAGAGATCCGAGACCATCCCCGCGACAGACCAGGAACCTCTAATTTTCCCCATAAAAATAGATAGTAAAAACCCCAAGACAGAAAATTGCAGGGAGGAGATTATGCACTCATAGCAAAAATGACATAATTCCATATAACTATCATCCGTCCTCACTAATAATTATAACACGCCCTATCTCACTATAATAAAACCGGCGTATTCTATCTGTCAAGAACAAAAAATAGTTTTTTAGGAAATTCCAATTTAAAAGCAGCGCAATTGACAATTTTTCTGGATAGGTGTATATTCTCCGCGGATAGGCAATCTGATGAGGGAGGCTCCGAAAAGGGCCTCCTTTTTTTTATGCGTATACAAACCGGGAGGTTATCATGATTATTGCGATAAAACGGGGAACGGCCCCGGAGGCAGTGCGCACTTTTATTGCCCTGCTTGAAAAACAGGGGGTGAAGGTTCACATCTCCGAGGGGGCGTCCCAGACCGTGCTGGGTCTCGTGGGGGATACCACGGGAGTGGATGAGAAATCGCTGCAAGCCCATCACCTGGTTGAAAAGGTTATCCGGGTGCAGGAGCCGTATAAACGGGCAAACCGGCTTTTTCACCCTGAGGATACCCGGATCGATATAACCGGGAGTGACGGCGGGGTGCGGCATATCGGGGCGGGGTACCTGGGGATTATCGCCGGGCCTTGTTCGGTGGAAACCAGGGAGCAGATCCTCCAGGTTGCCCAGGGGGTGAAGCAGGCCGGGGCGGGCTTTCTCCGGGGGGGCGCCTTTAAGCCCCGGACCAGCCCTTACAGCTTCCAGGGCCTTGGCTGCGAGGGGCTGGATCTCCTCAGAGAAGCGAAGCGCGAGACCGGGCTTCCCATCGTAACCGAACTCATGGCCATACATCAGCTTGAGGTCTTTGACGAGGTGGACATCATCCAGGTGGGGGCCAGGAACATGCAGAATTTCACCTTGCTTAAAGAGCTGGGCCATTGCCGTAAACCCATACTCCTCAAACGGGGATACGCCGCGACCATCACGGAACTCCTCATGGCAGCGGAATACATCATGGCCGGGGGTAACGACCGGATCATCCTCTGTGAACGGGGGATCCGTACCTTCGATAGTTACACCCGGAACACCCTGGACCTCTCGGCCATCCCTGCCCTAAAAAAGCAGAGTCACCTCCCGGTCGTGGTGGATCCGAGCCATGCCACGGGCCTCAGTTGGATGGTGCCTTCCATGGCCAAGGCTGCGGTTGCCGCCGGTGCGGATGGCCTCATCCTGGAGGTGCATAATGACCCGGAAAACGCCCGGTGCGACGGGGAACAGTCCATCACCCCAGCGGTATTTGCCGTGCTTATGCAGGTTTTACAAAAGTACGCTGCCATCGAAGGCCGCGCCATGTACGGTAGGGTATGAAACCAATCGAAACCTGCACCGTGGGTATTGTCGGGCTTGGGCTTATGGGCGGGGCCATTGCCCGGGCCTTGGGTTCCATCATCGGGGAACGGGGCCGCATCGTGGCTCACGACCTTGATGGGGATACCCTGGCCAGGGCGCAGGCAGAGGGGGTCATTGACGAGGGCTTCACCGCCCCGAAGCCCATGCTGGACCGCTGCGACCTGGTGTTCCTCTGCATCAACCCCGCTACGGTGCTCCGTTTTATGGAAACCTGGATGGCGGCGTTTCCCCCCGGGACCCTCATCACGGATATTGCGGGAATCAAGGGAAACATCGTGGGCGCCATGGAACGCACCCTCCGGGATGACCTGGACTTCATACCAGGGCATCCCATGGCAGGGAGTGAAAAAAGCGGCTTTGTGCATGCAAAGCATTGCAGCTTTCATGAAAAGAACTATATTCTTACCCCGCTCAAACGGAATAAGCCAGAAAACCTGGACTTCCTTAAAAACGTGATTTACCGCATGGGGTTTGGCCGCATCACGGAAACCACCCCGGGGGAACATGACCGGAAGATCGCCTTTACCTCCCAGCTCTGCCATGTCATTGCCGCGGCCCTCATCGACTGCGAGGCTGATAGGGAGATTACCCGGTTTGGGGGCGGCAGCTTTGAGGACCTCACCCGGATAGCCATGCTCAACGCCCCCATGTGGGCCGAATTGTTTCTGGAAAACCGGGAAGAACTGGTGCAGCGGATCGAACAGTTTGAGGGAAGCCTGGATGCCCTCAAGGGGCTTATCACCGGCGGGCGCGGGGAGGAACTGGAGGAACGGCTGCGCCTGGTCCGGGAACGGCGGGCGGCAATGGGGTAAGCGCTGGCCGGTACGGTTTCCCGCTTGACTGAGTTCAGTTTTTTGCCCTATCATAGCGGAACCAATATGAGGAGTGAGCGTATGAAGCCCTATGATTTCAATGATAATGTGGTCATTAACGTTAAAGACGCCGATCCGGTAACCGTGTTTAAACGGTATGCGTTGTGGTGGTAACTATGTATAGGTGTGCTTTGCGTATCAATAAAACCATTCCCGGTGAGTACCGGAAGATTGCGGACGCGTTGTTTCCCCCGGAAGGGTTGTTACCGGATCAGGGACCGAGGGTGGAGGCGGCAGCCGCTTTTGCCGAAATTCTGGGGATTGGCGCCGATTATAAGCGTCTCTTGGGGAGCAATGACGCCGAAATCAACATACATAAATTTTTAGGGCATTTTCAGAACAATCTGGACCTTTTAATCCAGAAAACCTGGGTTGAACAGGCCGAAGAGTCTCGAAAAGAGCGGCTGCAAAACCAGGTTCCGGGGTTTATTGCCGGAATAGAGCAGGGAGATTATCAGCGGGCCCTCTTTAATTTTAGTACCATCCTTGAAGAGCTGGCCTACCTTTTCTTTGGCGCTCAAAGTCAGAAGGAAGATTTTACCGAGTATACCTTCCGTATTGACATGCAGATGGGGCTTTTCTGGTGGTATGGGGGACAGATTGGCCATTTGCAGTCCGTACGGAGCGGTGCGAACCTGAACGGTGCGAACCTGAACGGTACTAACCCGAACGGTGCGAACCCGATGGATAAGGAATCCCTTAAAGCCATCCTGTTGCTTGGAATATGCTATCTCACCAATTTTTAACCTGTTTGCCCTTTGATTGTGCGTAACAGGACTATCCAGTGAAAGGAGTTTAATGAAAAAAAATGGAAAAAACAAAGGATGGTACTGGTT
>JAITNP010000220.1 GCA_031290455.1 Treponema sp. | reverse complement strand
GTGGTTCTGGTATTCGGAATTTCTGCGGTATATGCTGAGGAAATGCCGGGGTTCCCTATCAATTTGACCGATATTCTGGGAAGGCCCCTGACCCTCAAGGCCCCTCCCCGACGTATCGTGAGTCTAAGCCCGGCAATAACGGAGATACTCTTTGCTATTGGGGCAGGGGAACAGGTCGTGGGGGTGACGCAGTACTGCAACTATCCGGCGGAGGCGCAATCCCGGACCACGGTGGGGGGATTTTCGGGAGCAACGGTCAGCGTGGAGCAAATTGCCGTCTTAAAGCCCGATGTGGTGTTCCTCTCAGGGTTTATGCACGAACGGATTATCACCCTGCTGGAGCGGCTTTCCATCCCCACTTTCGCGGTAGAACCCCGGAACTTCGATGGGGTGTACCAAACCATCGCAACCCTGGGGCGCCTTACCGGTCATGACCGGGAAGCCGGGGAGGTGGTTACCGTCATGCAGGCTAAGATAAACCGGGCAGGGGAACGGAGCAAAGGCAGGGAGCGGCCTGGAGTATTTTGGGAACTCATTGATGAGCCCCTCATAACCGCAGGAGGCAATACCTTTATTAACGAGGCCATACGTCTGGGGGGAGGGAGAAATATTTTTGAGGATTTAACTGAAGAATACCCGGTGGTAAATACCGAACAGGTACTGCTCAGGCGGCCCGCCTGGATCATCGCGGGGAATGATCATGGGAAGATAATCGACCCCGAAGCGCTGTCCCGGCGTCCCGGCTGGCAGCGGATTCCCGCGGTACGGGACGGCCACATCGCCCTGGTGAACGCGGATACCCTCTACCGCTACGGTCCCCGTCTTGCGGACGCGGTATTGGCCATATCCGAGATTATCTGGGGAAAAACATAAAAGTCCAAGCCTTATCCTCGGTCCGGTACATAACCGCGCCCCTTATTATCGGCCTTTCCCTGGCCCTGCTCCTGGCCTTTTTTGGAGGATTACTGGTCGGTTCCGTGAGGTTCAGCCTGGAAGATATGTACCAGGCTTTCCTGTCTTTGTTCAATGGAACCGGGAAGGCGGCCCTGGAGAACACCGCTGCCCTGGTGATCTTCGAGATCCGGCTTCCCCGGGTCATCCTCGCCATGGCCGTGGGCGCCTCCCTCGCGGTATCTGGCGCGGCCTTTCAGGGGATATTTCGGAATTCCCTGGCAGACCCTTATGTGATCGGCGCATCCTCCGGGGCCGCTCTGGGGGCTACCCTGGCAATGGTAACGGGCCTTTCCTTTGCAGGACCGCTTGGCAGTATCGGGGTTTCCCCGGTCTCTCTCTGCGCCTTTGCGGGAAGCCTCGGGGCGGTGTTCCTGGCCTTCGTCATATCCCGGAGTGTGGAAAATCCCCCCTCTGCAGTGGCCCTGCTCCTGGCGGGTACCGCCTTGGGAACCTTCTTTTCATCCTTCCTTTCCCTCATCCTGGCATTGAAAGACCGGGACCTGCACCGGGTCTATTACTGGCTCCTGGGCAGCCTTAACGGGGCATCCTGGCCCGAATTACCCGCCATCCTGCCGGTGATGTTCATCGGGTGCCTCATCGTGTTTCTGTCCCACCGTCCTCTGGATCTGCTCCTGCAAGGGGAGGAGGTGGCCGAAAGCCTGGGGGCGGATGTCCGGAAGACCCGGCTCATCATCGCCTTGGGAGCTTCTTTGGCCGTAGCCGCCGCGGTTTCCGCTGCCGGGGTCGTCGGCTTTGTAGGGCTTATCGCTCCCCACTCGGTCCGGATGGTTACCGGTCCGTCCCACCGGCGGCTCCTCCCCGCTTCGGCCTTGGCAGGGGCCCTCCTCGTGGTCCTGGCGGATATAGCCGCCCGGGCCATTGGCAGCATGGAACTTCCCATCGGCGTCATCACCTCCCTTGGGGGGGCGCCGTTCTTCATCTATCTGCTGGCCCGACATGGCCGGCATCTGGGGCGGTTCTGATGGATACCGCTGCACCGCTTCAAGGATCATCCGCCTCCGCAACCCAAGCTCCGCGGCTGGAACTGGAAAACCTCACCCTAGGGTTCAAGGATAAGGTAGTGTTGCGGGATATTAGCCTTACAATCAAGCCGGGGGAACTGGTTGCCCTAGCCGGTCCCAACGGAGGCGGGAAGACCACCCTCCTTAAAACCATCGGCGGCTTCATACCGCCCCTGGCAGGCCGGGTGTTGCTGGATGGGAAAAACATAGCTGCCATGGGAAAACGAGAGAAGGCGGAGAACATCAGTTTTCTCTTTCAGAGCACCGGTACGCTCTGGCCTTTTACGGTGGAGGAAACCATATCCCAGGGACGGTTTCCCTACCGGGGCGCCTTTGGCGCCGAGACCCCCGCGGACCGGACCGCAACAGACCGGGCGATTACAGCCGCCGGGCTTTCGGGATTTGAATACCGCCCGGTTACGGAACTTTCCGGGGGCGAATTCCAGCGGGTCCTCATTGCCCGTGCCATGGCCCAGGAAGCACGGCTCCTCCTCCTGGACGAACCGGCCAATAATCTGGACCCCAAGTATCAGTTTATGATCATGCAGCTGATCCGTTCCATGGCGGACTCAGGCATCGGCGCCCTGGTCAGCATCCACGACCTTAACCTGGCCGGCCTCTTTGCCGACCGCATTGCCCTGGTTACCAAGGGAAAAATCGCGGCCCAGGGGAACCCCGGGGAGGTGCTGCGGGAGGACATCCTCAGGGAAGTCTTTGACATTGCCCTGGTCATTACCCCCCATCCCCGGGACCGTGCCATCAAGACCGTGTCTTTTCCTATGCCACCACCTCGTATCCTTCTTCGGTAATCGCCGCTTTCATGGCCTCCAGGGTAACCCCCTCACCATGTTCCACTTCGGCGCTTTTCTTCTTGAGGTTCACCATTGCGGATGTTACCCCTGCAATACCTTTCAAAGCTTTGGTTACATGCTGGACACAATGTTCACAGGACATCCCTTCAATCTTCAATGTAGTTTTCATAAGAAACTCCTTACTAAATCAAGCATACCGCTATTATACATTACATGATTGACCAAGAAAAAGGGTGTCATCTATATCTAAAAAGAAATAATCTTATTCTGATATTGACATATTTACATGAGCGTTCGCCCGTTCAACCGTTGTTCGGATTTTGTACCGCTGCACGGTAAAGGATATGTCCAGGAGGGCTTGCGCTCCGCTGATGATTTCGGCTATAGTCTTCATACTAAACCGTAACTTAGCGGGCAATGGACCATTAACAGGAGTATTTAAGATGGATAACAAAACGAAGAACCCCTGGTGCGTTCTGGTACTGCTGGGGATCATCCTGCTCTGGGCAGGCTGCGGGACCACGGCAACTGTTCCGGCAACTCAAATAACTGAGCAGAAACCCCCTGCTGATCCGGGGGAAGGCTTGTCCCTGGATGATGACCGGGCTATTGCTGACTACAATGAGGCTATCAGGCGCAATCCCAATGATGCTGAGGCCTATAATAACCGGGGCGTCACCTATAAGAATAAAGGGGACTATGACCAGGCTATTGCTGACGACAATCAGGCTATCAGAATAAATCCCGATTATGCTGAGGCCTACTGTAACCGGGGCGTCGCCTACCGCAATAAAGGGGACTATGACCGGGCTATTGCTGACTACAATGAGGCTATCAGGCTCAATCCCAATCTTGCTGAGGCCTATAATAACCGGGGCATCGCCTACAAGGATACCGGGAACTATGACCGGGCTATTGCTGACTACACGCAGGCTCTCAGGATAAATCTCAATGATGTTGAGGCATATTATAACCGGGGCAACGCCTATTCCGATAAAAAAGACTATGACCGGGCTATTGCTGACTACACGCAGGCTCTCAGGATAAATCCCAATCTTGCTGAGGCATATACTAACCGGGGCAACGCCTACAAGGATACAAGGGACTATGACCGGGCTATTGCTGACTACAATCAGGCTCTCAGGATAAATCCCGATTATGCTCTGGCATATTATAACCGGGGCAGCGTCTACAACGCTAAAAAGGACTATGACCGGGCTATTGCTGACTACACACAGGCTCTCAGGATAAATCCCAATCTTGCGGTGGCATATAATGGCCGGGGCTTCGCCTACGGTAATACAAGGGACTATACCCGTGCCCGCGCCGACTTCACCGAAGCGTTGCGGCTTAATCCCAATGATACGGTCGCTCGGGACAACCTTGAAATCCTGCGGAAGAGGGGCTATTGAACATGGCTCTTTACCCATAGGATAGTCGGAAGAGCCCGCAAAAGGTATAAGCTTTCTGAACTTGATAAAATTTTTATTAACAACCTGAACAAACTACGCAATGACGTATCAAGATTCTCAGGATTAGGTTTACGCCGGAAGATATGCTATACCCAATCCTTAGAGCAGGCTCACCGGGTCCACATCAACCTCAACATAGACCCGGCTATCCTTGCCCTTGTCATACTGGGAAAGGATGATTCGGGCGGCGGCGTGGAGACTACCCATGGATTTCCCCCGCAGGATAAGCTGGCGCCGGTAATTCCCGGCTATGACGCCGATGGGACACTCGGCTGGACCGAGGACATCGGCGTCCTTAGGGAGCAAGGGGGAGGCGAGGGAGGCGATGCGGCCTATGACCATATCCGCCCGCTCTTCATCCCTAGAGCGGGCGGTAAACCGGATAAGCCGTGAGTAAGGGGGGAAACCCAGAACCTCCCGCTGGGCCAGTTCTGCGGTGAAAAAGCCCTCCACATCCAGGGCGCAGGCCCGGGTGATGGCCGGGTCATGGGAACGCAGGGTCTGGACAATGACCTTGCCATCGGGGAAGTACCGGCCTGAACGGCCCGCAACCTGGACGATGAGGGAAAAAGTCCGTTCCGCGGCCCGGAAATCGGGGAGGTGCAGCCCGGTATCTGCCAGGACCACCCCCACCAAGCGTACTCCGGGAAAGTTAAGCCCCTTGGCAACCATCTGGGTTCCCAAGAGGATGTCGAAACCCCCGGCCTTAAAGATATCCAGGGTCTCCTTGAGGCTTCCTTTGCGGCTGGTGGTATCCGCATCGGCCCGACGGATCCGAAGGTCAGGAAAGGTCCTGCGGACCTCTTCCTCGATCATTTCCGTGCCAAACCCGGTATACCCCGCTTCCACGGACCCGCATTGGGGACACACTTTGGGGGGGACCGTCGAATACCCGCAGTAATGGCAAATCGCCCGGCCTTTGCTTTTATGGTAGGTCAGGGATACCGAACAATGCCGGCAGGTGAGTTCGTAACCACAGGAACGGCAATGGTAGAAATAGGCAAACCCCCGGCGGTTGAGAAAGAGGATAGTCTGCCTTCCCAACTGGGCGGTCTTCCGGATCTCTGCTTTTAATTCCTCCGTGAGGCAGCCCTGGGTACGTTCAAGGCTGACCGGGATAATCTCAGGGGTACTTCCCCCGGAAAGCCGGCGGGTAAGGTTCAACCGTTTGATGGTCCCCTCCTGCATGAACTTCCAGGCTTCCGCTGAGGGGGTTGCGGATCCCATGACCAGTTGCGCTCCTTCTACAGAACAGCGGCGCATGGCAACTTGCCGGGCATGGTAGCGCGGGGTATTCCCCGATTTATAGGAGCCGTCATGCTCCTCATCAATGATGACGAGACCGAGGTCCTGCACCGGAACAAATACGGCGCTTCGCGGACCCACCACGATGCGGACATCCCCCTGGCGGATCCGCACCCATTCGGTGAGCCGCGCACTGGGGCTCATCCCGGAATGGATGGTTGTCGCCAGCGCCCCGAATCGTTTGCCTATGGCCTCGGCGGTCTGGTGGGTCAGGGAAATTTCCGGTACCAGGTAGATGACCGACTTCCCCGCAGTGAGCAGATGCTCCGCCACCCGGAGGAATACTTCGGTCTTTCCTGATCCGGTGATGCCGTAGAGGTAAAACATGGAGGGCGGCGGAAGCGAAACCGGGCCGGCGGTTTCTTTCCCGGACTGTTCCGGGGGGGCGATCATCCCTTTCGATGCTGATTGCAGGGAAGCGCTTATCGCATCTAAAGCCCGTTGCTGCTCCTCGGACAGGAGCGGAGGGGTTCCCAGAATCCCCTCTTCATTATCCGGGAAGGATGCATAGGCTCCGGATCGCCTTCCCGAAGGGATCATGGCCGCCAGGGCCTGCCCGATACCGCAGAGATAAAACCCTGATATCCATTCTGCAAGCGCTACATCCCGATGGTCAAAGATCGGTTCTCCATCAACGACCCGGCGTACTGCCTTGATTCCGGCCTCATGCACCCCTTCGGGAAGGGTGGCCCGTTCTCCGATGATATAGCCGAGCGCCTCCCGCCTCCCCAAAGGCGCTATCGCCCGCTTCCCCAGCCTCCCTTCCCCCTTGGCGTCCATACGGTAGGTGAACACCTGATTGGTGGGGATATCAAAGATAAGCTCCAGGTAGGTAGTATCCGGCGCCGTGATTTCATTGAGATATAAGGATATAATGGAACCAGAGAAAGACATATCAGCTTCCTTCAGGGGTGTTAAGGGCATAGGTTTCATCCAGATCAATAAGTTTGGTTCGGAGCAGCTTTAAATCTTCCCACGCGGGACGTTTGAGTGAGGCATCCCGTAACAGGGCACTGGGGTGATAGGTGGGAAGCAGGGGAATCCCTGCATAGGGGGTAAAGCCTCCCCGGAGTTTTCCAATCCCTTCGCTGGTATTGAGGAGGGTTTGGGTGGATACCCTCCCGGCACCGAGGATAACTAAGGGTTTCAGGAGCCGTATCTGCCGGGTCAGGAAGGATGCGCAGGAGGCAACTTCTTCAGGAAGGGGATCCCGGTTACCCGGGGGCCGGCATTTTACCACATTGGCGATAAAACAATGCTGCTCCCGGGAAAGCCCGATAGCGGCGAGCATCTTGTCCAGAAGTTGCCCCGCCTTCCCCACAAAGGGCCGGCCCGAGGCATCCTCATCTGCCCCAGGCCCTTCCCCAATGACCAAGACCAGCGGATGGCTTACCCCTTCCCCGGGTACTGCCATGGTACGGGTGGTGTGCAGCGGACAGCCGGTACAGCAGCGGACCGCAGCAGCCACCATCTCCAGGGAATCGGCGCCTTCCACCCCAGGCTCCTTCCCAGGGGTCGTACCGGGCTCCCCGGAAGCGGGGATCCGCGGCGTGGTGATAACAACCGCATCCGAAGGGGTGGTATCTGAACAGAGCGGGCTTACTGCGGGAAGGTCCGCTGCAAAGGCATATTCCCGCGGGGGGCGTTTATACCCGTCCCGGAGGTAATCTCCGGCCATATCAAGAAACAAGGCGACTTTGGTTTTCTGTTCGGCGGTCATAGTTTCATTCAACCGCAAGAACGGACGGAATGCAAGGGGGGTATAGCCCTGGGATGCCACTTTGCTGCTCTTGCTGGCATTTTGCAAGAAAGTAAAAAAGGGAAGATGTTGTGAACTTCTTTTACTTTCTTTTACCTTCTTTATACCGTTACGGTTGAAATTGCTGCACATGTTGTAATATAGTTTAAATACATTGGTATGTATCAATTTCTCAGTTTTTGTAGTATTTTTAAGTATCGCACAAACCGGATAAGGGGCAACAAAAATGCAGATAACGATTGATACTTCAAGCAAGACGCCAATTTACCAGCAAATCGTGGATCAGGTTACCGAGCATATTGCCACGGGGATCATGCCGCCGGGCTATCAACTGCCAACCGTGCGGGACCTCGCCGGGGAAAGCGGCATATCCCATGGTACCATCAAACACGCCTATGACATGCTGGAACTGGCGGGACTCATCAAGAAGACCCGGGGGAGCGGTACCTTTGTGTGTGATCTCAAAATCAGGCATTACAGGCCATTGACGCCCTCCTGGACAAGATGCAGGAACTATCTTTTTCCTTAAAAGATACCCGCATTTTTCTTGACCTGAAAATACGGGAACGGGAACACCCGGTCATACAGGTACAGGTGGCTGCGGTGGCCTGTTCCGAAGAATCACTCCTCACCGGCTATACCCAAAACCACCATCCTATCCATTATCATTATGAGATCAATCAACCGGATAGGGGAAGGAAGCGGCAGGAACAGTAACCCATGGGAGGAATCCGGCGCCGTCTCTCAATCGCAATAACGCACACAGAGAAGGGGCGAAAATCTCCAGGATAATGACCATCCTGGAGATTTTCACCCCTCCCCTGCGCGTTTTCACACGCTATTATTTTTCTATTATTGCCAGCCTTTTGAAAGCAACGCCACATGCTCGAATCGGTGGTACTATTTCGAACATTCAGCTAGCGGTACTGTATTATTTTTTCTTGGGTGCCGCAGCTGGTTTAGCCGCAGGCGCCGGTGTAGCCGCTGCTGGTGTAGCCGCAGACGCCGGTGTAGCCGCTGCTGCTGGTGTAGCCGCAGGTGCAGCGCCACCGGCCGGTGGTGTTAGCGCAGTTATCTGAATCTGCTGGGGTACTTTTTTCACCTCACGAGTATCGCCCTTGGGAAATCCCAATTGTGTTTTCGCCCAAGCTTCAACACTCGGCTCGTCCTTGTCAAGCGCCTTGGTTAATGTCTTCTCTTCTACCGTAGCTTGGGTGTCGGTTCGTACAATTTTATAAGCAACTTGCCAAGTTTCACCTTTTTTACCTGCGGAATCAGCAAATACAGCCGCCGTAAAAAGAGTTGTCATGATTAATAACCCTATGGTTATCCCCAATGTTTTCTTCATAATCTTATCTCCTTATATTTGGATAAAATTTATAGAATACAACCAATGCATGTCTTTGATACCACCCAAAAAACATTACATATAACCGTATATTCCATACTCTTTTTACCATAATCTTCATTTATAAACCTGTCAATAGGGTATTTTCAAATTTCAATTCAGAATATGCTATTGCCGGCTCTTTGAAAGCAGCCGCGTAGAAGAAGCCAGGGCTGAAAGGGCTATCAGGACAGGGAGAAAGGGGGGAATTCCGGGGTTGATGACCATAAGATTATACATACCATGGATGGCAACGGCGGAAAGAAAGCGCCATAACCCGCGATACGGGGCGTGTTTAAAAATAATCACCCCATATCCTACCCTGGCACCGCAGGCCCCATGTAAGGGGGCTGCGGTAAAGGCCCGGAGCAGGGCAATGCTGATATCCACCGCCCCATAAGAGGCGCTTTCAATGATTGCAAACCCCAGACCGGTAAGCAAACCCGTGGCAACGCCGAAAGCGGCGGGACCAAGGGAAGGGGCGTCATAAGCCGGAACGTGGAAGGCCATGTTCCTGATACGAGTTTCCAACCAGAAGAGGAAGCACAACATCAGCAGGCGTCCGGTTTCTTCGGTTAAGGCGATGCGAATAAATATATTGAAAAGCAGGGATCCCCTCGTGTTCAAGACCATAGAGAAGAAACCTTGTATCAGGGCGGCAATCAGCAGCGAAAAAGCCCCTGCCAGCAGGGACAAAAGAAACCAGACCGGCGGTATCGGAAATTGACGTACACGAAACCATACATATACCGGCACAACCGGCAGGGCGGCAATAAAAATCAATAATAATAAGACCCACAATCCATCCATAACCATTATAACTATAACCGATTGAGCCATTTTCAATATACTGGCTATAGCGTAAGGGTGAGCATTTTGATAAGATATAGTTATGGGAACCCTGCAAAATCCTCGTATTTTCTTTCTGACCGGACCAAAACATGCGGGAAAAACCAGCGTAGGCCGGGTTTTGGCAGCGGTCTATCAGGGTGATTTTATCGATCTGGATGAACTGGTTGAAACCCAAACCGGACAAAGCCCCCGGAGCTTGTACAAAGCGGATCCCGGATGCTTCAGCAGGGCCGAAATCGGGGCGCTCCAAACCGTTATCAATACTGGGAATACCCCTAAGGCCTCCCCCCTGCTCATTGTTGCCACCGGGGGGGGTATTATTGATAATGATGATGCCCTATCTCTCCTGAAATCCCCAGGAGCCGTGGTTATGTATCTGGAAGTTTCCGCTGAAACTGCCTGGGAACGGATATGCCGTTCAAGCGCTGCAACCGGGGAATTACCCCCCTTCCTCAACACCGCCCATCCCCAGGAGACCCATAAAAACCTCCATGAACGCCGGGGGGCGGCATATAAACGTATTGCCCATATCACGATCCAGGCGGAACATAAAACCCCCGAAAGCATCTGCCGGGAAATAGGTACATGGATATCAAAATACCGATAAAACACCTGGACCGGCTATTGCTGATCATGGCGCTTATTCTCGTGGCAGTGGGTATCGTGGTCAGGCTTGGAACCCAAAAAGGTCAGCCCGGAATTGAAACGAAACCCAGAACGAGAACCAGAACCAGAACCAGAACTGCGGTTACCCTGGTATTTACCCAATGGTGGCAGGATGTATTGGAAAAGGATACCCTGGCGGGCCTCATCAAGGAGTTTGAAAAGCAGAATCCCGGTATTCACATTCGGTTGGATAGCCGTTCATACCCGGAAATACAGGAGAAGGCCCTCAAAATGGCGATGGCAGTGGTAGCCAATAACACCGGGGGGTCTGCGGAATACCAAAATCCCTTTCCCGGCACGGATATCCTTGCCCTGGACCCCCGGTGGTTACACGAACTCATTCAGCATGAAGTCCTTGAGCCGCTGACCCCGTATATCGAAAATGCGGAGTTCACCTCGGGGGTATACCAGGAGAACCCGGCGACGCGCTATGCAAGGTGGGCTATTCCCCTGGTCTCCTTCATGGCGCCCCTTTTTTATAATATTGCGGTATTAAAGGCCGCGGGTTTTGATCGCCCCCCCAAGAGCCGGACCGACTTCTTACACTACGCCCGGACCATTACCGCGCAGAACCCGAACCGGTTCGGTATGGCCCTGTCCCTGGACGCGGCGAATCCAGAGGATATGTACCTTGATGTCTATTCCTGGGTGTGGGCTTCCGGCGCGGTCATGATGAAGCAGGGGAGACCCAACATTACCGACCGTTCCATCATTGAGACCCTGGAATTTCTGGGCACCCTCTGGGAAGAGGAGCTGCTTTCCCCGAACAGCTTCTCAAAAACCAGGGAACAAAAGCTGGAAGAATTCTGTGATGGCCGGATCGGCATGATAATAGCCTCGGTTCAGGATATCGATGATATCCGGGAACGGATAGGGGATACCGGTTTCGGCATTACCACCATTCCTGTACCCGACGGCTATTTCGGAAAGCCGGTTTTCGGGTTAACGAGCTGGTACGCCGGTATTTCCCGGTACAGTGAACACAAGGAAGCGGCCTGGGCCTTTATTGCGTTTCTCGCGGAACAGGTATCGGTTCTGGCCGTTCAAACCCACGGTCTCCCGGGAATCGGGAATGTTCCGGAGGATTCCTTGGGAGATACACCATTTTATGCCAAGGTCTACGATATGTATGAGGGGGGCGATACTATCCAGGAATTTATCGGTATCCCCCGGGTCCGGGAACTTGAGAGTATAATCTGGGAGGAACTCTATACCATGCTTGAAGAAGGCCGGAGTGCACGGGTAACCGCCGAAGCAATGCAAAGGAGATGGCGGGATGTGCTGAAAAACTGAACTATTTTTAACAGAGCTACTTGACAGGTACTTACAACCATGTATATAATCTATTCTTATATGCTATTATAGTAACATCTGATGATAAATAACAGGATAGATTGCTATAAACTTATATGGTTGCAACAAAGCCTTCCATAATAATCAAATTAAACGGTACCCTTATAAATACACTGCCAGTGCAGGATGTTACGATAGTGTTTTTTTATTGCCGTCTTTCCCGGATGGGGAAGAAATATTACCAGAGAGAGGTGGATGAGGTGAACACACAATTTGACGGTGGCGTTGTAGATGACGTCATAAAAACATGGGGGGCCAAACCTGGCTCAATTATCCCCATTTTGCAGGGGGTGCAGGAGAAGTATAACTACCTGCCG